>JBKKCB010000106.1:0-2360 GCA_046713545.1 Hyphomicrobiaceae bacterium | reverse complement strand
GCGGCCTGTGGCGAGAGAAGCAGGTGGTCTATGCGGATGCCGTCGTCCTTCTGCCACGCGCCCGCCTGATAGTCCCAGAACGTGTAGACGCCGGGACCCGGCTCGCAGGCGCGCAGTCCGTCGGTGAGGCCGAGCGCCTGCAGGCGCCGCAGGGCTGCCCGCGACTCCGGCTGGAACAGGGCATCATTGATCCAGGCCTGCGGGCGTTTGGCGTCGACCGGTTCGGGAATGACGTTGAAATCTCCCGCCAGCACCAGCGTCTCCTCGTGCATGAGCAGGCTGCGTGCGTGCTCCTCGAGCCGCTGCATCCAGGCCAGCTTGTAGGGAAATTTCTCCGTCGTGATGGGGTTGCCGTTCGGCAGGTAGATCGATGCCACCCGCAGCGCCGACCCCGGCACCGATATGACCGCCTCGATGTAGCGCGACTGGGCGGGATCGGGATCCTGGGGCAGACCCTTGCGGACATCCTCGATGGGATATTTGGACAGCAGCGCGACACCGTTGAAACCCTTCTGCCCGTAGACGGCCGCGCTGTAGCCGAGATCGGCAATGGCCGCGGCCGGAAAGCCTTCGTCCATGGTCTTGATTTCCTGCAGGCACACGACATCGGGCTGGCTCTCCTTGAGCCAGGTGATGAGGCCGTCGATGCGGGCTCTTACGCCGTTGATGTTCCACGTCGCGATTTTCATGGGGTGGGTGGCTTCGTTGCGAAAAGGGACGGCACGGTGCTCTACACGGCGCGCGGATGCAAGCATGTGTGCGCCTCCTTCCTCGTCCTACCTCGTCATCCTCGAGCGGCGCAGGCGAAGCCGGAGCCGTCTCGGGGATCCAGCAAAAGAAGTGCCGGAGGCTCGAAATTATGTGTCTTCGACGAGTCTTACGCTGGGTCCCCGCGCTTCGATGCGCCTGCGGCGCACTCGCGCGAGGATGACGAAAGGCGGGATGAGCTACGCATTTCGCCGTCGTCCGCCGAGCAGGAGCACCAGGGGAATGGCGATGACGGACATGGCCGTGTAGAGGATGAACGCGTTCATATAGCCCAGCATGGCGGCCTGCCGGTCGATCTCCTTGGCGAGCGTGGCCATGCCGGCGGCGTTGTCGGTGTGCCAGCCGCCCATGACGGAGGGATCGCCGAGCACCTTGTTGTACGGCGAGAGCATCTCCGTCATGCGGCCGTAGTTGGCGCTCGTCGTGCGCACGATTTCCGCAACGGTGATCGAGATGAAAAAACTGCTGCCGATGCTGCGCATCAGATGCAGCACGGCAATGCCTTCCGGGCGCAGGGAGTGGTCCAGCGTGCGAAACGCGGTCGTGACGATCGGGGTCCAGATCAGACCGACGGCGAGCCCCTGCAGAAACGCATTTGCGCACAAGGTCGCCAGCGGCGCGTTGAGATTGAGGCTCGTCAGCCAGAGGCCTGACACGATCTGCATGCCGAAGCCGGCCACCATGCCGACACGAGGGTCGAGGCGCTGGGCGAAAATCGACGTAAAGGAGCCGGCCATGACGCCGACGCCGCGCCAGCTCACGACGAAGCCGATCAGGCCATCAGGAAATCCAAGCTGATTCTGCAGCAGCGGCGGCAGCAGCACCATCGGCGTGAAATTCAGCATGCCGAAGATAACGATCAAGCCGATGCCGATGATGTAGTTGCGGTCGAGCAGCAGGCGCGGGCTCAGATAGGGCGCCCGGCTCGTCAGGCTGTGGACGACGAACACGTAGAGCGCGAGCGCCGCCACGCAGGTCTCGATAACGATCTCAGGCGATTCAAACCAGTCGAGCCGTTGTCCGCGCGACAGCACGAACTGCGTGGCGGCGATGGCGGTCGACAGGGAGAGAAAACCGATCCAGTCGAGGGAGGCCTTGCTTCGCTTGGCGTCCTCCGGCAACGCGAAGTAGGCGGCGATGCAGGCCGCCAACGCGACCGGCACGATCATGAGGAACCCCCAGCGCCACCCGTAGGCCTCGGCGAGATACCCGGCGAAGGTCGGACCGAGCACCGGCCCGATGGTGTTGGTCGTGCCGAAGATCGAGATGACCAGCCCGTGCTGATGGCGGGGAAAAACGTCCAACAATATCGTCTGGCCGAGGGGCTGGATTGGCGCGCCGGTCGCCCCCTGCACAAGGCGCCAGGCGACGAGGCTTTCGAGCGACGTCGCGAACGCGCACATCACGGTCGAGAATGTAAAGCCTGCGAGGCTCCAGAATTGCACCCGGCCGCGGCCGAAACGGCTGACGAGCCAGCCGGTCATCGGCATGGTGACGGCGGTGGCCAGGATGTAGAACGTCACCGCCCAGGACACCTCGTCCTGGGTGGCCGACAAAGCCCCCTGAACCTGCGGCAGGATGGCTGCGACCGA
>JBKKCB010000105.1:0-11813 GCA_046713545.1 Hyphomicrobiaceae bacterium | reverse complement strand
GCGTGGCGATCGGCGAGGCCGGGCTCGACTACTACTACAAGAAGTCTCCACCTGAAGCGCAGGCCGCCGGTCTGCGCACGCACATCCAGGCGGCCCGGGCGACCGGGCTGCCGCTCATCATTCACTCACGTGATGCCGACGCCGACACGGCGGCCATCCTCGAGGACGAAGCCTCGCGCGGAGCCTTCCGGGCGGTGCTGCACTGTTTCACCGGCGGCGCCGACCTCGCACGGCGGGCATTGGCGCTCGGCCACTACATCTCGTTTTCCGGCGTCATTACGTTCAAGAAATCGGATGCGTTGCGGGCCATCGCCGCTGAAGTGCCCCTGGATCGGCTGCTGGTTGAAACCGACGCGCCGTTTCTGGCGCCCGAGCCGCATCGCGGCAAGCGCAACGAGCCGGCCTTCGTCGTGCACACCGCCGACGCTCTGGCCAAGGTGAGAGGCATTACGCCGGGCGAGATTGCTGCCGCGACGACGGAAAACTTCTTCCGTCTCTATTCCAAGGTGCCGCGACGCCTCCCAGATGGCGCAACGGCATGAGCTACAAGCTCTCGCTGCTCGGGACCGGATCGTCAGGCGGTGTGCCCCGAATCGGCAACAACTGGGGCGCGTGCGATCCCCGCAATCCCAAGAACCGGCGGCGCCGATGCTCGGCGCTGATCGAGCGCATCGAAGGGCGCGGCACAACGCAGGTTCTCATCGATACGTCGCCCGATCTGCGCGACCAGTTGCTCGATGCCAACGTCAGCACGCTGGATGGCGTTCTCTTTACACACGATCACGCCGACCACACGCACGGCATCGATGAATTGAGGATTGTCGCGTTCAATATGCGCCGGCGGATCGACGTTTATGCCGACGCGGTTACTGGCGCGACCTTGCGCAAACGCTTCGATTATTGCTTCCAGGCGCCGCCCGGCAGCAGCTACCCGCCTGTTCTCACGGAGTATGCAATTGCGCCACCCAACCCCGTGCAGATCCATGGTGCCGGCGGCTGTGTCGAGGCACGTCCGATCGTGCAGGAGCACGGCAACATGACATCGCTCGGCTTTCGCGTCCGCGATGTCGCGTATTCGCCGGACATCAGCGGGTTGTCCGAGGAAGGCGTTGCGGCTCTCGCGGGACTGGACCTCTGGATCGTCGACGCGCTGCGTTACATTCCGCATCCGAGCCATTTCAGCGTCAAGGAAGCCCTCGACTGGATCGAGCGGATCAAGCCGAAACGAGCCATCCTGACGCATTTGCACGTCGATCTCGACTACGAGACGTTGCGCCGCGAGCTCCCTGAGCACGTGGTGCCTGCCTACGATGGTCTCGCGGTTTTCTTTGATTGAGGTTTGTGGGCCGTCTTGTGGACCCGCAAAGCCGCAGCGTTACAGAACATCACCCGCGGCGAACTTGTACAGCTTGCCGGTATCCGTCAGCGCCGGGTCGGCCAGCTTCAAGAACAGTGGAACGATGTCCTCCGGCGTCTTGAGCGTGTTCACGTCCTCGCCCGGAAAGGCTTTGGCGCGCATGCCGGTTCTGATGGGACCGGGATTGATGATGTTGACCCGCACAGGCGTGCTGGCGAGTTCGGCCGCCCACGTGCGGGCGAGCGCTTCCAACCCCGCCTTTGCCGCAGAATAAGGCCCCCAGTAGGCCATGTTGGATTGTGCAGCGCCCGAGGACACGAAGATCGCGCGCCCGGCATCCGAGCGTCGCAGCAACGGCTCCAGAGACCGCATCAGGCGCCAGTTGGAGGTGAGATTGGTGTCGATGACCTCGGCGAATGCGTCGGATGTGATATGTGGCAACGGCGAGAGCGGTCCCAGAACGCCTGCATTGCCGACCAGGACATCGAGCTTGCCCCAGCGCTGATAGATGCTCGGGCCGATCTGGTCGACCTTGTCGGCCTGTCGCAGATCGAGCGTGACCAGCGTCGCCGTTCCGCCGAACGCACGGATCTCGTCGTCGAGTTCCTCGAGGCCGCCCACGGTCCGCGCCAGCAGAATGACGTGCGCCCCTTCGCGCGCAAATCCGACACCGACGGCGCGGCCAATCCCTCTCGACGCCCCTGTCACCAGGACAGTACGGCCAGCGAACCGCTTTTCTGTCTGCTCTGTCTGCATTGATCTTCCAGTACCGATCGGCGCCTGAGCCACTTACGTGCTAACGCGCCCAGCGCGCGTCAGCAAGCAGGCGATGGTTCGCGATGTCGCGACCTGTACAACCTAATTCAAAGGGAGAGTACACGCGAGCCCGGCAGCAATGACGCCGCGCACTCGAATAGAGCCGCTATCGGGCTTCGGCCAGGAGTGAGAGCTGATAGTCGGCGGCGCCGTCCTGGTCGACGAGGCGCGTGGGGTAGTCGCCCGTGAAGCAGTGATCCGTGAACTGCGGGCTGCGCGTGTCGCGGTGATCGTAACCCATGGCGCGATAGATCCCGTCGACCGAAAGAAAGGCCAGGCTGTCGGCACCCATGAAGTCGCGCATCTCCTCGACAGTCATGTTCGCCGCCAGCAGATCGTCGGTGCTGGGCGTGTCGATCCCGTAGAAATCGGGATACTTGATCGGCGGGCTGGCGATGCGCATGTGAACCTCGCGTGCGCCCGCTTCCTTGATCATCGCCACGATCTTCTTGGAGGTGGTGCCGCGCACGACGCTGTCGTCGAGGAGCACCACGCGGTTGCCCCTGATAACGCCGGGATTCGCCGAGTGCTTCAGCTTGACGCCGAGCTGGCGAATGCGTTGCTCGGGTTCGATGAAGGTGCGGCCAACATAGTGATTGCGGATGATGCCGAGCTCGAATGGAATCTGCGCCGCGGTCGAGTATCCGATCGCGGCCGGCACGCCTGAATCGGGAACCGGCACGATGACGTCGGCATCTGCCGGCGCTTCCAGCGCGAGCTGGGCGCCGAGCTGTTTGCGGATATCATAAACGTTGCGGCCGCTGACGATGGAGTCGGGCCGCGCAAAATAGACGTACTCGAAGATGCACGGGCGGGCCGGCCGCCTTGGGAAGGGCCGATGGCTCGTGATGCCCTCGGCCGTGATGGCGACCACTTCCCCGTTCTCGATTTCGCGCACGAATTCGGCGCCGACGATATCGAGCGCGCATGTCTCCGATGTCAGCACCCAGGCTTCGCCCAGCCGTCCGAGGACCAGGGGGCGAATGCCGATAGGATCGCGCGCGCCGATCAGCATGTCGTTGGTCAGGCCGACGAAGGCGTAGGCGCCCTCGATCTGGAGCAGCGCATCGACCAGCCGTTCGACGATGCGCCGTTTCTTCGAGCGCGAGATGAGGTGAAGCACGACTTCGGTGTCGGAAGTCGACTGACAGATGGCGCCCGAGGAGATCAGCTCCTGCCGCAAGGTCAGGGCGTTCGTCAGGTTGCCGTTGTGGCCGACCGCGAACCCGCCCGTATCCAGATCGGCAAACAGCGGCTGCACGTTGCGCAGGACGACGTCGCCGGTGGTCGAGTAGCGGTTGTGTCCGACGGCTATGCGCCCTTTCAGGCGCGCAATGACTTCAGCCTTGTTGAAGTTGTCGCCAACAAGGCCGAGGCGGCGCTCCTGGTTGAAGCGGCTGCCGTCGTACGTGACGATGCCGCAGCCTTCCTGGCCGCGGTGTTGCAGAGCGTGCAGGCCCAGCGCCGTGAGCGCGGCGGCATCCTCGTGGCCGAAAACGCCGAAGACGCCGCATTCCTCCCGCGGCCGGTCATCGCCGTAGCGGGATTCGCCGCCGACATAGGGTCTGCGACTGCCATCCTGCCCTCGCGACATGGCCGTCACTCCGTCATTGCGTGTTCAACCTGCAACCGGCGGTGACGGAGACTCAAGCCCGTTCACGCAGCCGTGCGGGTATATATGACGAATTGATTGCGTTTGCTATCCATGGCGACATGCCACACCCGGTTTTCCATCAGGAAACCTTGCTGTTCGCCCGGCGCCATCAGCGATCCCGGCACAAATCGGGTTAATACATCGCGGAACGTCTTTCCCGTGCTTTGGATATAGGGAAGCGAACTCGCCTCCCTGACCCAGGGGAACTGCTGCGCCCGATCCGGCACGAACGATTCGTAGAACATGTAGGGGATGACGACGAGCACGAACCCGCGCAACACCCCGAATGCAAAGCCTAGAATCCGGTCGATGATACCGACCCGGCTGTCCAGGATGGTGTCGGAGATCCTCGCCGTAACGAGATGAACAATAACTAAGACGATCAGGAAGATGATGCCGCCGACCACGACCTGCGCCACCGCGAGCGGCGCATGAAACTGTGTGGCGAGCTGCTCGGCCGTTTGCCGATGATACAGGACGAAATAGAGGACTGCGGCTGCGGCCACGATCCAGGACAGGATCGACAGCACCTCTCGGGTCAGTCCGCGGTACATCGCCAGCAGGCCTGACAACAGCGCAACCGCCAAGAGCGCCGCATCGAGGTAGGTGAGGGGGCCGAGCATCAGTTTGCGTCCTAGGATTGCAGAGCCGGGTTTGGGCACAACGATCGAGGGCATGGGGGTGCCCTTACGGCGCGCAAATTCACTCGCATGGACCGATGCTTTCCGCAAGTTGCTTGAGGTGAGCCAATCGGGTGAGGCGGATCTTTACCGCGCCGGCATCCACATCGCCGGAAGCGGGAACCACGGCCTGCTTGAAGCCAAGCTTGTGGGCTTCCTTGAGTCGCGTCGTCATATGTCCCGCCGCTCTGACCGCGCCGGAAAGGCTGATCTCGCCGAAATAAACGTGGTCCGCGGGCAGGGCAACACCGGAAAATGACGAGAGCAGGGCGGCCGCCACGGCGACGTCCGCGGCCGGCTCCGCAATCTTGAGGCCGCCGGCGACATTGAGGTAAACGTCGTGCTGCGCCAGGCTGACGCCGCAGCGGGCATCGAGCACCGCCAGCAGCATGGACAGGCGGTTGGAGTCCCAGCCCACGACCGCGCGACGCGGCGTGCCCAACGTCGACGAGGCGACCAGCGCCTGAATCTCGACCAGCAGCGGACGCGTGCCCTCGACGCCTGCAAAAACCGCGGCACCGGGGGCCCGGGAATCGCGCTCGCCCAGGAACAGCTCGGAGGGATTAGCCACCTCCTGAAGCCCCGCCGCCCCCATCTCGAAAACACCGATTTCGTCGGTCGCGCCGAAACGGTTTTTAACGGCGCGCAGGATACGGAACGGATGACCGCGGTCGCCCTCGAAGTAGAGCACCGTATCGACCATGTGCTCGACGACCTTGGGGCCTGCGATCTGGCCATCCTTGGTGACGTGGCCGACGAGCAGCAGCGCAGCACCTGTTTGCTTGGCGAAGCGGATGAGGGACTGACACGCAGCCCGCACCTGGCTCACGGTCCCGGGTGCCGCGTCCAGGGCGTCCGCCCAAAGCGTCTGAATCGAGTCGATGACGATCAGGTCGGGGCGCGGACCGTCGCCCAGCGTCGCCAGGATATTCGACAGGTTCGTTTCGGCCCCGAGCGCCACCGGCGCGTCTGCGAGGCCCAGCCGCTCCGCCCGGAGACGAACCTGGGCAATGGCCTCCTCGCCCGAGAAATAGACGGTGCGCCGCCCCGCGCGCGCCAGGTTCGCCGCGAGCTGGAGCAGGAGCGTGGATTTGCCGATCCCCGGCTCGCGGCCGTTCAACAGGGCGCAGCCCGGCACGAGGCCGCCACCGGTCACACGCTGCAGTTCGGGCATGCCGGTCGGAATGCGCGGCATGTCTTTGTTGTGCCCCTGCAGCGACTCCAGAGCGATCACCCGTCCGCGCGAGGCTTTGGTCACGCCTGAGCCCGGCACCGGGCCCGGATCGGTCTCCTCGACCAGCATATTCCACTCGCCGCACGAGGCACACTTGCCGGTCCAGCGCGGCGCGCTTGTACCGCAGTTCTGGCAGACGAAAGACGATCGCGCCGGTTTGGCCATGCGCGTCACGTCTCCCGCCCGAGGTAGACACGATGCACGCGGCGCCCGAGCCGGGTCAGGAGTTCGTAGCCGATGGTGCCGGCACGATCCGTCAAGTCGTCAATCGTGGTGCGTGCGCCCATCACTTCGACCCACGCACCGCGCCGAGCCAGCTCCGGCGGCACATCGGAGACATCGACCGTGATGAGGTCCATCGAGACGCGGCCGACGACCGGCACGGGATAGTCGCCGATGAAGCCCACCGGCCCCGGCTTGATGGCGGTGCCGCTCAGAGCGCGCAGGAATCCGTCGGCGTAGCCGCAGGCCAGCGTGGCCACCACGGAGTTGTGCTCGGTCCGGAATGTCGCGCCATAGCCGATCGGCTCGCCGGCCGCGATGTCGCGCACCTGTAGAATGCGCGCCTGAAGCTGAACCACCCACTGCATGGGATTGGCCGTGTCCTGCAGGGCCCGCCCGCCGTACAGGGCAATGCCGGGCCGCACGAGGTCGTAGTGGTAGCCGGGCCCGAGAAAGACACCGCCGGAGTTCGCCAGGCTTGCAGGCGCGGGCGGCAGCTTCGCGCGCAGAGTATCAAACCGCGTGCGCTGGATCGCGTTCATGGGATGTGACGGCTCATCCGCGCAGGCGAGATGGCTCATGACGAGGGTGAGGGCAAAGCGTTCAAAAATGCCCGCTTCGGACGCGAGGGCCTCAACTTCACTCGGCGGAAGACCCAGACGATTTATCCCCGTATCGATATGCACCGCAGCGCCCAGGCGACGTCCTGTCGCATCGCAATAGGCGGCCCACTCGTGGGCCTCGGCGAGGCTGCCGAGGCAGGGTCTCAGGTCGAAGCCTGCGTAGTATGCGGCAGCGCCCGGCAGGAGCCCGTCGAGAACATAGATGGCGGCCGCCGGCTCCACGTTGCGCACGCGCCGGGCCTCGGCGAGGGTCGCGACGAAAAACGTGGCGCATCCCTCATCGCGCAAAGCCCGCGCGATGTCTTCAAGGCCCAGACCGTACGCGTCCGCCTTGATGACGCCGGCGCATTCCGCGGCGCCGGACGCCTTGTTCAACTCCCGCCAGTTGGTCCGCAGCGCCGCCAGATTGATGGTAAGGACAGCGCGCGCCTCTGGCGGAATGGCGCCGGAGCGAATTCCAGAAACCGGGCCTGGCGCCGTTCCCGTCACTCCAATCGCTCCGGCATGTACTGGTCGCGGGCCAGATCGGAGAAGCGCGTGACGTTGGACTCGAATTGGAGCTGCACGGAGCCCACGGGACCGTGGCGCTGCTTGCCGATGATGACCTCGGCCTTGCCACTGACGAGCTGCATCTTGGCCATCCAATCCTGGAACTCGATGGTGCCTTCGTGCGGCTTCAGCCGCTCGACATAGTATTCTTCGCGGTAGACGAACATGACAACATCGGCATCCTGTTCGATCGATCCCGATTCACGCAAGTCGGAGAGTTGCGGGCGCTTGTCCTCGCGGTTCTCAACCTGCCGCGAGAGCTGTGACAGGGCGATGATAGGCACGGCGAGCTCCTTGGCCAGTGCTTTCAGGCCGGTCGTGATCTCGGAAACCTCCTGTACACGCCCCTCCGAGGCGCGGCGCGACGAGCCGGTCAGCAGCTGCAGATAATCCACGACCAGCAGGCCCAGGCCCTTCTGACGCTTGAGTTTTCGGGCCCGCGCTGCCAGCTGCGCGATGGAGATGCCGCCGGTCTGATCGATGAACAGCGGCAGGGATGACATTTCCTGCGACACCTGGACCAGACGCTTGAATTCCTCCTCGTTGATCATGCCGCGTCGGATCTTTTCCGAGGAAATCTCGGATTGCTCAGACAGGATGCGTGTCGCCAGCTGCTCGGCCGACATTTCCAGCGAAAAGAAGCCGACGATCGCACCATCGACGACCTTGTCGGTGCCGTCCGCCTGCCGCTCCGCTTTGTAGGCGCGTGCCACTTGGAAGGCGATGTTGGTGGCGAGCGCCGTTTTGCCCATCGACGGACGGCCGGCCAGAATGATGAGATCCGACGACTGCAGCCCGCCCATCTTGTTGTCGAGGTCACGCAATCCCGTGGCAATGCCTGACAGCCCGCCATCGCGCTGATAGGCGTTGTTCGCCATCTCGATGGCATGCGTCAAAGCGGTGTTGAACGTCAGGAAGCCCTGGCCGTACTTGCCTGCCTCAGCCAGCGAGAAGAGGCGGCTTTCCGCGTCTTCGATTTGCTCCTTCGGCGGAAAGTCGACCGGGGAATCGTAGGCAACGTTGACCAGATCCTCCCCGACGACAATGAGCTGCCGGCGAACATACAGATCATAGACCGTGCGTCCGTAATCGGCGGCGTTGATGATGGTCGTGGCATTGGCCGCGAGCCGGCCCAGGTACTGGGGAACCGTCAGGTCCGGGGCAATCGGTTCCGCACTCTCGAAAAAGGTTCGCAGCGTGATCGGTGTCGCCTGTTTGCCCGCGCCGATCAGCTTGGCGGCCACCTCATAGATGCCGGCATGCACCGGGTCGAAAAAGTGCTCGGGCATGAGGAAGCTGGAAACACGATCATGGGCCTCGTTGTTGACGAGGATAGCGCCGAGCAAGCTTTGCTCGGCCTCGATGTTGTGGGGCGCCGTCCTGAGTGGAAGGGTGTCGGGGTCCGTGCCGGAGGGTTTGCCGCCGGCGATGCTTGTGAGGAGCTGTTGTGCCATGCGCGGGACGCTAGCCGATTCGCCCGGGCGCAAGTGGTAGCCGCGCCGGTCGTTGGACAGCATGTCCCCGTTATGCACATCGGGCCAAGATTCCATTTGAGTGCGGCGCGAATCGCGCGGCTACTCGCCGGCAAGGCGCGGAGCTTCCCATCCGACGCCAGCCCGTTCTGCAGCAGCCAGTTCGCGCTCGGCCTGGGAAACATAGTCGCGGACCCACGGCAGTACATCCACGCGCCGCGCGAGCTGGATCTGGAACACAACCAGGTTCTGAAAGCGGAACGCGCACTCCGAACCCGCCAGATAGAATTCCCACATGCGGCAGAATTCCTCACCCCGGATGCGCTTGGCCTCCTCGCGGTGCGCGAGGAAACGCCCGCGCCAATGCCGCAGCGTCTCCGCGTAGTGCAGGCGCAGGATTTCCACGTCGGTGGCAATCAGGCCTGACCGCTCGATGGCCGGCATGACCTCCGACAGGGCAGGGATGTACCCTCCGGGAAAGATGTATTTGGCAATGAACGGGTTGGTGATGGTCGGCCGGTCCGAACGGCCGATGAAATGCACCAGGCCGACGCCGTCCTCGGTCAACAACTCACGCATCTTGCGAAAGAACGTGCCGTAATGGTTGACGCCGACATGTTCGAACATGCCGACCGAGATGATGCGATCGTAGCGTCCTTCGATGTGACGATAGTCCTGCAGGTGGAAGCGAACGGCATCCTTGAGGCCCTGCCGTTCGGCCCGCTCCTGGGCAAGCTTCAGCTGCTCGACGGATAGCGTGACCCCGTCCACCGTGCAGCCGGCCGTGCGGGCAAGATAGAGCCCGAGCCCGCCCCATCCAGACCCGATGTCGAGCACCTTGTGTCCATTGCGCACGGCCAGCTTTGCCGCCAGGTGCCTTTTCTTGGCGACCTGCGCCTCATCGAGATCCATGTGCTTGTCGGAGAAGTAGGCGCAGGAATATTGCCGGTCGCTGTCCAGAAACAGGTCGTAGACCGTGCCGTCGATGTCATAGTGATGCGAGACGTTGCTGCGCGCCCGGCGGGCGGGATTGAATTGCGCCAGGCGCCGCGTCATGAAGCGGGCGAGGTCGAGGCTGTGGCTCCAGCGCGGTAGCGGCCGCTCCATCATGTTTTGCAGCACGACAGCGAGAAGATCGTAGATGGCACCCTCGACCATCACGAGGCGCCCGCGCATGTAGGCCTCGCCGACGGCCAACTGGGCATCGAGTGCCAGCTGGCGTTCGATGCGGCGGTCCGTGAAGCGCGCAACGACAGCGCGCCCTTCGCCATTGCCGAACATGTGACGGGATCCGTCACATGTAATGAAGGTCAAATTGCCGCGAACCACAATTCGGCGCAGCATAAAGGCCAGCGGCGTGAACATAGCCAACCTCGACGCGAAGCCCTCCTTGGGTCCCGCCATCCCCACACTGGCGGAACTTTGACTGCCAAAAAATATAGGAAAGACGTAGCGGCTGGCTAGCCCAGAGTCTGTCTGGAATCAGACGGTGTGGCCGGCACGCACCGGCCAGCCGGCTCAGGTCTGGGTCGCATCCGGCGCAGGATCGCCCTCGGTTTCGTCAGGCCGTTCGCCCTCGAAAACGCCGTCGGGATTGAAGGTCTCGATCTGCATCGCTTCCTCGCGCACCATCGTGACATCCTCGCCGCGCGACTGACGCTCAGCCTCGGACTCGGAACGGGCGACGTTCACCTGCACCTTGACCACAACCTCGGGGTGCAATGCCACCTGAACCGAATGCACACCCAGCGACTTGATCGGGCGATCGAGCAGGATCTGGCGGCGGTCGACGGAGAAGCCGCCCTGCGTCACGACTTCGGCGATATCGCGCGTGGCAACCGAGCCGTACAGCTGGCCGGTGTCGCCCGCCTGCCGGATGGTGATGAATTCCTGGCCGGTCAATTTCACGGCCACGGCCTCGGCTTCCTTCTTCAACTCGAGGTTTCGCGCCTCGAGCTGGGCGCGATCCTTGTCGAAGCGACCTTTATTCTCGTCGGTTGCCCGCAAGGCCTTGCCCTGGGGAAGCAGAAAATTGCGTGCGTAGCCGTCCTTGACTTTGACGACGTCGCCCATCTGGCCGAGCCGACCGATGCGCTCCAGAAGTATGACCTGCATTTTTGCGTCTCCTCGATGTGGATGCTGGTGAAGGGTTGGATCAATCGGGGCCGGGCGCCCCCGGCGAACTCGTCCGCCGCAGCGGCAGAAACGGCTCCATGAGGGCGAGGAGGGCGATGATGAGCGCGGCCCAGGTGTTGAGAACGAGCAGCGAGAGGTAGACACCCCAAAGCACGAAAGGCCGAGAGGGCCGCCCGCGCGTGACGAAGTGCACGATGGCAAGACCCATCAGCACGTAAGCGAGAAAAAAAGCACCCGCAAAACCCGAACCCAGAAGAGCCGGATAGCCGGTCGTGAACGTCAGGGCGAAAGCTGCCGCCAGCGTCAGCGCCAGCCAGCGCGGATATGTCATGGCCGCGAGATCCGGCCAGGGCCGCACCAGCCGCCCCGACATTTTTGTGATGCGGCCCGCGAGCCAAAAATTGAGCAGAAATCCACCCAGCCACGTCATGGCGGAAGCCGCGGGCAGCACATAGAGGGAAAACTCCGTGACGGCCGCGATTTCGTCCGGCGCGAGGGTTCTGTCCTTGAGTCCGGGCAGCTCCTTGAGAAAGACGTTTTCGATGAGATCGCGCAGGAGCGCGCGCAGCGTTTCCAGATCCGGCCCGAGCACGAGCAAACTGAGGGCCGCCAGGCCACCGCCCATAAGGGCTGCTGCTGTTACCAGGCGCCCGGGCGGATACCACTCAACCGTCGCTGCGCCCGGCTGTGCCGCTACAGTCGAAGGACGGTTGAGCAGAGCCAGGTAGCAGACCAGTGCGACCGGCGCGCCCTGGCTCAGAAAAAACATCAGGGAGGCCTTGAAACCCAGCGCAGCTGCAACACCTGCGGTGCCCGACAAAGCCGCTATGCCCGCGGCCGCCGAACCCCAACCCAGACCGCTGAGAAAGCTCGGCAGTGGGGCCAGGATGTAGAGCAACAAACGGCCGGTCCCGCCGCCGGAGGCAGCAGACGCAAACAGCACGGCAGACGCCAGTCCACCGCCGATACCGATGAGGATAAATCCAGGCATAACGCAAGCTGTCCCGCGCTGTGGCGGTTAGAGGCCGACAGTGCCGACCCCAACCTTCGACGTCATTTCGTCAGACCGC
>JBKKCB010000104.1:0-18757 GCA_046713545.1 Hyphomicrobiaceae bacterium | reverse complement strand
ACGACCCGACCATGGCCGCGCGGCCGGACTGAATCGTCGGCATGCCGATCTTGATGGGCTTGTTCTGAGCGCGCGAAACGAAGGGGAAGCCAGCAATTGCCGTTGCCGCCAACGCCGCACCCGACTTGATCACCTGGCGTCTATTGCGACTGTTGTCGCGGCCTCTGGACATGCCTTCCTCCACTTCGATTGCGCCCGCGTTGGTGCAAGTGCGCCTATTTGTACGGACAAGAGTTTCAAGTAGTCGGCCGTTTTGGTCAAGCCATGGCGTTAGGCAGAAACCAGGAGGCGGGTCGGGAGGGGCGGCCGCAGACACATCGGGCCTGGCTATTCGTCAGCGCTGCGCGCACCCGGAGGGCCGGTGAAAACCTTTTTGCGCCATGCTATTGGCTGCAAGGCTTCGACACCTTGACTTCAATGGCTCATGACTCCTATCCGATAGTACAGGATACGGCCGTCATGAGCGCGCTCTGGCGCTATCGAGACGCCCCCGCCCTTGCCTTATGCGGCTATTCGCAGCCATAAAGCCGTTCCGATTGCATGTCGGCTGGGCCACCGTTCATCGCTAACCGAACGCGCCGTGCCGTTGAAAGGAGCCCTCCGTGAAGAATTCGAATATCGTGCTCATTGACCGCCATCCGGGCCGCTCGACCCAGACCCTTGGCATCGCGCGCGAGCTCGGCACCGATCCGACGCTCATTCACGAGCCGTCGGTCGGTGTGGTCGGCACGAAGGGCGACAGCCAGTGCTACATGGGCGTTTTGGCCAAGGTCGAAGCGATCCACGCGCGCCTCAAGAGCCGCATCGGCAAGGAGCCGGGCCAGCTCAAGTTGCGCCTCGTTCAGCCGGAATACACGATCGCGACGTCCGATGGCATCCGCAACGGCACGCGTGAAATGCGCTACTCGCTGATCGGGCGCGAGGTGACCCATGATGCGCTGTGCGAGCACCTGAGCGCGACGGGTCTTGCCGGAACGATCGCAGTCGTTGCCTGCGACAAGCCGCCGGTCGGGACGCTCGCCGCGCTGCTCGAGCACAACCAGCCGGCGATCATGATGTCGGACGGCTCCATCCATCCTGGTACCGACCCCAAGACGGGCGAGAAGATCGATCTCGTGACCGCGTACCAGGTCGCAGGACATCCTGACCCCGAGCATCGCTATCACATCGCCTGTCATGCCTGCCCCGGCTTCGGTAGTTGCGGCGGCATGTTCACCTACAACACCATGCAGACGTTCATCGGGGTCGTCGGCATGCAGCCGCTGCACATGGTGGCACCGCCGTCCGATGATCCGCGCCGGCTGAACGAGTTCCCGGCCGAGCTGGTGGGCCTCCTCGCCAAGCTCATCGAGAAAGATCTGAAGCCGCGCGACATCGTCGTGCGCGATTCCATCCGCAACGCAGTCATCGTCGCGATGGCCATTGGCGGCTCGACCAACGTGACCCTGCATGCGCCCGAGATCGCGCGCGCTGCGGGCTTCGCGGACTTCTGGAAGGACGTCATGATGCCAGAGGAGTTCAATCACCTCTCGCAGCATGTTGTGCCCGTGCTCACGGATGCGCGTCCCTACGGCAAGTATTCGATGGTTGACATCGATAGTGTCGGCGGCGTGCAGGTGATCGTGCGCGAACTCCTGGAGGCCGGGCTGCTGAATGGCGATGTACTGACGTGCACAGGCGAAACGCTCGCAAAGCAGGTCGAGCGCCTCGGGGCGAAGCGGGCAGACGGCAAGGTGATCCACCCTGTCGAGAAGCCCTACAAGCCCACCGGCGGCTTGCGCGTGCTCGGTGGCAACCTGTCGCCGGAGTTCTCTGCGATTCTCAAGCTTGCCGGCGTCGAGGCGGGTCTCGAGAACAACATCTTCCGCGGCAAGGCCCGTGTGTTCGAGGGCGAGCAGGGCTTGCTCGATGCGCTCGACACGGCGCCCGAAGGGTTCCAGAACAACGACATGATCATCGTGCGCTACGAAGGCCCGAGCGGTGCCCCGGGCATGCCGGAGATGCTCGATCCGACCTCGCGCATCACGGCACTTTGCCGTGAGCGGGGCATCGTCGTGGGGCTGATGACGGATGCGCGGTTCTCCGGCGGATCGGTCGGCCTTGTCATCGGCCACGTCGGTCCGGAAGCCGCCCTCGGCGGCCCGATCGCCTTCATCCAGGATGGCGACGAGATCGTGGTCGACCTGAATACGAACGAGCTCAACTGCACGGCGCTGAGCGATCCTGCCGTCCACGAGAAGCGCAAGGCGGCCTGGAATAAGGTGGTCGCGGATAACGGCGGCATCCACCCCAATTGCGGGAAGGCTGACACCCGCCTGCTTCATCGTGCGCGCCACACCGCCGTCCCGGCGACCCGCGGCGGCGGATTGCATCCAAACCGTGACGTCTGGGTGCGCGAGCCGCGCCAGGCGGAACGGTCCGGCTTCGTGCCGAAGAACAAGCATCGGCCGAATCTGGGCAAGGCATTTTAGAGGAAGGTTGCGGGTGGCCGCGGCCGGAGCCACTTGTGAATTATCCCGGTCACTGCGGCCTAGCGCACGAGCAACAATATATTGCCGAGATCTCCGCCGCGCCGCTTGACGAGAGACAGGAGGAAGGATGGCCGAGCGCGTTTACAAAATCATCGCTTTGCTTAGCAGCCGTCCGCTGTCCACGCATTCAAACTGACATTGGAGCGAGAGGCGCCGTTATAAACCGCGATCAGTGCAAGAGAAATACGAGAAGCTTCGTTCCTCCAAGGCGTCATATTCGGTCGCGCAACCCGCTGACGCCTTTTGCTTCGGCGCAGTGGTCGCAGCAATAAAATGTGCCGTTTTTCTCCAGTCCGTGGCCCACGATCCTGACGCCGCAATGGCTGCACGATGGCGCGAGTGCATGGATGGCGCATTCGAAACTGTCAAAATTGTGGGTCTTGCCAGCCATGACGACCTGAAAGGATTTGTCGTAGTCGTTGCCGCAATGTTCACAAACAGTCATCACAACCTCCATTAAACTCTCCAAGAACTTGGTATGGTCACGGTTCGGCGCTTGACCCGCCCGGCTGTTCGCTCAACTCACGCACTGAACGACTTCGGCACCATTAATCAATCTCTCCGCTGGTAGTCCTTGTCTTTTCGGCCCTGCGGACCGCCATGATCGGGAAGATCGCTTTCAAACTGTTGCTGTCTCTGGCGATCACCTTTTTGCTCTTTCTGATGCTTGAGCTTCCGTTTGCCGTCACTGTCAGTGCCATCAGCGGCGGGAGTTTTCTCCCCCTCGCGCTTGTCCATCGGGCATCTCCTTTGTCAATCTCCAGGAACGATGAGTGGGCCCAGTAGGTTCCTGGCGTCGGACATGATGCATTTGATGACTGCGCGTCCGCCGCTTCGCGGGTCAGCGGGGACGAACGTCGCGCGGCAACCCGGATTCCGGCAAAGGCTCTAGGATTTCCCCTTGAGTTTGAAGGAACTGAAGAATTTGTCCTTCATCGCTGCCACTGCCTCGCGATACGCGTTGGGAAATTCAATCGATAATGTGTAGAGCGTGTCCTTGACCTTGACGTAGCGGAAGTGCGCGGTCGATGCCGGTCCAATGACGGAAAAGGACAGGGTATCGGCGCCGTCTTTCGTCTGACGGTTTACATCAGCCACTTTGTTGGCGGGGTTGGATGAGAACGACTTCGGTATCGCCCCGAGATCGTGGGGTGTCTTTGCAGTCACCGGGACTGCAACAGCCATAAACTTGATCCCCTCGGAACTTTTGCCGCCGACGGCATGACTTACTTCGCCTGTACGTGCGTCGTGGACCGTAAAATCGTTAAAGGGAATCGGCACACGGATCGAGAACGCGCCTTTGGTGGAAACAGCGGGATGCCAACCCGAACCATCATCGGCGTTGACGCCGGCGCGATGCATTTCAAGCTTCGGTTGCTGAGCGTTTGCAGTAGTGCACGCAAAGATGATGATCGCTGACAAGGCTGTCGCGACCAGATGGAAGATAGAGGCGAGCATGGTCGTGCTCCTGTTGGGTAATCGCAAAGGGAATGTCTATTGTTTGTTGAAATGGCGGCAGGGCGAGCGTTGCGAGTGGAATGATGGCAGCCGCCTGTGGCTCTCATGCAACGCCTTGGCCGAGGGTCCTTCGCGAACGCGCTGAATGTCCCCCCCGCACACCCATTGGCACCAGCGAGGTCAATCACGGGTTCTCGTCCAGACAGGGTCAGGATGGATTTCGCAACAGCGCGGCGCCCTTTTCACCGATCATGAGCGAGGCCGCATTCGTATTGGCGGAGGTGATAATCGGCATCACCGAAGCGTCGATGACGCGCAAAGCCTCGATGCCGCGCACCCGCAGGTTTGGATCGACAACGGCCATGTCGCCGCCTCCCATGCGGCATGTGCCGGACGGGTGGAAGACAGTGCCGCCATGCTCGCGCACGAAGCGCAGAATGCCGTCATCTGATGTTGCGGCAGGGCCGGGCAGCACCTCCTTGTCCCACAGATCGCGGAACGCCGGCTGGCGATAGATCTCACGCAGCATCTTGACGCCCTCCACTATCACCTGGCGGTCGATCTGGGCCGACAGGTAGCGCGGCTCGATCATGGGCGCCGCGAAGGGGTCGCTGCTGCGGATCGCGAGACGACCGCGCGATAGCGGATGGCATTGCCACAGCGATGCGGTGAAGCCTGAGTAGCGATGCAGAGGATCGCCGGGTTTGTCGACCGACAGCGGCATGACGTTAAACTGGATGTCGGGCCGGCCATATTTGGCAAATTGCGTGCAAGCAGCCCCGCCGACCTGTCCCGCGCCGATGGTGAGGGGGCCGCGGCCGTGGACAAGCCAGTCCCAGCCCATGCGGCCAAGTCGCAGCGGATTGCGGACGTCGTCGTTGAGCGAATTGCGCGTCTTCAAACGAACGATGGTGCGAGCCTGGTAGTGGTCCTGCAGGTTCTCGCCGACGCCCGGCAGGTCGGCAACGACCGCAATGCCGTGCCGGCGCAGCAGATCAGCTGGACCGATGCCGGAGAGCTGGAGCAGCTGCGGCGACTGCAGCGCGCCCGCCGACAGAATGACCTCGCGATCTGCTCGCGCGGCCTGTTTCCTGTTCTGCTCGCTCCACTCGATACCCACGGCACGCGCGCCTTCAAGGTCGATGCGCGTTGCCTGCGCGCCCGTGACCACAGTGAGATTGGGCCGCGCCATCGCCGGCCGCAAGAACGCGACGGCTGCGCTCTCGCGCCAGCGTTTGCCGATACTCAGCTGATAGGAGCCGACGCCATACGTCGTCACGCCGTTGAAGTCGCTGTTGGCCGGCAGGCCGAGCTGCTGCGCCGCATCGACCCAGGCCCGGCAGGCGGGATGGTCATTGCGCAGGGTCGAGACATTGAGCGACCCGTGCGCGCCGCGGTATTGATTGGGCGTGCCGTCGAATGTTTCCAGCTTGCGGAAGTAGGGAAGGACATCGCGATAGCCCCAGCCCGCGGCACCGGTTTGTTCCCAATCGTCGAAGTCCTCGTGCTGGCCGCGAATAAAAATGAGGCCGTTGATCGAACTGGAACCGCCGAGCACGCGTCCACGCGGCCAAATGATGCTGCGCCCTGCCGTGCCTTCGGACGGCTCGGTGGGAAACAGTCGCGAAAAGCGTTCGTCGTAGATCGTGCGGAAGTAACCGACGGGTAGCTTCAGCCAGAAATTGCGGTCATGGCCGCCGGCCTCCAGCAGCAGGACGCGGCAGGATGTGTCCGCCGACAGCCGGTTGGCAAGCACACAGCCTGCCGAACCGGCCCCGACGATGATGTAGTCGTAGGCCTTGGGGCGCAAAGCTCAGCTCTTGGTGGCGTCCATATAGATCGACGGATCGAAGTATTGCGAGGCCGGGATCGGATTGGGGATATTGCCGGTGGTGACGAAGAAGTCCGTCACCTGTTGGAGCCACTTGGTCACGGTGCCATCGCCGTAGAGCGTCCGCCATTCGGCGACAGGGAATGTCTTCTGCGCCTGATACTGCTCCTTGAAATCGGTCAGGGGTACCTGTGGATACTGCTTCTTCTGCAGCACCTCGAGCGCCTCGTCCGTCTTGCCGGTGAGATATTGGTTGCCTTCGCTCCACGCCTTGATCACACGCACCAGCGTGTCGCGGTTTTTGGCATGGTAATCCGTCGTCGTTGCCCAGCCCGACATGATCGCTGCCTGCGGATAGTAGGCCGACGCATCGACCAGCTTCTTGGCGCCCGGCACCTTGTCACGCACGGTTATGTTGAAGGGCACCCACAGCGCAACGGCCGGCACGGCACCCGAGATGAAGGATGTGACAGCATCCGGCATGCGCTGATTGAGCAGCTCGATATCGCCGGCTGCGAGATTGTTCGCCTTCATGGCCGTGCTGAGAAACACGTGCGCCGTGGTGCCGGCGGTGGTGGCGATGCGCTTGCCCTTGAGGTCGGCAAAGGTCTTGATGCCCTGGTCCTCGCGCACCCAGAGTTGTGCGGTTGCGAACTCCACGGCGTTGGCGAGAAACATTTTTCCCTGACCGCGCGCAGGGAAATTGGAGATCACGGCGCCCGTCGATAGAACGTCGAGGCTGCCGCCGATCATGGCCTGGAAGATCTCGAGACCCGTCTGGAACAACTTGAATTCCGGTTCCAGGCCGTTCTTGTCGAAGGCGCCGAGATGATCGGCAAGCCACATCTGCCCGTCGACGGCCAGGGTATGCAGATAGCCGACGCGGATCTTGGTTTTCGCTTGCGCAACGGCGGGTGCACCGATGGTTGCGACGCCGGCCAAAGCGCTGGTGCCTTGCAGAAATGTCCTGCGATTGATGGTCATGGGTTTCCTCCTGGGTTGGTTGATCATGCGGTTTGAGGGGAACGCTGACGGGCCTGCTGGGCATATTCCTGCATGACGAGGTCGCGCACATGTGCCCGCAACTCGCCGAACTCCGGGCTCTCGTGCAAGGCATCCGTGCGGGGATAGGCGAACGGCACCTGGATGATTTCGCGGATGCGGGTCGGGCGTGCCGTCATGACGATGATGCGGTTGGACAGGTACACGGCTTCCTCGACGGAATGGGTAATGAGCATCACCGTCTTGTTCTCTGCTGCCAGCACCCCCAGCAGCAGATCCTGCATCGCCGAGCGAGTCTGGGCGTCCAGCGCGCCGAACGGTTCATCCATCAGCAGGAACTCCGGCTTGACCGCATAGGCACGGGCAAGGGCCAGACGCTGGCGCATGCCCCCCGACAGCATGCGGGGCCAGGCGTCGGCAAAATCTGCAAGGCCCATCAGATGCATATAGCGCTCGCAGATCGCGTCGCGCTCAGCCGCGCCCGTGCGGTTTGCGCGAAGATTGAGACCGAACGCGATGTTGTCCTTCACAGTCAGCCACGGGAAAACGCCGTACTCCTGGAAAATGACGCCGCGGTCGGGACCGGGGCTGGTGATAGGCGCATCATCCAGTGTGACGGTGCCCGCCGAGGGCTGCATGAAACCCGCGACTATGTTCATCATCGTGGTCTTGCCACAGCCGGAGGGGCCGATTACCGAGACGAATTCGCGGTCGTGAATGTCGTAGGTGACGTCGTCGACCACCTGCATCTGGCCGCCGCCCGGCGTGGCGAAGCGCACCGAGACGTTCTTGAACGCAATGCGCGCCTTGCCGGGCCTCATGCGATGCGCTCCTGCCAGCTCACGAAGCGGCGCGCAATCGCACGCAGTGCCATGTCCATGAACAGCGCGACGAATCCGATGCAAATGATCCCGACATAAATAATGTCGAGCTGGAAGAACGAGCCGGCGTTCTGGATCAATGCGCCGAGGCCTTGCTGGGCGGCGATCAGCTCCGAGGCCACCAGCGTCGCCCAGGCAACCCCGAGCGCGACGCGCAGGGCGGTGAGCATATGCGGCACGGCCAGCGGCACAACGACCTTGCGGAAGATCTCGCCGTCCGTTGCGCCGAGCGTGCGCGCCACCCGCACATAGATTGGGCTGATTTGCGAGATGCCCTCGTACATGACGATGACGCCCGCGAAAAAGGACGCGTAAAACAGAATAACGGTCTTGGCGAGTTCATCCACGCCGAAGTACACGATCACCAGGGGGATCAAGGCGATCGGCGGCAGCGCGCGGAAGAAATTGATCAGCGGATCGATGAAGGCGCGTATGCCGCGATACCATCCGAGGACGAACCCGACCGGCACGGCAAGGGCAATGCCGCATAGCACGCCCAGGAACACGCGCCGTGTCGACATCAAAATGTCCATCGGCAGACGCCCCTGCATCAACTCGATGAAACGGCGGAAGACGTCGTGTGGCGTGGGCACCAAAGCCGGATTGACCAGCCCGCTGTAGTGGATGCCGTACCACCCCGCGAGCAGAACCAGCCACGGGACGAGGATGAGGGCCGTTCGGCGCACCGCTGGGACAGTCCTGGTCAAATGCTGGTCTAAACGTCCTAAAAGTACTATACATAGGATGTTTGAGGCAAGCCGCATGGCGAACGCTAGTCATCGCATCTTCGGATCGACGCCGATCCCGCGCTATCTGCAGCTCGCGGAGCTGGTCAGGCAGCGCGTGGCCAAGGGCCATTGGCCGCCGGGCAGCGTGTTGCCGTCGATCGAACATTTGATGAAAGAGTTCGACGTGGCGCGTGTCACCGTGCGCCAGGCGATCGCCCTGCTGGCGGAGGAGGGACTGCTGTCGCCCGAGCGCGGGCGCGGCACGTTCGTCACCGGCAAGCCCGGCGCGCAGCGGCGGCTGCGCGTGGAAACCACGCTTCACGACCTGGTTGCCATGTACTCCGGGGATCGCCCCGACCATGCAACGCTGGCCGAAGCGGTGGCCGATCCCGCCTTGTCCGACACGGACGGCATCAAGGCGCCGAAGTACTACTACCTGCGCCGCGTTCATTCGCGTAACGGTGAGCGCTACTGCGTCATCTCCATCTACATCGACCATCGCGTGTTCCGCCGTGCGCCCGTGCGCTTCCGCCGCGAGCTCGCGCTGCCGGTTCTGACATCCCTGCCGGGATTGAAGATCGTTGGAGCACGGCAAACGCTCACCATCTCGACGGCCGACGTCGAGACCTCGCGATTATTGAGCATTCCTGTCAACGCGCCCGTCGGGGAGGTTCGGCGCGTCATGTGCGGGCCGGACCGCACGGTGATCTATCTCGCCGAAATTACCTATCGTGGCGACTACATTCATCTGGAGATGGATCTTAAACCTTGAGCGGCCGTTTGCGCGCGCCGCGCAACGGTTTCGACCTCGCGTGCAGGGCTGGACACGCGTGGCTGACCAGCAAGGCTTGGATCAGCATTGGCCCTGGGCTTTAACTCGGGCGCACTAACACAGTGCGCGCAAAAGAGTTCCTAATCTATATGGCATGAGCGTGAGGCATTTAGCCGTTAGCGCTCAAATTGCAAACGCCGGAACGGTTTGCGGCGCAACAACTTAGTTCTCCATGCTCGGACACGAGGTGGACAATGCCGGAAAACACGAAAAACACACGCATCCTAAACGCCACGCGACTGTTCGGGCTCAGTTTTGCCGGACTGATCGCAGTTGTGGGCGTGACAAACCTGGCGCCCGATCTTTTTACCTCGAGTTCCCGGCGGGCCGTGGTCACTGCGCCGGTAAACCTCGTCACGACCCCCATTGACGGTCGGCTGGTGGAATCCCAGCTTCTTCAGCCGGGCGCCGAATTTCGTCGGGGTGATGTCGTTGCCATTATCGAAAATGGATCCGTCGACCGCACCGCCCTTATTGGTCTCCAGTCCCAGGTTCTGGCACTTGAAGAGCGGCTGAACAGTGCGAGCGTGAGCGTGCGCGAGACGCAGGCTCTGATCTCGCGGCTCGACGCAGATATGTCACGGATGAAAAGCGAACTCGTTGTCCAGCTCCGTGCGGGTGAGGGAGAGGCCCGAGCCAAGATGGGCAAGGCATCGGCGACGCTCGCGGAGCGAAAGGGCGTGCTCGCGCGCTTCGAGAGATTACTCAAATTGGGCATCGTCAACGAGCAGTACATCGAGCCCCTGCGGCAACAGCTTAAGGGCGCCGAGGGCGATTTGGCTGGTGCACAAATTCAGCTTAAGCGTCAGGAGGCGGCGCGGGGCGCCGGTGAGCAGGGCGTATATGTCATCGAAACCTCGAACATCATGGCCGGACTGCAGCAAGAGCGGCGGTCCGCCGGCGCGAAACTCGATCAGCTTTCCAGCGAGAAGACTGGAATAGAGGCTCGCCTAGGCGAGTTGCGACCGCTCGTGGCGCTCGAAACAAAGCGCATCGGCGCGCTCGCGCGCTCCGAAGTAATCGCTGACGGCGACGGTCAAGTTTTGGAGATTGAGCGATGGCCCGGACAGCACGTTTCCGCAGGCGGAACACTCCTTAAGACGACGGATTGCGATAAGGCTTTTGTGGCCGCCGTGTTTCCGGATAGCCGGGTCGCCAATCTTCCCGCGGGCACGCTCGCCAAAATTGATTTCCTCGATGCTGGAACAACCTACTCCGGCCGGATCACACGCATCGTCTCTCGGGCGACTGAGCGAGACACCGAACGGTACTGGGTGTCGCTGCCGTCGGCCGAGCGGAATGAGGTGTATGTGTTGATGTCTCTCGACAATCCCCGCGAGGCGCTTCCGACCTCCATCGATGGAAGCAAGTGCCGCTTTGGGGACTGGGTGCGCGTTTCGCTGGAGAATCCTTGGGCCAAAACGTTGAGCTCCACGATCTCTGGCGTGGAGATGGCTACGAGCCAGGGACTTGCCTGGATTTCGAAGCAAATCGCAGCGTTTAGTACTGCCCTGGCGGGAAGTTCTTAGGATGCGGCGGTTTCCAGAGCATCCGGCCAAAAACTGTACGGCAATCGTGCGTAAAAGAATGTTGGTTTTGGCAGGCATGTTCCTGTGCCTCCTTTCGCCTGTGGCCGTACAGCCGTCCCAAGCTAAGGCGCGCGATTTCGGTCGAGATGACGCAAACGTCTATTGCGCGGCGATGGCAGATGGCTTCACCGCCGCGGAGGGATCTTTTTTCCTCGCAAGCTACAGGGGTGACGAAGCCATTGGTCCGCAGCTCCGCAACGCCGCCTTCTCGTATGACAATGCCCTGGCAGTCATTGCGTTAGTGGCCTGTGGCCGCAAGCACGACGCTCAAAGAATTGCCGATGCCTTCGTGTTTGCGCTCAATCATGACCGGGCGTGGAAAGATGGCCGCATCCGAAACGCATATCGTGCGGGTCGCCCTGACGAGCCAGAGATTGCCCTCCCCGGATGGTGGAGCGAAGCTGGGCGTCGGTGGCTCGAGGACGGTTATCAGGCTGGCACCGCGACTGGCAATGTGGCGTGGGTAGCGCTCGCGCTACTCACGGTTGCCGCTCACGCGGATAAGCCGGAGTACCGCGCTACGGCCGCCAAGCTGATGTCGTGGGTTGGAAAGCTGTCGCCCAGTGACACCTTCGGATACTCAGGAGGGTTTCATGGACACGAGCCGCATCCGACGCCCCTTACCTGGAAATCCACCGAGCACAACGTCGATGCGTACGCCGCCTTTCAATGGCTCGCAAGGACCGAGCGGAACACACAATCTGGCGCGGCGGCGGCGTGGCGTTTGGGCATCGCACGCGCCGAGGGTTTCGTCTCCGCCATGTTCGACGTCTCTGCCGGACGCTTCCGCATCGGTACCGCCTTGGATGGGGCGACGCCGGTAAACACGGGTTCGGGGCTCGACGCCCAACTTTGGCCGCTGCTCGCCTTCGAGCCTTCCCCCGCGGAGTGGAGGCGCAGTCTGCAGTGGACCGAGGGAAATCATTCTACGAAACAAGGCTTCGATTTCGATACCGACAAGGACAGCATCTGGACGGAGGGCACAGCCCAGGCTGCCCTTGTTTATGCCTATTTGGGCGACCAGCGGCGCGCCGAAGCTCTGCTTGCCGTCGTGAGGGCCCAGAGGTCGCCAAACGGTCTACTCTACGCCACGGACGGCGAACGCCTGACGACCGGCCTTTCGATTGGTCCGGACTCTTCAACTGCAGATTTTTTTTATCACCGATGGCCGCACGTTGGCGCCACGGCTTGGGCGGTTTTGGCGGCAATGCGCTGGAACCCGTTCACCGGTCGCGGCATGTCTGACGGCGACGGAGTTCATCGGTGACGCAAGCCACGGATTTGTCGTCTGTCCTCGCTTACGACAGCTTTGTCCTGGCGATCCTCTTGGTGCTCGCCGCCACTTTCGACCGGGACCGCGCAGTCGACAGGTCGATCTTCGGTCTCGGAGTGGCGGGCCTCTTAATCAGCTACGTCGCCTGGCGACTATCAACGACATTGCCGGAGTTTGGACCGTCGGCACACGGAGTTTGGGCCTGGACGTTCGCGGGGCTCGAGACAATGTCGATTGGATATGCTCTTCTTTCTATCCTTATTCTGTCTCGAAGTACCAATCACACCCCTGCCGCGGATCTCAGCGAAGCCACGCTGCGCAAGGATCGCGCAAGCGGTAAGACGGTCCCTGCCGTCGATGTGTTCATCTGCACTTACAACGAAGACCTCGGCATCCTGGAAAGGACGATCCAGGCGGCGCTTGCGATTGACTATCCCAACCACACTGTTTGGGTTCTCGACGACAAGCGGCGCGGCTGGCTACGTGATTATTGCGACGATCATGGAGCCAAGTACATCACCAGAACCGATAATTCCGGTGCGAAGGCCGGCAATCTTGACAACGGTTTGCGGATTACCCGTGAATTGTCGAACGCCCCTTTTATCCTTGTGCTTGACGCCGACTTCGCTCCACAGCGGCCGATCCTGCTCCGCACGCTCGGACTGTTCGACGACCCACGTGTCGCTGTCGTGCAGACACCGCAATTCTATTACAACGCAGACCCTGTCCAGCATAACCTGCTCGCTGAGCACGCCTGGGTCGATGATCAGCGTGTGTTCTTCGACGTTTTCGAGCCGGCGAGGGACGCTTGGGACACCGCGTTCTGCGTGGGCACGTCTTTCGTGGTGCGCCGCAGCGCGTTGGATTTGATCGGCGGCTTTCCCAAAGGGACGGTGACGGAAGATATCCATCTTTCCTACAAGCTGATGTCGCACGGGCTCCTAACCCGCTGGTTGAACGAACGCCTGAGCGTCGGCCTTTCGGCAGAAGGGATCTCTGAATACGTCACCCAACGCACCCGGTGGTGTCTCGGCACTATTCAAGTCGCGCTTCTTGCGGATGGCCCACTGCAAGGCGCGGGCTATTCGTTCAGCCAGCGCCTTCATTACGTGCATGGGTTGATGCACTGGACGAATAGCTTTTTCGCCGTTGCCCTTGTAGCCGCGCCAATTTTCTACTGGGTGTTCAACATGCCAGCGATCGTGACTGACCACAAATCGTTCCTGTTGCACGGATTGCCTGCGCTTCTCGGCTTCTGGACCTACAGCTATTGGCGCTCCAATGGACGGACCCTGCCGCTGTTCACCGAGGTGACCCAACTCGTGACCGCGGTGCCTGTCGCGATTACCATCTTCGCTGCTATTTGGAGGCCGTTCGGCCAGCCGTTCACTGTCACGCCGAAAGGGGGCGATCGCTCGCGCGTGACTGTCAATTGGGGGCTTGGAGGCGTATTCGCTGGCGTTCTCTTTGTCTCTGCCCTCGGTATGCTGCTGCCGCAGATCGATCCTTTTCGCAGCGTCGCTCTGGACCCGCAACGATCCTTCAATGCCCTCTGGGGAAGCGTGTCGCTCGTCTTCTGCTTCGTGGCTCTGCTGATCTGCGTCGAACTACCCAGGAGTAAAGCCGGTGAACGCTTTCCCGTTCGGGAAAAGGCCCGTATCAGACACGTCGGCAAGGTTCAATCTTGCATGGTCCTTGAGCTTTCCATCCATGAAGCCGTGCTCGAAAGTAGTCACGAATTTGTGCGGGACCTCACTGTAGGTAGCTCTATCGAAATCGAACTTGATGAGGTCGGTTGGATCGGTGGACAACCTGAACGCCACACCTCTGACGGACGGCTGGAGGTGAGCATCTCACTAGACGACGGGGCTCGGGCGCGTCTCATCCGACGCTTGTTCAGCAACGCTCCCGTCAACATTGCGCAGCGCGTTGCGCCGCACAGGGCTTGGATGGGATTGTTCAGCCGGGCGTTTAAATCGCCGCGCTCGTTCAGGCGGGAGTAGGCGCTTGGCTCGTGGAAGAGATTACCCGGCGCCGCGTGATTTTCGGTCGTTCAAACGTTTACTCGCCGAGGCACGTCCCACCACTTTCATTCATTCCAAATAGTTGCCGGCGAACGGCCAGGAGCTCCGCCCAACGCCGCGCTTGGCGGACCCTGTGGTCCCATACCGCGCTCAATGTGGCCCGGATTAGAGAATTCGCATTGGCATTGGCACCCTTCAGCCTCCTGAGGCGTTAGTGTGGCAATAGGGATTCCCATGGCAAAGCAGGCGGATCTGGAAACAGTAAGCCGTCAGACAGTGCCACGTGGGGATGGTATCGCCGTTGAGCGGCCAGAAGGCTTCGATGGACAGCACCTTTGGTCTATGTTGCCTGACTCGTCGCCAATCTGAAGTCGCCGGCGAGGAGTGAGGCGCCTGACAGTGAAATGAAGGTATCGCCATGGATGCATTCATGCGCATCAATGAGGATTGGCTGCAGCTGGCGTTTCTCACGTTGCAACAGGAGTCGCAGGAAATCGCGCTTATGGCCACGATCGATCTGGGTCCGAAGGAATACCTTGATCGGGTCGCTGAACACATCAAAAAGCGCGAGAAGCGGGGATTTGCGATTCTTTTCGAAGATGTAGGCGGCGTCGATGACACCCTTGGCAAGGAGCTCGATGCCGAATATGCGGAATTTCTAACCACCAAGCGCGACGCCCTCGATGTTTTGCAGAAGCACGGGATTTGGCATCTAACGGATGTCATCAAGCGCGAGGAGTACTGGATCAACGCTGATAATCTCGAACCTATACTGGCGGATATGCGCGCGGAAGCAACCAGGGCGCCGGATGGATGGGGGCAATTGATCGCCGAGCGTCGAAACCGCTATGCATCGATGCTTCAAAACCCCGAAGAGGTGGCTGCATCGCTCCGCAAGTACCCACCACCTCCTGAGGTGTACGATCTCGATGATCTTTTTGCCAAGAGCCATGTGCACGATCGCGATGCGCACGCTGTCGAGACGATTTGCAAGCATGTAGAAAAGCACCACGTATATTCATTCTGGGGAGTCGATCACATGCCCGGAATTCTGCGCGGACTGAGAGAGAAGGGTTTTGAAGTCAGGCAGACACAGTGGATGTACGTGTCGGCTGTCGACGTAAAGTGAGCGGCCTGTACCGGCGAAGCGAGCTACGAGATACCGATGATGAAACTTCCGCGCGGGGCGGGTTTTGAGGAGCGCCATATGCTGGCGTTAAGAAAGAATAAGAACCGCAAAGCCGTGCTCACGTTAAAACAGGTAGGCTTCAAGCTCGTTCCGAGGAGCTTCCCATGCGAAAGATGCTTGCGCTAATCGTCTCTGTCATCGCGGTCAGTTTCACCGGCAGCGCCGCCCAGGCCTGGGGCTGGCATCACGGCCCTCCCTGTCCCGATACCCACTATTGGCACTTGTCCAAAAAAGGGTATGCCGAGTGGAAAGAGTTCGGGCTGTTCAAGGGCAGCTGGGGAGAAAGGCACAAGGTCGTGCGGCGACACCGCGGTCATGGCGTAGTGGTCAAGGTCTGGAGACCAGCGAGCAGACACTGCAGATAAGTGTAACGAGTGGGCGCGAGCGTCCACTATCCGTTGTCAGGGTTTCCGGACGTGTGAGCGTGTGACTACGACGTAGGATCTCGCGTCGAACAGTTCGCGTCCGATGACTATTCTGCCTGGTGGAACTCGACGCGGCGGTCAAGTTGATACGCATCATCCCTGGCAAGCGACTGACGGTCCGGAGTGCCAAAGGGCTCCATCTTGCCCTTGGGCACAAGCACAAACTCGCCTGCATAACCGGCGCTACGTAGATAGTTCGCTACCGTATCCAATCTCTGTCGCGATAGCTCTATGTTGTAGGGCTGCGAGCCGCGTTCGTCGGCGTGACCGCTCAGCGTCACCACCTTAAGGCGCTCCGACAGCAGATAGTTGCTCAGAGAAGCAGCCGCGCGGCGGCCCTCTGGCGTAAACGCAGCCTCTTAGACAAATGTTATGGGCCGCGGGATGCTTTGACGTGCACCGGTCCTGTGAGTGTCGGGACCAGGCTCGGCGCGTGAGACAGTGATGCGCACCGTCTGGCCATCCGCGGGCTGTCCGGGCTCAGAGCCCAACGACAACTGGTGATCGCCAGCTGCAAACTTACGTTCAAGCACGGCAACCCACTCGCCACTGGCATCCGCACGGATCGATGCAATCGCCACCGCGTTGTCGAACACCGTCACCATCGTTTCGGCTGCAGCACCCCGCCCCGCGAACACCGAGACACCATCGGGATCGATGCGAACGACATCGAATTTGGGCTTGTCCGCCCCCGCTTTCTCCGCTTGTGGTGTATTCGTGGCTGCGGGTGCCAACTGGGACGTACGCTGTATTCGCGGTTGCGAAGCGTCCTCGGCAACGCGGAAAGACATGTTGAACGCGACCAGAGAGATTGTGGCTGGAATAGTACAGACCATGCACCAGGCAGCGATTTGGCCCATGTGGTCACCCTCGGAGCTTTGACACGAACGCCGTGCTGTGCGCCTCGGCAATGCACTTTCGCTCAAAAGCTCCCGGGCATACTAACCCGCTTCAAATCCAGAGTTAATGCAAATGTTGGGAGCGACCTATGATCTTTTCTTACTGCGGCTTCGCGACTGCGGCTTCCGGACGATTCAAGTCTGGCGCGCGCCGTCCAACAGCATCGCTCTGAAGTGGCGCCTGCAACCTGGTTTGAGGCCTCCCCGAGCGCCAGCAGCACGAGTTCAAATTTCCAACGCGCATAGTCCGACGATAAGTCTGTTAGGGGGAGAAGGTTAATCCATCTGTGGGATTCTTTCCTTAATGCCCGAGCGGGGCGATTGGGCGCCACATGGCACGACACGTTGTCTGCACGGCGTTGGCATGCTCATTGGCGATTTGCGTCTGAACGTTCGCTACCCGGGCAAGCGGCCATTGCTGGTCGTACATCTGACGCTGTGTGCCATGTATGGACGGCGCCCGCGTTGCAAGAGGCATCTGCCGTCTCAGCGAAGCGTTCGGGTGCAGCCATGTATCCGGCCTTTCGATGCAGCCGCTCTGGCCGCTGGCCCTGATGTAATCCGCTGATCGGGTCCCAACCAAATGCACGCGCTTATCAATCGCGTGGCACACAGCGGGTTTTCCCGATCGACGGTCTCGACCGTTTCGCATCAACGTCGTCATCACCCCTGCAATTCGAGAACGCACTGGGTTACCTCATCCTCCCCATCGCAAAGCCCACTAGACGGCAGCCGCGAGCTGCGGTGCTCGATAGGTTCCGCCCTTGGCCAGCAGCGCCCAAGCGATGCGCGCCATCTTGTTGGCGAGCGCCACCGCCACTACCTTGAACGGCCGCCGTGCCAGCAACGCGGTGAGCCAAGGATACTTCTCGGGATGTTGTCGGGCGCGCCGCAGGACGGCGTGCGCGCCCACCACGAGGATGCGCCGCAAGTATTGGTCCCCCTGCTTGGAGATGGGGCCAAGCTTCTGCTTGCCTCCCGTCGAATCTTGTCGCGGCACCAGGCCGATCCAGGCCGCGAAGTCGCGCCCCGATCGGAATGCCTTAGGGTCCGCCACGGTCGCGTCAATCGCGGTGGAGCCAACAACGCCGATGCCGGGGATCGTTTGGAGCCGGCGGCTCCTATCGTTTGACTTATGCTGGGATATGATGCGCTTCTCGAGCGTGCCGATCAGCGTTTGGCAGGCCTGCAGCTGTGCCGCCAATACCATCAGGCTTGCCTTGGCATCCACCGGCAGTTTGCCGTCGTTCTCATCGGTCACGATCGCGAGCACTTCCTTGAGGCCTTCGCGGCCTTGAGCAGCAACAATGCCGAGCTCGGCCATATGGGCGCGTAGTGCATTGATCAGTTGCGTGCGCTGACGCATCAACTGATCGCGAACCCGGTGCTGCATCAATCGGCCTTGCTGCTCGACTGACTTGACCGTGACGAAACGCATGGTCGGCCGCCGCACAGCCTCGCAGATCGCCTCGGCATCGGCAGCATCGTTCTTGTTGCGCTTGACGTAGGCCTTCACGTCCTTGGCCGGCATCAGCCGAACCTCATGGCCAAGCTTCCTCAACTCACGTGCCCAATGATGCGCCGTGGCACACGCTTCCATTCCCACCAGACACGGCGGCAACGCTTCGAAGAACGCCATCACCTGGCTGCGCCGCAGCTGCTTCCGGACGACCACCTTCTCCTTGGCGTCGATGCCATGAACCTGGAAGACGTTCTTGGCGAGATCCAAACCGATCGTGCTAATCTGCATGTGGACGGCCCCCTCATTGTGATTCGTCTGCGACGATCACGCTATGGCACTTCGATGCCGGGAGCGGGCGCCGTCCACTACATCAAACGCAAATCCCATTGCATTTGCACAACCCGCATACCTCATATTCGCTCTCTGAACTTCTCTTCTTGGCACGAATTCAGCGGTATCCGCTGAAAAGCAGGAAGCTTTGCGCGCTTGGCGCAGGATCGGACTATGGTCGTGAAGTCATAAAAGCGCGGAGCCATAGGCGGATCGAAGCTAGCTGCACGAAGGCGAGGTAGTTGGCTGCTCCTCAGCCGGCCGGTTCGACGGATCCGGTCAGGGGAAGGCCGGCGGCGACCC
>JBKKCB010000103.1:0-14474 GCA_046713545.1 Hyphomicrobiaceae bacterium | reverse complement strand
CGTCAGCACCGTCGGCCACTCGGTGAGCCCCGCGTTCTCTGCCAGCAGCGCCTCGTCGGCCACCAGCTCCAGCTTGTGCGCCTTCGCCTGCGCCTCGGCCTGCTCGCGGATCATCTCCATGCGCTCGGAGGCAAGCAGCAGCACCTTGTGCGCCTTCAGCTTGGTCGCATAGTCGACGAAGCCCTCGACCTTGATGTCCTCGTTGCCGTGGAAACGGTGCCCGCGCGTGATCGCGCCCGCCTTGAGGCCCGCGATTTCGAACGGCACAACCTTGCCGTCGAGCTGGCACACGATCGAATGCAGCGGCCGCACCCAGCGCAGCTCCGCGCCTTGACCGTCCAGCGCCCGGTTGAAGCGCATAGACTTCGGCCAGGGAAACCTGACCATCACGTCTGGCACCACCTCGGCGATGATCTCGCCCGCCTTCCGCCCCGCCTTCTCGATCTTCACCGCGTAGAAGTCGCCCTTCTTCTCATCCTTGACGACGGTCGCCTCCTCGATGGACGCGAGCCCCGCCGATTTCACGAACCCCGCGATCGCCTGCGCCGGCGCGCCGACCCGCGGTCCCTTGCGCTCCTCGCTGACACCGGGCGACTTCGCCGGCACGCCCTCCACCACCAGCGTCAGCCGCCGCGGCGTCGCAAATGCCTGCGCCTTGCCCGCCTCCAGGCCCTGCGCCTTCAGCCCCTCGACCACCAGCCGCTTCAAATCCTCCCCCGCCCGCGCCTGCATCCGCGCCGGGATCTCTTCGGAGAACAGTTCAAGCAAGAGTTCAAACATGACGAGAACTCCGCGCTTTTCCCGAATGGATGCTTAATCCCCCTCCCCCTCGTGGGGAGGGGCTAGGGGTGGGGGGACTCCCTGCGCCTATTGGTTTGCTCCGGGAAGAAGCTTCTGCCTTTACCGCTCTGCGATCCCCCCCTCCCTGTCCCTCCCCCACCAGGGGGGAGGGGACGGTGGGGTTGATGCCTGTGTTTTCTTTTCTCGGCGCGCACCGCGAGTCCCGGCCTGATCCCCCTCCCCGTCGTGCGGAAGGCACGCCTTCGGCGTGACGTGGGGAGGGGCTAGGGGTGGGGGGAATCCCGGCGTCCATTGGAATTTCACGCCCGTCCTCTCGCAAAACCCCAAGAGCTATCAGAATGTCGACCTCGACGCCCGCCATGTTGATCAGCGGCTCATGATTCCAGAAGCGCAACACCCGATAGCCCTGCGCCTCCAACCAACGCGTGCGGCGCCGATCCGCCATCAAGCCTTTCGGCTCGCCATGCTGGGCACCATCAACTTCCACAACAAGCTTAGCCGTATGATCACAGAAATCTGCGATATATGGGCCGATTGGCGCTTGCTGCCGGAAGTGAAAGCCTTGGCCGTTCAGCTCGCGCAGCGTGTGCCAAAGCCTGCGCTCGGCATCGCTCATGTCTCGCCGCATGCGACGAGCCCGCTCGCTCATCAGATTAGTCATGCGGTCAAACCTCTCGCTAGCCCCTGATCCGGTCCAGAAGATTGGGCATCGTCGTCATCCCCCACCTCCCGCCGTCTGCAGCCACGCCCCGCAACACGCTTTGGTCAGGTCGCGCACGCGCAGAATATAGCTCTGCCGCTCCGTCACCGAGATCACGCCGCGCGCGTCCAGCAGGTTGAAGATGTGGCTGGCCTTGATGGCCTGATCATAGGCCGGCAAGGCAAGCTTGTGATGCTTGTCATTATCAGCTGCTTTGGGAGCGCCCTTCTCCAGCAACGCGATGCACTCCTTCTCCGCATCGCGGAAATGCTGGAGCAGCGCCGCCGTGTCTGCATGCTCGAAATTGTACCGCGAGTATTCCTGCTCGGCCTGCAGAAACACATCGCCATAGGTCAGCTTGCGGTCGTCGGTGCGGCCGTTGAAGTTGAGATCGAACACCCGGTCGACGCCCTGCACGTACATGGCCAGCCGCTCCAGCCCGTAGGTGATCTCGCCCGGCACCGGCGAGCAGTCGAACCCGCCGACCTGCTGGAAGTAGGTGAACTGCGTCACCTCCATGCCGTTGCACCACACCTCCCAGCCGAGGCCCCAGGCGCCCAGCGTCGGGCTTTCCCAGTCGTCCTCCACGAAGCGGATATCGTTGGTCGCCGTGTCGATGCCGATGGCGTCGAGGCTCTTGAGGTACAGGTCCAGGATGTCGGCCGGCGCCGGTTTCATGATCACCTGGAACTGGTAGTAGTGCTGCATGCGGTTCGGGTTCTCGCCGTAGCGCCCATCCTTGGGCCGGCGCGACGGCTGCACGTAAGCCGCATTCCACGAACGCGGGCCGAGCGCGCGCAGCGTCGTGGCGGGATGGAATGTGCCGGCGCCCACTTCCATGTCGTAGGGCTGCAGGATCACGCAGCCTTGCGCGCCCCAGAATTGCTGCAGCGTCAGGATCAGGTCCTGAAAGGACTCTTTCGGTCGCAGCGCCGTAGCGGCAGGTGCAGGCTTGGCGCCGGCGGATTTGGCCGGTGTGTTGGGCATGGCTCGCATCGGGATGGTGTTGCGCGCGCACTATACGCAAATGGTCCCGGGCGTCATCTGGATTGTCTTGCGGCCGCGCCGTCCCAGCAAGGGACGGGTGGGCCTGTTTGCCGCCTAGCGCCGGGTGACCGGCCGGTAGACGCCGCTGACGGGATCATACTCCAGCGTGCCGAGATGCTTTTCCGGAACGATGGGCTGACGCACCTCGGCCTCGGCGCGCTGCATCTCATCGGTCCTGCCGGCGATGCGCGCGAGAGCGCGATATCCCGCGTACAGGCCGGCACCGATCAGCATCAAACCCAAGAGGTGAGGCATCTGGCCCTCCCAAGGCGCAACCGCGATCTAGAGGCCGTAGCGCGACCACAGCGCGCGCACCTCGATGGCAGAGATCAGATCATCGCCCAGTGTCGAAGGTAGGGCAAGCGCCGGCATGCCACCGGCCCCGAGCCCGGGCAGACGCCGCAGGCGTCGCGAGAGCCACCCTCCGGCCTCGAGCGGGATGACACGCAACTGCACCTTGTCGCCGTGCAACTCACGCATGCGCGTGCGCAAATCGGCGATTCCGTCGATCAGGCCGAGGTCCACGGCCTTCGGCCCCGACCAGAACGCGCCGGTGAACAGCTCCTCGTCGGGCGCCTTCAGCCGTGCGCCGCGACGCTGCTTGACCACATCGATAAAAACCGCGTGAACATCGCGCTGGATCGCCTTGAGGCGCTCGATCTCTTCGGGTTTCTCGGGAAGAAACGGGTCGAGCGAGCCCTTGTGCAGCCCGGCCGTATACACGCGCCGCTCGATGCCGAGCTTGGCGATCGCCTTCTCCAGTCCGAAGCTGGCCGAGATGACGCCGATCGAGCCGACGATGGAGGACGGATCGGCGTAGATTTCGTCGCCCGCGACAGCCAGGAAATATCCGCCGGACGCGGCCACGTCCTCGCAGAAGACGTAGACCTTCTTCTCCTTCTCGGCCGCAAGTTGCCGGATGCGCTTGAACAGCAGGTGCGACTGCACCGGCGAACCGCCCGGCGAATTGATGACGATGGCCACGGTCGGCAGCTTCGACAGCGAGAACGCCTTCTCGATCGCACCGGCCGCGGCCCCGATGGAAAGCCCGGGCCGCATGGGAGACGCCATGCCTATGGGGCCTGAAAAGCGCAGGACGGGAACCGTAGGCTTGCGGGAAAACAGGGACATCGATCGGCTTTCGCGGAAATGTTGGGTGGCGTGTCCGAAGCTGTCGGCACCGTCGGTGGTCAGCTGAGATTTGTCACGGCAGCCCGAGTTTGTACCGGCAGGACGCGCTCGCCACAAGCTTTGCGGCAGGCGCGCGGCGCGCTCATGACAGGGGGAGGCCGGCACCGTCGCGCAGGATGGCCTCGGCGCGGGGCTGGAACTCATGGCCGTCGCGATGCAGCACGAGGCCCGGCAGAATCTGCAACGGCGCCCGGCTGCCTTTGATGCCGTGCACGATGATCCGGTTCGCGCTTGTCCCTTCGCGCGGAAAGATCGGCAAAACTCTGATCGCCCCGAACCGGCCTTCGAAGGCGCCCAGCAGGGCGCCCAGCGCATCGGCGCGATGGATCATGGTCGCGGTGCCGTCACCGCCAAGGGCGGTGGCGAGAAACCGCACCCACTGATCGAGATCGTCGCTTGGCATGCGATGCGCCGCCGCTTTCAGCCTGTCTGGCGGCTCGGTCCCCCGGCCGGCAGCGAGATAGGGGGGGTTGGCAACCACATGCGCGAATGCCCCAGCCACCAGGCCGCCGCTCCCGGTCTCGGCGTGGAACGGCCGCCCGCCCTCGCCGACGTCAGCCTGCACGATGGCGACGCGCTGGCTGAGCGCGTTGCGCTCCGCGTTCTGCCGCGCCAGCGCGGCAAGCTCCGGCTCGATTTCCACCAGCGTGATGCAGGCATCCTCGACCCGCCGTGCCACGCACAGCCCAACCGTGCCGACCCCGGCTCCGGCATCGAGCACCCGTTCGCCCGCGCCTGGCCGGGCAGGGCACGCGGCAGCCAGGAGCACGGCATCGAGCCCGGCGCGATAGCTCCGCTGCGGCTGCAGGATGTGCAGGGCTCCACCCAGGAAGGCATCGTCGGACAGGTCCATCGTCGGTCAGAGCCATTGTCGCACGGCACGTTACGCGCCGGGCTCGGCCTCCTTTGTCCCGGGCTCGGGAAGCCACGCCTTCAGATCGGCATCCATGAGAATACGCCGGGCGCGATCCCAGTCCTGGTCCGGCACAAGCACGCGGCGGGGAAAAATGCCGATGGACCCTTCGACAATGCTCATATTCACGTCGGCGACGTGCATGGAGATGCCTGCTTCGCGCAGCAGCGCCTCCACGAAGCTGATCACCACGGGATCTGTCGTCTCCAGAACGCTGCGCATGAGGTGTTGGCCCGGCCGATACGACTTGACGGTTCAGAGTCCTGCAGTATATCCGCTGGGAACGCATTCGACTTCAGGAAACAGGCCATTGGGCGTCGTCATACCCCTCGACGAAGCGCGCGACCCCTCCGCCGGGCTGCAACCGCTGCTTGCGCTCGTGTCGGAGGATATGGCTGCCGTTAACCACCTCATCCTCGACAAGGCCGTGTCCGACGTCGAGATGATTCCGAAGCTGGCGCATCACCTCATCGATTCCGGCGGCAAGCGGCTGCGGCCCATGCTGACGCTGGCCTCGGCCAAGCTGTCGGGCTATCGCGGCGAGGGGCATGTCCGCCTCGCTGCGGCCGTGGAATTCATGCACACCGCCACCCTGCTGCACGACGATGTGGTCGACGACAGCGATTACCGGCGCGGCAAGCCGTCTGCACGCCTTGTGTGGGGCAACCAGGCGAGCGTCCTGGTCGGCGATTTTCTGCTCGGCCAGGCGTTCCGCATGATGGTGGATGTCGGCTCGCTGCCGGCCCTCAGGATATTGTCCAACGCGGCCGCCGTGATCGCCGAAGGCGAAGTCATGCAACTGGCGGCGGCCAAGAACACGTCGACCACCGAGGACGCATATCTGGCGATCATCGACGCCAAGACCGCGGCGCTATTCTCAGCCGCGGCCGAGGTCGGCGCGGCCGCGGCCAACCGGCCGGCCGCCGAGCAGGCCGCGCTCAAGTCTTACGGGCGCAATCTCGGCATCGCCTTCCAGCTTGTCGACGATGCACTGGATTACTCCGGTGACAGCGCGCGTCTCGGCAAGGCCGTCGGCGACGATTTTCGCGAAGGCAAGATCACGCTTCCCGTGATCCTGTGTTTCCGCCGCGGTGACGCCTCCGAGCGCGAATTCTGGCAACGCACGCTCGCCACCGGCGACATTCAGGATGCCGATCTGGCAACCGCCGTCGGGCTCATGAGGAAGCACAAGGCGATCGAGGCCACTTTTGAGCGCGCGCGCCACTACGGCGCCATCGCCCGCGACGCGCTGGCCATTTTTCCCGACTCGGCTCCGCGCAATGCACTTGCCGACGTCGTTTCGTTCTGCGTCAATCGCTCGCACTGAGTGGCCGGGCGCGTGCCGTTTGTTTGGCACGGCCGCCGAGGATTCCCTGATCATGCGTCCCTCTATCGCCATTGTCGGCCGACCGAACGTTGGCAAGTCCACGCTTTTCAATCGACTGACGGGGCGCCGTTCGGCGCTCGTCTCCGACATGCCGGGCCTGACCCGCGACCGGCGCGAGGCCGAGGCCGAGATCGGTGGCCATCCCTGCCTGCTGATCGATACGGCGGGCCTGGAGGACGCGCGCGCCGGATCCATCGCCGCCCGCATGCGCTCCCAGACCGAGACCGCCATCCGTGACGCCGACGCCGTGCTGTTCGTGCTCGACGCGCGTGACGGCGTGACACCGCCGGACGTGGATTTTGCGAGGCTGGCCAGGGCTTCGGGCAAGCCGGTCGTCGTGGCCGCCAACAAATCCGAGGGCCGCGCCGGTGCCGACGGCTTCTACGAGGCCTTCCAGCTCGGCTTGGGCGAGCCGGTTCCGGTCTCCGCCGAACATGGCGAGGGGATCGGACAGCTCGAGGACGATCTGCTGGCGGCCGTTGGCCTGGAAGCCAAGGTGAAGCGCCGCGCCCGGCGCTCGGAGGTCCAGGACGAACAAGCAGACGGCGAGCCTGCCGAAGAGGTCCGGCGGCCCATGCGCGTCGCCATCGTCGGGCGGCCGAATGCGGGCAAGTCGACGCTCGTCAATTCTATTCTCGGACAGGACCGGATGATCACCGGCCCCGAGCCCGGCCTCACGCGCGACGCCGTCGCCACCGACCTGGTCTGGCAGGGCCGGTCCATCCGCCTGTTCGATACGGCCGGCCTGCGCCGGAAGGCGCGCATCAGCGAGACGGCCGAGAAGCTATCCGCCAGCGACGCCGTGCGCGCCATCCGTTTTGCCGAAGTGGTTGTGCTGCTGATCGATGCGGAACGGCCGCTGGAGCATCAGGACCTGACCATCGGCGACCTCGTCACGGAAGAAGGCCGCGCGCTCGTCATTGCCGTGAACAAATGGGATCTCGTCGAAGACAAGCAGAAGATGCTGCGCGATCTGAAGAGCACGTTGACGGAGAAGCTGGCGCAGGTTCCGGGTGTCGCGCTCATCCCGGTGTCTGCCCTTTCCGGCCGCGGTGTCGACAAACTGATGCGCGCCATCCTCGATGCGCACGAGATCTGGAACAAGCGCGTGTCGACCAATGCGCTCAATCGCTGGCTGCAGGAGGCCATGGTTCGCCATTCGCCCCCGGCGACGGCCGGTCGCCGCATCAAAATCCGGTACATCACGCAGCCATCGACCCGGCCGCCAACGTTCGTGGCCTTCTGCTCGAAGCCCACCGGATTGCCGAAATCCTACATGCGCTATCTGGAGAACAGCCTGCGCGACACGTTCGATTTTCCCGGCGTGCCGATCCGCTTCGGCCTGCGCAAGGGAGACAATCCCTATGCGCGCCGCTAACGATCGAGGGGGCTAAAAACGCCAGTGAGCGGGAGCGGGGCAGCAAACCCGAAAGGCCGCCCCGCTCACCGCTCACACGGGCGTCAGCCTAGACTGGCGCCGCTCCGGACAGCAGATATAGGTCTCTCGGACCGGCGTGCAAGAGGCGGCGTAGGATAAATACGTGACAGGCAGCACCAGCACCGAAGTCTTCTTCTATCACTTGGAGCGGCAGACGCTCGAGCAGGTGCTGCCGGGTCTTGTCGAACGCACGCTCGAGCGCGGTTGGCGCGCGGTCGTGCAGGCGGGCTCCACCGAACGGCTCGCCGCCATCGACACGCTGCTGTGGACCTACAAGGAGGACAGCTTCCTCGCGCACGGCACGCGCGCCGAGGGCCACGCCGAGCATCAGCCCGTCTTTCTGACGACCGGTGACGACAATCCCAACGGCGCCGGCATTCGCTTCCTGGTCGATGGCGCCGTGGCGTCAAGCTTCGCTGGATATACGCGCGTCGTCTGCATCTTCGACGGACACGATCCCGCCGCCGTGGAAGGCGCACGCGGGCAATGGAAAGCCGCCGTCGCCCAAGGCACCGCCGTCACCTACTGGCAGCAGACCGAAGCCGGGCGCTGGGAGAAGAAAACCTAGGCCGTGAGCTCATACAATGGTGGCTTCGTTCAAACCCGCTAGCAAACGTTGGTCCGCTCTCGCCCTGAGATCGGACCTGATGCATCGGCGCGATCCGTCGGGCGAGTTGCGTGATTAGGCAGGAACGTACGTCAACCGGATCGCGTCCTCGCCGATCCGATCGCTGGCCACAAGGCGCAGCGGCGGCCGGGGGCCGGCGAGGAATGGCTTGCCGCGACCAAGCACGACGGGGTGGACGTAGAGTCGATACTCATCGATAAGACCAAGGTCGGTGAGGCTTCGCGCCAGGTCTGGTCCGGAAACTGAAATCTCCCCGACGAGCTGAGTCTTCAGCCCGCGTATCACTGTCTCGATGTCATCCTCGATAAGTGTGGCGTTGGGGCCGACTGACTTCAACGAGCGCGACACGACCCACTTCGGTTGGCTCCGCCATGCCGCCGCGAAATCGCGGAGCTCCGGGGTCCACTCAGGATGGTCTTCGTCCCAATAGCGCATGACCTCGTACATGCGGCGGCCGTACACACTGCCCGTCAGGCCGCGCACGTGCTCTATCCAGTGATGAAAGAGTGCGGGATCTGGCGAAAATTCCTGGTGGTCGACATAGCCGTCCAGGGACTGGTTCATTCCGAAGACGAGCTTCGCCATGCTGCAAAATCTCCACCCCGGTTTCTTCAGAATAGCTTGAGCCGCCGTTACGAAGGTCAGTTCTGGGTCAGCCTCTGCCTTCGTCGCGCCCTAGTGACACGTCCGGTCTGTTTCCATGCGCAGAAGTCATCCATCCGCCCATGGTTGCGCGCTTATGAGCTCACGACCTGGCTGGTGTCCGGTGGCTTACTTCCCCTTCCGCAGATGCTCCACCAGCCACCGCGCCGTGCGCAGCAGGCGACCCTCGTCGCGGCGCATGCCGACAAGCTGCACGCCGAACGGCAGGCCATCGGCCTCCAGCAGCGGCAGCGTCACGCACGGCACGCCCAGGTACGTCCACATGGCGTTGAACACCGGATTGCCGGTGGAGCCCAGTCCCTTCGGCCCCGGGCCGGGCGATGCCGGCGTCAGGATCGCCGTGTAGTGCAGCAGCGTATCCTCGATGCCGGCGTAGATCGTCTCGCGCGCATTCACGGCCCTGATGTAATCGCGGCCCAGAACTTTGGCACCACTCTCCACGCGTGAGGCCAGGCCCGGGCTCAGCCCGCCGCCCGCGAGCAACGGGCCGTAGTAGGCCGCGTTCTCGGCCCCGACCACCGTGAGCTGGTTCTCCATGGCATCTGCCAGCGAGGGGAGTTGCACGTCCTGCACGTGGTCCTTCAGTTCGGCGACCAACTCTCCGAACGCCTCGCGCGTGACGGCATCGGCCTGGTCCCACGCTGGCGTCTTGCAGAAAGCGAACAGCGGCGGCAGCGGCGGCTTCTCGGCCAGGATCGCTGACAGGCTCGTGCGCCCGCGCACATAGCTGACCGGATCGTCGGGATCATGCGCCGACAGCACGTCCGTCAGCAGCGCCAGGTCCTCCAGCGAACGCCCGTAAACGCCCACGGTGTCGAGCGTGTGCGATTGCATCGTAACCCCACGGCGCGAGATGAGCCCCAGCGTCGGCTTCAGCCCGTAGATGCCACAATAGGAGGCCGGTCGGATCACCGAGCCGCCCGTCTGTGTTCCCAGCGCCGCCGGGATCATGAAATCCGCCACGCCCGCCGCCGATCCCGACGACGATCCGCCGGGCGTATGCTCCGGGTTGTGCGGATTGCGCGTCTTGTTGGGCGTCGACGTGGCCAGCTCGGTCGTGACCGCCTTGCCCATGATGATGGCGCCGGCCGCCCGCAGCGTCGATACGCAAAACGCATCGCGCGCCGGCTGATAGCCCTTGAAGATCGGCGAGCCGTTCTGGGTCGGCATGTCCGCCGTGTCGATGATGTCCTTGATGCCGACGGGCAGGCCATGCAGGGGGCCGATGCCTTTGCCGGCCTTGCGCAGATCGTCTGCCGCGCGCGCCTGGGCCAGCACGTGGTCGGGATCGAGATGCACCCACGCCTGCACCGTTTCCTCGCGCTCCGAAATGCGCTCCAGGCAGGCCTTGGCGTAATCTTCTGCGGAAATGTCCCCCTTGCGGAGCAGCGTGACGGCCTGGCTGGCCGTCAGCTCATTCAGCTTCTGCTCGCGCTTGCGCGAGCTTCGTGCAGACGCCATGCGGCGGCACTCCCGTCATCTGTACATGTAGTTAGGCAGCCAGAGCGCCACCCCAGGGAACATATACATGATCGCCATCACCGCCACGACGATGAAGATATACGGCATGACCCCCGCAAAGATCTCGTTGATCGTCACCTTCGCCGGTGCGACCCCCTTGAGATAGAACGGTGCCATTGCGACCGGCGGCGACAGGAACGAGGTCTGCAGGTTGAGCGCCACCATCACGCCGAAGAACAGCGGATCAATGCCGAAGTCATCGAGCAGGGGCAGGAAAATCGGCACGAATATGATGATGATCTCGGTCCATTCGAGCGGCCATCCCAGGAGGAAGATGATGGCCTGCGCCATCAGCATGAAGCCGAGCGAATTGAGGCCGAGGCCCAGGACGAACTTCTCGACAAACCCCTGCCCGCCGAGATAGGCGAACACGGCCGAGAAGATCGCCGAGCCGATGAACAGCCAGCACACCATGGCCGTTGTGCGCGCCGTGAGAAACACGGACTCTTGCAGCTTTTTCAGATTGAGGGAGCGATAGCCGATGGCGAGGGCCAGCGCGCCGACAGCCCCCATCGCCGCGGACTCTGTCGGCGTGGCGATGCCGAAAAAGATGACCGCCAGCACGACGAATGTCAGCAACGTCAGCGGTACGAACGAGACCAGCACCTCGTAAAGGATTTTGCTGGTGGGCGCGCTGCGCTCGCTGAGCGGCAGCTTCGGCGCGAGGTCGGGCCGGAGCGTGGCAAGCCCGATGATATAAATGAGGTAGGCGCCGGTGAGCAGGAAGCCCGGTCCGAAGGCGGCAGCGTAGAGCTTGACCACCGACACCCCGGCCGTGGCGCCGTACAGGATCAGCATCACGCTCGGCGGCAGCAGGATGCCCAGCGTTCCGCCCGCGCAAATCACACCGGTCGCAAGCTTGTGATCGTAGCCCGCGCGCAGCATCGCCGGCAGCGCCAGCAGGCCCATCAGCACCACGACCGCGCCGACGATGCCGGAGGCAATCCCCCACAACGCGCACACGATCATCGTGGCGACGGCCAACGATCCGGGTATCCCGCCCGCCGCCAATTGCAAGGCATGAAACATGCGATCGAGAATATTGGCGCGATCGATGATGTAGCCCATGAACGTGAACAGCGGCACCGAGATCAGCACGTCGTTCGTCATGGTCGAATAGGTCCGCTGCACGACCAGCTGGAAGATCGCGTCGCCCATGGCCAGATAGCCGAAGCCGACCCCCATCGCCATCAACGTGAACGCGATCGGAAAGCCGAGCATGATGACAAAAATGAACAGCGCCAGCATGAGCACGCCGGCGTGCGCGCTCTCGAGACCCAACATCTACGTTGCCCCTTTTTGCTCGTGCTGTTTGATGGCGTTTGCGAGCCCTCGCTCTTTCACCTCCTCCAGAATGGCGTTCTCCAGTTCCTCCACGTCATGGAGGCGCTGCGGCCATTGGCCGTCTCTGATGCACAGGATGCAGCGCACGGTCTCCGCAAGCCCCTGTATCAGCATCAGCACCCCCGTGATGGGGATGATGGCCTTGAAGTGATAGACGGGCGGACCGTTTGGACTGGCAGAGGAATGCTCGTTCATCATCCAGGACATCTTGGCGAAGCTGTAGCCGCCGTAGATGAACGCGAGAATGCCGGGGAAGAAGAACAAGAGATATAAAACGAGGTCGAGCCTCGCCTGTGTCCGCGGCGGCCATTTGCGATAGAGAAAATCGCCGCGCACATGGCCGTTGCGCGAGAGGGTGTAGGCGCCGGCCATCATGAAAAGGACGCCGTACAGCATGTAGCTCGCGTCGAACGCCCATTCCGTCGGCGCACCGAGCACATAGCGGCAGAAGACCTCGTAGGAGATCGCGAGCGTCATGAGCAGGATCGACCAGGCAAAAAATTTGCCGACGAACGTACTCAATGCATCGACGAACAGCAGGGCACGGTTCATGGCCTGGGTACTCTAGAGGTCCGAGCGCATCGCGCATGCAGAACCCGCGCGAGCGTGCTCGCGCGGGTTAGAGTTGTCGGGCGCTTCAGCCGAAGAAGTGCTTATAAGCCGCTTCCAGCGCACCGCTGCCGTTGTTGTTGATCTGCAGGTAGGCGCTGGTGCGCTTCACCCAGGCTTTCTGCGAATCGACCACCTTTGTGAAGAACGCCCCAGTATTGGGGTCCTTCTGCTGCGCGTCGAGCACCTTGTTCCAGGCCTGCAGCTGCGCGTTGAGAACGCTGTCAGGTGTCTTGATCACCTGAACACCGCGCGACTTGATCGCTTCGAGATCTTTCGAATAGCGGTCATAGGCGATGTTCAACTGATGCGCCGTGGCGGCAAACGCAGCGTACTTGATGACCGACTTCAGCTCCGCCGGCAGAGCATTGAACTTGCCCTTGTTGAAGATGACCTCGAACGCCTCGGCCTGCTGGTGATTGCTCTGCACCATGAAATTCTTCGAGACATCCGGGAAGCCGAGCAGGAAGTCGGACGAAGGATTGTTGAACTCGGCCGCGTCGAGCAGGCCGCGATCCATCGCCGGCACGATTTCGCCGCCCGGCAGGATGGTGACGGCGCACCCCAGCTCCTTGAACAGGTCCGCCGACAGCCCGACCGTGCGGTACTTGACGTTCTTCAGGTCGTCGGGACCGGTCACCGGCTTCTTGAACCAGCCCAGCGGCTGGGTCGGCATCGGATAGTAGAGGAAGCCGACGGTGTTGATCTTCAGGATGTCGTTGATGAGCTCGTTGTAGAGCGCTTCACCGCCGCCGGCATAGAACCAGCCGAGAAAGCCGTGCGCATCCCAACCCCAGGATGGCGGCGTGCCGAACAGCGAGAAGGCCTTGTGCTTGCCGTACCAGTAGGCGCACACGCCATGACCGCCGTCCAGAATGCCGGAATTGACCGCGTCCTGCATCTGGAAGGCAGGGACGACCGCGCCGGCAGCCAGCACCTCGAGCTTGAGGCGGCCACCCGACATCTCGTTGACTTTGTTGGCGTAGTCGGCCGCGAATTCGTGGAAGATGTCTTTGGTCGGCCAGGTCGACTGGTACTTCCACGTCACCGTCTGCGCGCGGCTGATTTGCGGCATGGCAACCGTGCCGACTGCTGCACCGGCCGCCAGCGCGCTGCCCTTCAGGAACCGGCGACGGTTGACTGCCTTGGTGTCTTTGGCCACTTGGATCTCCTCCCTGGAGAAATTGCTCTGAGCTTTGTTAAGTGCGCCTTTGGATTGAGGCGCAGCACCTGTCGTTTAGTCAGATGCGGCCTGGCATGCAAGTATACCACGCCTGAAACCGCCCGATTTGTCCGCGATTTTACCAATTCGCATGCGACGAAAGTCCAATAGTACGGCCAAAGCTTCGGACCCGGCTAGTTGCCGGCCGAAGCGAGGCTCTCGCGCACCACGGCAGCCACGTGCTGGGCGCGGCGCCCCGTCCCGTCCTTGATCTGGTGCCGGCACGAAAAGCCGTCCGCGACGACGCGTGTTTCCGCGTCCGCAGCGCGTACGGCCGGCAGCAGCGACAGCTCTCCCATCGCCAGCGACGTATCGTAGGTACCGGCCCCGTAGCCGAAGGCGCCGGCCATGCCGCAGCAACTGGAGTCGACGGTTTCGACACTCAGCCCCTCGATCAATCCAAGCGTTTTCGTGACGGCGCCCATGAGGCCGAACGACTTCTGATGGCAGTGGCCATGCAACAAGACCTGTCCCGAGGCTCGGCCGATCGGGGATTTGATGCGGCCGGCCTCGGCTTCCCGCGCCAGGAATTCTTCGAACAGAAGTGCTTGTTTCGACACCTCGATTGCGTCGTCGCCAAGCCGCATGGTCAAAAATTCATCGCGCAGCGACAGCAGGCACGAGGGTTCGAGGCCGACGATCGCCGTGCCGCGCCTGGCGATCGGGAGAAGGGCAGCGAGCATCCGCCGCGCCTCCGCACGCGCTTCCTCGACAAGCCCGGCCGATAGGAACGTACGCCCGCAGCACAGTGGCCGGCCGACTTCAACCGGTCGCGGGATGATGACGCGGTAGCCCAGGCGCGCCAACACGTCGGCGCCGTCCCACAGGTTTTCCGGCTCGAAATACGTGTTGAAGGTATCCGCCAGCAGGGCCACCTCCGGTCCGTCCGCGGGTCCGAACGGCTCGGCTACATTGAACGGTCGTCCTCGCCATTCGGGCAATTTGCGCCGCGCCGACATGCCGGTCACGCTCTCCGTCATGCTGGCAACACCGGGCAGCCAGTTGCGTGC
>JBKKCB010000102.1:0-12618 GCA_046713545.1 Hyphomicrobiaceae bacterium | reverse complement strand
CTCTTGCCACCGCGACCTTCCATGGGCAACAGTCCGCGCATGTATATAAGGCGGGATATTCGGGGCCACGTTCGCCGCAGACTGGCCTAGGGGGTTATGTGGTTATTGGGGGAAGAGCAGCAGCGGGTCGCGCCCTGCCTCGGCAAATCGCGGCAATTGTGGTCGCGGCCCTCTGCTATGTGGTGATTTTTGCTGCGCCCGCACCCGCCCAAAGTCCTGTTGCGTCCCAGCCGGTCGTGGAAAACGCCAGGACGACAACGGACCCCGCGAGCGGTACCGAGACCTCCTGGCACAGGCGCTGGTGGATCGACAAGACGGCGCGGCTTCTGCGCGCCGGAGAGGGTCTGGGGCCTGACGATGCAATCGACTCGCTGAAGCCCCTCTCGCGAGAAGGTGTGGCCCGTCAGTTCATGGCTGATCCGCGCTGGGGCGATGCGATTCTCGATTTCAACCTCTTTTTCCTGGGTTTCAAGTCCGACAGCATCAAAATCGATGGCCAGTACGACCGGGCCGTCTTTGATTTCCCCAACGCTGTCGGCGCAGCCCAGGCCATGCTGTCGGGCGGTGACTATTTCAAACTCTTCGACTTCGAAGGGCCATTTTTCATGGCCCCGCTGCGGACCGAAGCCCTTGAGGACGCGCCGCTGCCCGGTGATGCAGGCTTGCTGCCGGAGCAGATGCGTAAAAAAGCCATCGGCGAATTCAGGCAAACTCTGCTGCAACTCCTGGACACGTCTCAGGCCGGATCATCTGTGCTGGCACGTAATCTGTGCCGCCAGACCAGGGCGGTAACCGAACGTGTGGAAGAGTTGAGCGGAAAGCTCTTCAGAGCGTTCGATGACGCGGAGATATTCGCCCTCATTCGAGGGGAGGTGGTCACTGCTCCCCTCGGCACGCTCGCGGCTCTCGTGGAACGGGAATGTGACGGCAAAGCGCCTTCAACGTCGGCACAGAAGCGGCTGGAAGAGGGTATCCGGCACGCGGTTGGGCAGATTGACCGGGCCTTCGAGGAAATCGCCAAGTTCGAGCCGGCAATCTATCGGCCGAGGGCGGTGTCCGACTTCAAGACGTTCGACCTGTCGGCATTTCCAACGAAGCAGAAGTGGCTCAGCTTCGGATTCGAGCAAGGCGTGGCGCTCGGCAACTCATCGACGAATTTCAACCGCAAGCGCTCCGCCTACGTGCTGAAACGATTCTTCTGCGATGACCTCATCCCGATCGGATTCGAAGCTCCGCTCGAGCATGTCGGCGGCGCGCACGGATCTCAGACGTCCTGCTTCGCCTGCCACCACAAGCTTGATCCTATGGCCGGCTTCTTCCGCTCATATGGAGCCTATTTCTTCGATTACTCGCGCAGCGAAGACATCATCTTCGATGATTTGGCTGCCAAGGACCGCAAGCGCTACGAAGGCGCTTGGCTGGCGGGGAGCAAATCGCAGCGCAACCTGAACGTCGGCTATGTTCGCTCCTCGCGCTGGCAGGCGCAGAACATCTACGGCAGTTCCATGGCGGATCTCTCGCGCATCGTGCGCACGGCGCCGGAGGTGAAGCGGTGCCTGATGAAGCGTCTGTTTGAATATGTGGTGGCGGAAGATCAGACCATCGATGCGGGTTATCTCGATCATCTCACCCGCCATTTCGAGGAGGAATCCGCCACGAATTCATCGGAAGCCATGAAGAATGCCATCGTTCGCATCCTTCAGAGTGAAAGCTACAACCGCGTCGATGCAGATCCAAAGCAGTGTTATGACGCAGCGCCCGGAGCCTCGAAGAAGGAAGGACCGCCGTGCCGCGTGGCCTTCATTCTGTCGAAGAACTGCGGTCAGTGCCACCACTCGGGATACGAAGGGCCCGACAGCGCCGGCCGGCTGGATGTGAGCTCGTGGATCGTTGCCCCCGACGGGGCAAACCGTGCGTTTCATCACGTGGATCCCGGCATGCTGCAGATCTCCGCGCACGAGAGCTTCGCACGTATCATCGAGCGGCTTTCGACCTACGACGCCAAAGCGCGGATGCCGAAAGGCAAGTCGATGCCCAATCACGAACGTCAGGAACTTTTCCTGTGGGCGCAGGAAGAAATGACACGAGCATCACGGCAGGTCACCCCATGAGCCGTTTGCTGGCAGCCTTGATTGTCGGTTGGCTGGCATCGTCCGGTGCGCTGGCTCAGACGTCGCAGTTCAAGGGATGGGCTGCGATCTCGAGAGAGCTGTCCACGAGGATTGCTCCGAAGGATGAACCGCTCGATCTGGGCGAATTCCTGCCGGCCGAGGATATGGAAGACCTGCTCGGCACCTGGTCGTCATTTGGGACCGAACACAGCTTCCGCAATGGCGTGCCTAACGCGTTGAACCTGATGATCTGGCACGTCACGCTGTCGGGTTTTGCCAACGCGGTCGGCGAGACATGCCAATCCAATCGTCTGGTTTTTCATCCGCGGTTCATGCAGACGCTGCAACAGCTTTGTCATTGGCCTTCGTCCGCGGCGAAGGAGGAGGGCGTGCTGCTGGATTTCTGGGGCGGTGTCATGGGCTACAACGCGGGGGAGGACGAGTACCTCGCTTGGAAGGAGTTCTTCCTGCGCGAGTACCGGGACAGTAAGCCAGGCGAAACCGTCGCTGCCATGACCTTGGCGATAACGATGAACCCGCGCTTCCTTCTCCACAGATGACCGGTGTTTCCATGAAGCATCCTAGCCGACGCCAGTTCATCAAGCTCGGTGCCTTGGGCGCCGGAACCATTCTGCTGCCCGGCGCGGGCGTCACTGAGGCCCCTGCGCCCGCGGATGATGAACACTTCTTCCTGCTCATCGTGCTCGAGGGTGGCGCCGATACGTCGTACATGTTCGATGCCCGCCCGCTGGCGATGACCAGGGCGGGCAAGATCCAGAACTATCTCGGCCAGGAGCCGGGTGTCTGGACGGGGCGCAATGGCGTGTCCACTCTTGCGACGAAGCTTGTCGCGCCACTCAGCCCGTTCCGCGATCGCTTCAGCGTTCTCAACGGCGTCTATATGACGCCGAGCTTCGACGGCCACCTGCAGAATATGAACTTTCTGTTCTCGGGCAGTCCGTTCGGCGGCGACTCCTTCATTCCACATCTGAATCTTGCCGAAACCGGACGCGTGCCAGGCTCGCTCGACGCCGTGATGCCGACCGAGCCGGTGTTCATCAACGTGGGCAATCATTCGGGCGTCGTGCCGTTGCAGCCGAAGTCGCTCGAGCAATTGGCGAGAAGACTTCGGCAGAGCGCTCCGCCGCAAGCGGCCGACAAACTGGGCGAGTTCGTACGCAACCGTTTGTCGGCGATGTCGTCAGGAGAAGGACGGTTCGCGTCGGGGGCCCGCCTGATGTTGTCAGGGCTCGACCAGGCGCCCGATGTGCATCGCAAGCTCGCGATGCTCGAAGCACCGGGAGATGATCTCAGTCCCGAGCAGCAGTCGATTGCGCTGATTGCGGAATGCTTCCGGCTCTCTTTGTCGCGGTCGGCGATCTATGTTCTGCGCGAGCAGTTCGACGTGCACGATGCCGACCAGGCCAAGCGGCAGCCCGAGCTTTTTGCCGACGCGCTGCAAAAGATTGCGGTCCTGTTCCAGAGCCTCGTCGACACCCCGTTCGATCCCAAACGATCCATGTTTGACGTGACCACGGTCATGGTGGCGAGTGAGTTCGGGAGGACGATGCGTGCACCCGACATGCCCATCGACGGCACGGGCACAAACCACAATCAATATGCCAACTCAGTTCTGATCGGCGGTAAGGGCATTCGCAGCAATCTGGTGATCGGCGCATCGGATCTTGCAGATGAGAAGGCGCGCGCGTCACGGGCGCATCTCGCAATGGATCCCGCCCTTGAGAAGGTGATGGGCCGTCCGATGGACTTCAAGACGTTACGCGCCCGCCCGGATCACCCAGACGGTTTCAATGTCCAGGATTACCTGACCATTGGTTCCGTCGTAAACACGCTGTATTCGATGTTTGGAGTGCCCAGTTCCCGATACCGCTCTATGGGCCGCAATCTCCCGTCCGCTCCCGTCCTTCGCGCGTTGCTTGCCTGATGGGGGGCGCGCAGAAGATAGGGGCCGTGGCATCGGGGGTCGTGCGCATAGGCGATAGAGGAGATCCATCGTGTGCGCAGGCCGACGGGTCGCGCCGGCTCGTGCATGTGCTTGGTGCCCTTGCGTTCGCGGCTTACATCGCGATGGCAATGCTGTCGTGGGTGCAGGCCCCGGCCCTTTGGCACGAGGCAGCGGTGCCGAGGACAAAGGAGTTTTTCGCTACTCTGGCGGCGCAGATACAGCCGGTATTCCCCTTCGCATCGGCGTGGCTCGTAGAAAACCGTTTGTTTGGCGGCGCTGAGGCGGTCATTGCCTGCTACTGGCTGACGCTTGCCGTCGCAACGCTTGCCGCAGCTGTGCTTGTTCGATCTTTGATGCGGCGCGGTGAGCACATTGGTGCGGCCACGCCGGCGCTTCTGCTCAGATGGTCGATTGCATTCACCGGCGCTTGCGCCGTGTCGTTTCCAGTGTTTACGCAGGATTTCTGGTTGTCCGTAGCCTGGGGGCGCATGATTGCAGCAGGTCAGAACCCCTACTACAGCACCTTCACGCCAGAGTCGCTCGCCGGTCTTCCGCTCGATCATTTTCCAATGCCGATGTCTTACGGGCCGTTGTGGGGACTGGTTTCTGCTGCCGTAGCGTTCGCTGCCGGCGACAGTGTTCTGGCCGTTGCCGTGGTGTTCAAAGGCCTGCTTGCCGCGGCCTGGATCGGATCGCTGTATCTGGTCGACAGGATCATGATGAGCGAGCCGATACGTGAGCGTTGTCTCGCGATGGTCATCCTGGGTTGGCTTCCGTGCGGAGTCTCGCAGACGGTGGCCGAAGGCCACAACGATATCGCCATGGTCGCATTTGCTCTTCTGTGGCTCTACCTGGTGCTCAAAGGCCGGATCGGGGCGCCGATCGCACTTGCAGCATCTGTCCTGTGCAAGTACGTAACCGCCCCTCTGTTTCTGGTTGATCTGCTCTTTTTTTTCCGGGGAGGGCGCGGCCCTTGGCTTCGATATGGCCGGCGGCTGATCGCTCCTGCGCTGCTCGGCCTCGGAGTCGGTGCCCTCTTTTACCGGTCGATGGCGTTTTTCGATGGCGTCCGGCTTGTCGGTGCCTGGCGGTTTCTGCAGCCGCAGGATGCTGTGCGTGTGCTGGAGCTCACGCTTGGCATACCCAGCACGGCCCTGGGCGTGGCCGTCTCCGCCATAATTCCAGCCGTCGCGGTGTACCAGATCGCAGTGGCCTGGAGCGATGCCACGCGTGACAACATGCTCAAGTCGGCCGTGGCTGTCATGTCGGCCATCCTGTTCGCCGGCGTCAGCCATGTGTGGCCGTGGTATATCGTGTGGGCGCTTGCTCTTGCCGTGCTTGTCCCCACCTGGTGGCTGTCGCGGTTTGTAACCGGCATTGCCATCATTGCCCCATTCACCGTGGCGGCATGGTGGGTTGAGCCTTTCGCACATCATACCGAGATTGCCGCGCTAGCGATGTATCTGGGTGCGATCTGCTGGGTGTGGGCGACGCGGCCCCGCGGGAGTGTCGCCCTGCTGCCGGCAATCACGACAGAGCGGTCCTCGCAAGTATCCACTCCGTCAACAGGAGTTGTTGCCGGTGGATAAGCGACTGTCCGAAGAGACATGGCCCGGCCTGCAATCAGATTTCGGGACAAGCGCTAAGGGCGCGTCCATGCAGCGGCGTGGTCGCTTCGGCCTTGCAATCTGCGTCCTCCTAGCCGTGTTACTGCACTTGGCGGTGTGGCAGGTATCCGAGCCGTCCACTCTGTTCAGCGATTTCTACAAAGCCTATTATCCAGCTGCGGAAATGCTCTGGACCAGCGGTGCCGCTTGGCCTTTGACGGAAACCGGGGCCGGTGGCTTCGTCAACATTCCAATTCTCGCTTGGATGTTCGTGCCGCTCGTCCTGCTGGGCGAAAGCGAGGCCGGCTGGGCCTTTCTGGCGATCGGTGTTTCTGCGACCGTGTCCGCTTGCACCCTGTTGATGCGCCTTGCCCACCCCCGAACACGGTCAGGCCTGTTGATCTTGCTTCTTTTCCTGCTGAACGGGCCGCTCATCAATAGTTTGCGTGAGGGCAATACCACGCATTTCATTCTCCTGATGCTGGTCGTGGCACTCTTGCTGTGGCGCCGAGGTAAAGACTTTTCCGCCGGCCTCCTTCTCGGTCTCTGCGCCATCATCAAGCTGCCTTTGATGCTTTACGGCATCTACTTTCTTCTGCGTGGGCAATGGCGTGTCGTGGCCGGTGGCGCGACGACAATTGCCTCCGTCGCCCTTGTTTCGTTCGCTGTATTTGGCCTTCAGAGCAATGTCGCTTGGTTCGATTGCTGCGTGGAGCCATTCATCGGCGGCATTCTCCCGGCATTCAATGTGCAATCATTCGATGGCTTCGCCATCCGGATGATGACCGGTGCCTCCCAATTGTCGGTGTGGGAACCGATAGATTTGCCTGTCGCCTACCGCGCCGTACGGCTGCTGGTGTTTGCTGTCGAGTTTGCGGCTGTCGCTTTTGTCTTCGCCCGGTTCGGGCGGGTAACCGCGGCCGATCCGGCTCGGGGGGGCGCGCGCGATGCCCTGGAATATGTACTTGTTCTGAATCTCGCTCTGGTGATGAGCCCAATCTCCTGGTCCCACTACTACCTGCTGATGTTGCTGCCCTGGAGCCTCTATCTCGGTGGGCAGCTGCAATTGCCGAAGGATGCCGCGACGCGGTGCCTCGTCTGGGGAAGTATCGTGCTGAGCTCACTGCCGGTCGTATTCGTCCCTCTGAGTACGGATTGGATTGGTGAACTCGCGGCGCGCACCGTCATCTCGTCCTGGTTCTTTGGTGGGGTCGCGATGCTCATCGCGATCGTCCGTGCTGCCTGGCTGGCGACGCGTGCCGCGGCACCTGAGCCATCACTCCAATGGTGATGGCGAAAGCACAGTCTCGGACCCTGACTCTGGGATTGCTGCTCTTCTTCGCTCTGAATTCGATTGTCTTGAACAGCTTGATCTGGCTGGCCTCGCCCGAGCCTTACAAGGAAACTGTGCTGCAGCACGCGCGCGATGTGCTGGAAGGAAAGGGAGGTGATGATTCCTGGGGGGCGATGCACGTGGCGTTGGACTACGTCACCACGGCATCACCAGTGCCGCTTTATGCCGAGATTTTTTTCAACCGCCAGTACCGCTTTCAATATCCCCCTTCCGCGCTGTTCGCTCTATCCGGCCTCCGCCTGATCGACGCTGAGCGCGTTCAGATCGATGACTTTTATGCCGGGCCGTGGCCCGCGTTGAACACGTTGCTCGGCTGGATCTTTATCGCTTTGGCAGCAGGCGCCACGGCCGCCCTGCTGGAAATTCGACTGCGGCAAGAGCACCCCCAGTGCGGCTGGGCGCAATTGACTGCCGTCCGAGGCTTGATCGTGGCTGGCCTCGCCTTGACGTTCTATCCGTTGGTGAAGGGGTTCACCCTTGGCCAGATTCAAGTCTGGATCAATGGCGCGTTCGCTGTTGCGCTGCTGGGTTGGGCGATGGGGTGGAGAGTCATGAGCGGCGTTCTTGTGGGCGCCATGAGTCTCATCAAGCCGCACTATGGCTTAATGATCTTGTGGGCCATGCTGCGCGGCGAGATGCGTTTTGCGATGGCATGCGGGGCGACGATCGGCCTGGGTGTTGCAGCCTCGATCGCGCATTTTGGCTGGAGCAACAATCTCGATTACCTCAGCGTCCTTTCATTCCTCTCGCAACACGGCGAAGCGTTTTATCCCAACCAGTCGGTCAATGGCGTCCTGAACCGCCTGATGAGCATCATTGACCCTGTCAACTATGTGAGTCTCGATCTGCCGCCTGGCAAGTTTCCGCCGTTCACGCCATGGATCTACGCCCTGACGCTTGTGACTTCAGCCGCCATTCTTCTTGGAGGTCTGCTTCATCGCAGCGCGCCAGGCGAGCCACGGCGCTTGCTGGATTTTGCCGCTATGGCACTGAGCTGCACCATGGCCTCGCCCATTGCGTGGGAGCATCACTACGGTATCCTGTTGCCGATCTATGCCATCGCGCTGGTCCATTTCATCGACAGCCGTGTGCGCCTGATGTGGCTCGGCGCGTCGTACGCCCTGGTGAGCACGTTCATAGCTGCCACCAACACGCTGGCTTCAACTCCGCTTAACGTCCTTCAATCGACCGGGCTGGCTGGCGCTGCGATCGTCCTGATCCTCCTGCATGGCCGGTCGTCAGCGATCGACAGCAGGCAAACCTGTTGAGCGATGTTTGTGCTGCCTTGGAGAATAAGTGTGCTTTTTTTGCAGCCTCAGGTATCCATCGTGTGGGTTTTGGCGTGAGGTGTGACACGGCAGCCTGTTATGGTGTTGCGATACTTGGGAGTGCAGGGGGATTTTATGCAACGCTCGGTTCAAGGCAGCGGTGCTGTGGCGGCCGCCGTCCAACCGCATGATACTAGGCGTCCCCTTGTCATCGATGGCGACGGGCTGGTGGCGCATCTCCAGCTCTTGATCGAGGCCATTCTCAGCTACATCAAACCTCATCCACCGCGCATAGCGCAGGTTCTTCGTTGGTTGATGAAGGGGCGAGCCCACGCCGAACTGAGCCTGGCCCAGGTGGCGGATCTCGACGGTGTGCGCCTGGCCATCAATCCGGACCTGGCGGAGTATGCCGAGGCGGCATCGCAGGCGGGTCGCGAGGTGTATCTCATCATGTCACGCCCCGCGCCGCTTCTCGCGAGACTGGTGCAGCAGGCGCCTCATGCCGCGCGCCTCATAGAACCCCCCTCATCGGCGGGCGGACAGGTATCGCGTGCCGAAACGCTGGCGCTGCAGTTTCCACAGGGTTTCGATTACGCCGGGCGCTCCCGGCACGATCTCGACGTTTGGCGTCAGGCCGGCAACGCGGTGCTGGTTGATGCACAAGCTGACGTGGAGCGGCATGCAGGTCAGCTTGCTTCGGTGGTCGCCAAGTTCCACACCCCATCGGTGCTAACCGGACTGCTGAAAAGCCTGCGCCTGCATCAGTGGGTCAAGAACCTGATCGTGTTCGTACCGATTGTACTCGGAGGCCACCTTGCGGACATCGAAGCGATGTCGCACACCCTCGTCGCATTCATAGCGCTCGGTCTGGTCGCGTCCGCGACGTACCTCATCAATGATGTGTGGGACCTGGCCGACGATCGCAAGCACTGGTCCAAGCGGAACCGGCCGATTGCAGCAGGGCGGCTGCCGGTGAGCACAGCCGTGCTGGCTGCACCGCTCATCATTCTTCCAGCCCTGTGGTTGGCAGGTGCCATATCGCAAGCCGCGCTCGGCATGGTGCTTATCTATCTTGCCGTCACACTGGCCTATTCCTTCGGCTTGAAACGAATTCCCTTCGTCGACGGGATTGTCCTTGCCGGGCTGTTTACGGTGCGCCTGGCAATCGGATCTGCGGCAGCAGAGGTTCCTCCATCGTCGTGGCTGCTGGTTTTCTCCATGTTTTTGTTTGCGTCGCTTAGCTATGCCAAGCGGCACACCGAAATTGCCCGCGTTATCGAGCGCCAATATGCGACCGTGAACGGCCGGGGCTACCGGACCGTCGACGCACCCTTGGTGCTTGCTGTCGGCGTTGCGAGCGGTATCAGCGCTGTCATGATCATGGTGCTGTACATCGTTGAGGAAGCCTTTCTGTATAGCTTCTACGGCAGCACCCAGTGGCTATGGGGCTTTCCCGTGCTCGTATTTCTGTTCGTCATGCGAATCTGGCTCGTGAGTGCTCGTGGAGAAATGCACGATGATCCGGTGGCCTTCGCCATCAAGGATCGACCGTGTCTCGCGCTCCTCTCGCTCCTGGTGGTTTGCTTTGGGTTTGCCTGGCTCGGATGATCGACGGCTTTGAGCCAGCATTTCGTGATGCGCGCTGATGTAACCACAGCGAAACGTCCCACGATGCTCATGGTCTCGTCTTAATTATGCGCGGGTCCGGGCGCTAGGTGCGTCTGGGCGCCGTCCGGTCGCGTAGAAAGGACGTGTGCTCATGATATCGCCCAGGGGGAATAGACATGGTTCGCGCGTACGTCTTTGCCGCTTCCGTCTGTGTATGCAGTGCGTTGTCATTGTTGAGCGGGAGCGTCTGGTCTGTCGCCAATGCCAGTGAACCGATCATAAATTTGGCCGGACGCTGGGCAGGCGCCGGAACCGTGATACCCGCATCGGGTCCTGCCCAAACGTTCAAATGTGTCATCACGTACTTTCCCAGCAACGATGGTGCTCGCATCAGGCAGAACCTCCGCTGCAAGGGCGTGAGCTACAGTTTCGATGCGGCGACCCACCTGCAAATCGCCGGTGCCCAGGTGACCGGGCAATGGATGGACAACATCTACTCCCAAAGCGGAACTGTCACGGGCACCTTGACCGATAGCGGCTTCGATATCTTGTTGAGCGGAAGATACTTCGAAGCGCGCATGCGCGTCGTCAGCACGGACTGCGAGCAATCCGTGACGGTCGTTCCCGAACGCAAGAATGAAATGAAGGAATTGGCCGCGGTGCTGAAGAAGTGTTGAGCCTCTCCGGGCGAGCGTGCACACTCAGGCGATCTGTTGCGTTGCTTGCAGGGGCTGCACATGAAGCCATTGATTGCCGTTATTGCGCCTGGAGCGATGGGGGCCGCTGTGGCCGCCCGGCTTGTGGACAACGGCGCGGACGTCATTACGTCTTTAGCCGGACGCAGTCCGGCCAGCGCAAAGCGGGCAGCCGAAGCGAGAATGCGCGCGGTCGGTGATGCCGAAATTCCATCGGCCGACTTGATCTTGTCGATTGTGCCGCCGGGCGATGCGCTGGAACTGGCACAGCGCTTGTCTCCTGTGCTGCGGTCCGGCACCAATAAGCCGCTCTATGTCGACTGCAATGCCGTCAGCCCCGAAACCGCGAAGCGCATTGCTGCGGTCATTGCCGGTACGGGATGCCCGTTTGCCGATGGAGGCATTATCGGCGGCCCACCACGTTCAGGCTATGGTGGCCCGACGCTGTATGTTTCCGGCGAACCGGCCCATCAGGTCGAGGGCCTGGCGCAAGGACTGGTCGTACGCGTCATTGACGGTCCCGTCGGCGCTGCGTCAGCTCTCAAAATGTCCTATGCGGCTATTACAAAGGGACTGACGGCACTAGGTTCGGCATCGATTCTCGCTGCCACACGGGCCGGCGCGGCAGAGGCTCTTCATCGCGAGTTGTCCGAGAGCCAGCCGATGCTCATGGCGTGGCTCGGTCGCAGCGTGCCCGACATGTTCCCGAAGGCGTATCGCTTCGTCGGCGAAATGGAGGAAATCTCGAGTTTCATGGGCTCGGACGGCGCGCGCGAGATCTATGCCGGCATTGCGGAGCTCTATCGCGAGGTGGCGGCGGACAAGGACGGTGAGAACCGGGACATCGGTGCGCTGACGCGATTTTTCGCAGACAAGGAGGGTTCGTGATCGCGCAACACGGCTTGGGCATCACGAACATGCAGAACGCGCCATGCCTCGGCATCCTGATGCTCGACAATCGGTTCGAGCGGTATCTGGGGGACATTGGCAATGCTGCCACGATGCCGTTCCCGGTGCTCTACCGGAAGGTCCCCAACGCCACCACCGCAACCATCACCACGCTCCAGGACAATTCGTTTCTGGAAGGCTTTGTTGCGGCCGGTCAGGCGCTCGTTGAGGCCGGCGCGGATGGCATCGTCACGAGTTGCGGTTTCCTCGCCATCTATCAGAAGGAGCTGGCGAGCCGGCTCGGTGTTCCCGTCGCCACCAGCGCCCTGATGCAGATTCCCATCGTGGACAGGCTCCTTGCGACGGGCAAGCGGACGGGCGTTCTCACATTCAATGGAGCCAGTCTTGGCCGTCCGCACCTTGAGGGTGTTGGCGCGCCTCTCGATGTCCCGATTGTAGGGTTGCCGGATAACGGCCGTTTCCAGCGCGCTCTGCTGGGAGATCCTACGGTCGATGGGTACGAGGCCCGAGAGGAAGAAGCGGTCGATGCGGCCCGGCTCCTGGTGACGCGGCATCCCGAGGTCGGCGCGATCGTCCTTGAATGCACGAACCTCGTGCCCCACGCGTCGGCAATCCATGCCGCAACGGCGTTACCCGTCTATGACGTGTGGACGTTGATATCATGGTTTCACGCCGGGCTACGGCCGCGATCCTGGCCACGACCGTAGCCAGGCGAGGGCCCGGCTGTTTCACGGTGTTTGCACAACTCTCAGCCGGTCTTGCAGCTGGTTTCCGACATCGTTAGCTTCGGTCCGCGACCGCAACAGTCTGCAAGGGTCAAGCATGGCCTCGCTGATGTCCGACGGCCAGCGCGAAGCCTTCGTGCGTCGCGTCCGGCTCGAGATGGCGAAAAGTAGTACGACAAGGGAAGGGTTGGCCAAGCGGGCCGCCTGCAAGGAGCGTACGCTCGGCAATCTGCTGGCGGGCCAGCCGGTCCGCGACGTGACAGTTGCCAAGATTGCGCGCGTGCTGGGTATCGATCTCGAAGACTTCATGAACGGCGGCGCAACTGCGCTGCCGGAGGTCGAGGGCGGCGAGGGGCGCGCGGCCGAGGAATACGG
>JBKKCB010000101.1:0-12268 GCA_046713545.1 Hyphomicrobiaceae bacterium | reverse complement strand
GACGTTCGCATCCGGGTTGTGCAACCGAGCGTGCCGCAGCGGGAGAAGTGGCGCCCGGAAAACCAGGAACGCATTTTTCGCGATCACCTGGAGCTTTCGGCGCAATCCAGCAGTGGCGTAGCCGATGGCGCTGCCGGCGTTGCCCTCATCGTGTGGCCTGAAGCCGCGATGCCGTTTCTGCCCCTGAACACGCCGGCCGCGCTCGGAGCCATAGGCCGGCTGCTGCCGAAGGGCACGCATCTCGCTGCTGGTGCCCTGCGCGTCGAGGCGCCGCCAGGCGGCAGCGGCCGTCCGCGCCGCCGCATCTTCAACAGCCTGATGATTTTTGGCGACGAAGGGCGTCTGGCCGCTCTCTATGACAAGATCCATCTGGTGCCGTTCGGCGAGTACCTGCCCTTTCAGGCCGCCTTGGAAGCGATCGGACTGGAGCAGCTCACGCGAATTCGCGGTGGCTTCGATATCGGCACGACCCCGCGTCCCCTGCTCGAGGCATCGGGCCTGCGAATCCTGCCCCTGATCTGCTACGAGGCGATTTTTCCTTCCGAACTGGTGCAGGGCGCCGAGCGGCCGGCGCTCATGCTCAACGTGACGAACGACGGCTGGTTCGGGCAAACGACCGGGCCGCACCAACATTTGCATCAGGCACGTGTCCGCGCCGTCGAGGAGGGGATTCCGATCGTGCGGGCGGCCAATAACGGCATCTCCGCGGTCATCGACGCGCGAGGACGTATCCTCGGTTCGCTCGACCTCGACGTGCGGGGAACCATCGACAGTGCAGTTCCGCGTGCCATCACGCCGCCTCCCTACGCCCGGTATGGGGATTGGGCCTTCCTGAGTTTGTTCGCTGGAATGGGTGGAGCACTCGTGCTGAAGCGCCGCCTGTCTGGGAGCTGAAGGCCGGATTGTCGTTAATGGGCGTCGTCGGGCAATTTCGAGGGATGTGAAAGACTTGAGGTTGACGCCGCCGACGGCCGCACCTAGGAATTGTGCCGTTGGCAGTCCCGCCGGTCTGGTGCGTAGCGCCCGCGTCTGAATGGGACTTTTGGGGCGGTAAGGGAGAGTTGGCATGCAACGGGGCGAGGAAAAGGGATCTCGCCGTCCCAATCCGATCGACGTTCATGTCGGGAGTCGAGTACGGCTGCAGCGCATGCTGCTTGGCGTCAGCCAGGAGCGGCTTGGGGAGCGTCTTGGGCTGACGTTCCAGCAAATCCAGAAGTACGAGAAGGGCGTCAATCGGATCGGAGCGAGCCGGCTGTTCGATTTGGCGCAAGTGCTGGGTGTGCCGATACAATTTTTCTACGATGACGCCCCGGACGGCGCTCATCGTGCCCCCGCGGCGCCGGGTATGGCAGAGCGCCCCGCGGATGGATATATTTTCGACTTTCTCAACACGCGCGAAGGCCTGGAACTGAACAGGGCTTTTGCCCGTATCGCCGATCCGAAATCCCGCCGGGCCATTCTCGATCTGGTGCGTAAGCTGGCGGGAGACAGCGGGCCTGATGAACAACCAGTCATCCCGGACGATGACGTGCTGAATTCGGGTACGGGCGGCTGAGGCGCCGGATGCTTTCGTCGCGATCATCTCTTGACCCCTGGAAGCAAAGTCTGCAATGACACCCCGCTATTTGGTTAGACACCTTTAAGGGGGATGCCTTGGCGCGCTCGTCCTATTTGTTCACTAGTGAATCGGTGTCCGAAGGGCATCCCGACAAGGTGTGCGATCAGATCTCCGATGCGATTCTGGACGCTTTCCTCGCCAACGACGTGAAGCTTGGAATTGCCGACGATAGCCTCGTGAACACGCGCCTGGGGTGCGAAACTCTCACCACCACGAACAAGATCGTCGTTGCCGGCGAGGGCCGGGGCCAGGCCCCGCTGTTCCGCAAGTACGGCGCGCAGGCCGTGATCAACCGCGAACTGCTGACCACCATCGCCCGCGATGTGGTCAAGGACATCGGCTACGATCAGGATGGTTTCTCCTATCACGGCGCCGAGGTCGAGATTTTGCTGCACGGCCAGTCCCCCGACATTGCCATGGGCGTCGATGCCAAGACGGCCAAGGATGGGGAGCAGGAAGGGGCCGGCGACCAGGGCATGATGTTCGGCTTCGCCTGCACGGAGAGCGAAGTGTATGAGAAGGGGTCGTTCATGCCGGCCCCCATCTATTTCGCACATAAGATCCTGAAGGTTCTGTCCGATCAGCGCCGTTCCAAAGTGCTTCCGGATCTGCAGCCCGACGCCAAAAGTCAGGTGACGATTCGATACGAGAACGGCAAGCCCGTCGGCTGCACGAAAGTCGTCGTCTCCACGCAGCACAATGCGGAGACCCGCAACGGCAAAAAATACACGCCCGATATGGTCAAGGAGATGATCGCCGATGCGGTCGCGTCCGCCTTGCCCTCGGGTTGGATGCCGCAGAACGGTGCAGATTTCCTGGTCAACCCGACGGGCAACTTCGTGGTCGGCGGTCCGGATGGTGATTGCGGCCTGACCGGCCGCAAGATCATCGTCGATACCTACGGTGGCTATGCTCCGCACGGCGGCGGTGCCTTTTCCGGCAAGGATCCGACCAAGGTCGACCGTTCCGCCGCTTATGCGTCGCGCTACCTGGCCAAGAACGTCGTTGCCGCCGGTGTGGCAGACCGTTGCCTCATCCAGGTCGCCTACGCCATCGGCGTCGCCGAGCCGATGTCGCTGTATGTCGACACCCAGGGCACCGGCAAGGTCGACGACCACAAGCTCGAGATGGTTCTGGCCGAGCTTTTCCCGCTGCGCCCAACGCATATCCGCCGGGCGCTGCAGCTCAATCGGCCGATCTACCGCCGCACCGCCGCGTATGGCCACTTTGGCCGGGCTCCGGACAAGGACGGCGGTTTTTCGTGGGAAAAGACGGACCTCGCCGAGAAGATCAAATCGGCGGTTGCTTGAACAGGAGACGTCGGCCGTCATCGCGGTTCGCGATATGATGGCCGGCTCGCAGGCTGATGGCCGCTGTGTCGGAAACGATGAAGACGCCGGCGCCGGAGCGTCGTCCCTCCGCTCCGCGCGATGATCTGCGGTCATTCGGTCGCAGGCGAGGCCGTAAGGCGAGTGCGCGGCAAGACCTCTTGATGCACGAAGTGCTTCCGCGCGTTGCGATGGATGTGCCTGCCGCGTCAGGCGACGCTGTCGATTTGCGTCCCGCCGGCACCAGCGACCTCTGGCTAGAAATCGGATTCGGGAGCGGGGAACATTTGCTCGCGCGCGCGGCGCAGCACCCGAATATCTGCCTCGTCGGCTGCGAGCCGTTCCACGACGGCGTCGTAAAGGTGCTGGATGCCATCGACAGGGGCGGGCCGCAGAACATCCGCCTGTATGCGGACGACGCGCGCGACCTGCTGCGTCGGCTGCCGCTGTCGTGCGTCGGGCGCGCCTTCGTTCTGTTCCCCGACCCCTGGCCGAAACGGCGTCACGCCAAACGGCGGCTGCTCAACCCGCGCGCCTTTCAATTGCTGGCCGGCGTCATGCGCTCCGGTGCCGAGCTGCGCATTGCCACGGATATCGGCGACTACGCCACCGCCATTTTGCTGGCGGCGCGCGAGGAAGGGTCGTTCCGATGGTGCGTTTCAGGCCCCCGGAGCTGGCGTGAGCGCCCGGTCGATTGGGTCAGCACCCGCTACGAGCAAAAGGCCATCGCCGCCCGCCGGCGCTGTTACGTCTTCAACTTCGAGCGCCGGTAGTAAACGCCGGTTCCATCAGCTATTTGGGCTCGTCGCCTTGGGCTGAAATCGGAAGATTTGCTGCCGTGCCCTAAAATCATCGGCACTTCAGAAAGCCCCTTGCAACGACGCTTGCCCCGGCGTATCTTGAGGACGCTCATGATCATCTCAACTATGGGAGTGGGCCCTCTGGGTCCGCTCTTTTTGTTTTTGGGACGGCGTGTGCGCGGATTCATGTCGATGTCTGGGTGTGGATGAGCGTTGTGAGCGGGCCGGCAGCGCAGGCGCGCTTTGTTCAGGAAACGGGCGTTGCGGCCACAATCGCCACACTGGCTGAGCCGGTGCTGGAGGGTCTCGGATTTCGCCTCGTCCGCGTTCGCATCATGGGCGGCCAGGACATGATCGTGGAGATCATGGCCGAGCGGCCGGATGGCAGCATGACAGTTGAGGACTGCAGATCGGTGTCCGTCAATCTGTCGCCGCTGCTGGACGTGCATGAGCCGTTGCCGGGCAGCTATCGCTTACAGATTTCGTCTCCGGGCATCGATCGCCCCCTGGTCAGGCCGTCGGATTTTGAGCACTGGGCTGGGCATGAGACCAAGATCGAGTTGAAGGAGCCGGTGGGCGGCCGCAAGAGATTTCGCGGCAAGCTCGATGGCTACGAGGACCAGGAGGTTCGCATCACGGTCGATCTGGGCAAGGACGGACATCAGGTGCTCGGACTCCCGATCGGCTTGATCGCCGATGCGCGGCTCGTTTTGACGGATGATCTCGTCCGGGAGTCTCTGCGTCGCGTGAAGAAGAACGAGGTCGAAACCAGCCGGCAGTGAAACAGCTTGTTGGATCGGCGAGGCAAGGTCAGTTGAGGACGTAACGTATGGCTCAAGCGGGTATTAGTGCCAATCGCTTGGAATTGCTGCAGATCGCGGACGCTGTCGCGCGCGAGAAATCCATCGATCGCAAGATCGTCATCCAGGCGATGGAAGACGCGATCCAGAAGGCCGCCAAGTCGCGGTATGGACCGGAGAACGACATCCGCTGCCAGATCGATGCGCGCACTGGCGAGACCGGGCTGTCGCGCGTCATCACCGTGGCCGACCCAGTCGAAAACGATGCGCAGCAGATCAGCCTTGCCGATGCTCAGCGGCGCAAGCCCGATGCAAAGATCGGCGATGAAATCGTGGAAGAGCTTCCGCCGCTCGATTTCGGGCGCGTTGCGGCACAAAACGCCAAGCAGGTCATCGTCCAGAAAGTGCGCGAGGCCGAGCGCGAGCGCCAGCACAACGAATACAAGGATCGCATGGGCGATATCGCCAACGGCACGGTGAAGCGTGTCGAGTATGGCAACGTCATTGTCGATCTCGGGCGCGCCGAAGGCATCATCCGTCGCGACGAGATGATTCCGAGGGAGAATGTGAGGCTCGGCGAGCGTATCCGGGCCTTTATCTATGACGTGCGCCGGGAACAGCGCGGACCGCAGATTTTCCTGTCGCGCGCGCGGCCGGAATTCATGTCGAAGCTGTTCGCGATGGAGGTGCCGGAGATCTACGACGGCATCGTCGAGATCAAATCGGTGGCTCGTGATCCGGGCTCCAGGGCCAAGATCGCCGTCATTTCCAAGGACAGCTCCATCGACCCGGTCGGTGCCTGCGTCGGCATGCGCGGCCAGCGCGTGCAGGCGGTGGTGGCCGAGCTGCAGGGCGAGAAAGTCGACATCATCCAGTGGAAGGAAGATGCGGCGACCTTCATCGTCAACGCGTTGGCGCCCGCAGAGGTGAGCAAGGTGGTGCTCGATGAAGATTCAAACCGCATCGAGGTCGTGGTCGCCGAAAAGGAACTGTCTCTGGCCATCGGCCGGCGCGGCCAGAACGTGCGGCTGGCATCCCAGCTCACGGGCTGGGATATCGACATTCTGACCGAGCAGGAAGAGAGCGAGCGCCGGCAGAAGGAATTCACCGAGCGCTCGCAGATGTTCATGGACTCGCTCGACGTCGACGAAGTCATCGCCCAGCTGCTTGCCACCGAGGGCTTTGCCTCGGTCGAGGAGGTGGCCTACGTGGAGCTGAGCGAGATCGCGCACATCGAGGGCTTTGACGAGGACACGGCCAGCGAGATCCAGACGCGGGCGCGCGAATTTCTGCAGAAGCAGGAATCGGAGCGCGATGCGCGCCGGCGCGAGCTCGGCGTGTCCGACGATCTGGCCAAGGTCGAAGGCGTCACGACGGCCATGATGATCGCCTTCGGCGAGAACGGCATCAAGTCCGTGGAGGATCTGGCCGATTGTGCCACTGACGAGCTGTTGGGTTGGGTGGAGCGCAAGAAGGAGAAGGACGCCGAGCCGGTTCGCCACAAAGGTATCCTCGATGGCTTCGAGGTTGGCCGCAAGGAAGCCGAGGACATGATCATGTCCGCGCGGGTCATCGCGGGCTGGATCAAGGCGGAAGATCTCCTGCCGGCGGAAGCCGCGACGGATGCCGAGCTCGAAGCCGCAGCGCCCGAGGCAGCAACTGCTGCCGCCAAGGCTTAAGCGGTCATGGCGCGGGAGCGGACAAACGGCGATGAGCCAGGATGTGCAGGAGGCCACGGACGCGAACGGGGACAGCCACGAGGCTGGACCGGAGCGCACGTGCGCCGTCACGCGCGCGGTCCTGAGTCCCGATGCGCTGATCCGCTTCGTCCGCGGACCCGATGGACAGATCGCGCCTGATCTGGCGCGCCGGTTGCCGGGGCGCGGCGTTTGGGTCGAGTGCGCGCGTGCGCGGGTCGACACAGCCATAAAGACAGGGGTGTTCGCCAGGGCCTTGAAACAGCCGGTTTCGGTACCGCCGGACCTCGCAGAACGCATCGAAAAGCTTTTGCTGCGCCGCGCCATGGACGCCTTGAGCCTCGCCAACAAGGCCGGCCTCGTCGTGGCGGGTTTTGCCAAAGTCGACGCCGCTGTTGCCTCAGGGCAGTGTCAAATGCTGGTCCACGCCGCCGATGCGGCCGAGGATGGCGCTGGCAAGCTGACCCGCAAGCTGCGTGCGGTATGGCAGGCCCACGGCAACACGGTTGAACCGGTTATACTTGATACGTTGACGTCGGCGGATTTGAGCTTGGCCATGGGCCGGGCAAATGTGGTACATGCTGCTCTCACGAAGGGCGGAGCTGCCGCAAATTTTCTCAGGGATGCAGAGCGTCTGCAGCGCTACAGGGCGTCACCGGATGTCCTGGCGAAGGGCCCGCGATCAGGGGCAAAGACGGAACAGGCATGAGCGAAACGAAAGAATCTGCTGACAAGACGTTGCTGAGCGGGACCCGCAAGCCGCTGAGTCTCAAGCGCACGGAGCCGTCGGGCCACGTGCAGCAGAGCTTCAGTCACGGCCGCAAGAACGTTGTCGTCGTCGAGCGCAAGAAGCGGCGCACGATCTCCTCGCCGGGACATGCCGGGGAAGCGGATGCGCCCGACACCACCGCGCCATCCACCGGTGGGTCTACGCGGCCTCAGGGCGCGCGCGAAAGCGGATTGCGCCCCGACGAGCTCGATGCGCGCAAGAAGGCGCTGGCTGCGAACCGTGAACGCGAGGTGATCGAGGCACAGCTTCGCGCCAAAGAGGAAAAGAAGACCGAGGAAGAGCGCGCCAGGACCGCTGCTCAAGCGGCGCTCGAGGCCAAGTCCACAGATGGCGATACTGCGCCAGGATCTACCGATCGCGCCGAGGCGGCGCCGGTCGCGGATGCATCTTCGCCCGAGGTCAAAAAAACCGACGTGGTGGCGAAGGGCCAGGAAGCACCGGCCCCGGCTGGTGCGCCCGTTCGGCCGGAGGCCCGCAAGGCAGATGTGGTCGCTCCCCGCAGGCCCGGAGGACGCCCTGTCGTCGACGAGATCGTTCCCGACGATGATGATCTGCGCGGCAAGAAAAAGGGCGTCAAGGGCCCGATAAAGAGCCCTGTAAAGGTGGTCGATGACCGGCGTGAGCGCGTCAAGCTCACGATCAACAACTTCGATCGTGAAGCGCAGGAGCGTTCGCTGGCGTCATTGCGGCGCAAGCGCGAACGCGATGCGCGGCGTGCCATGGGCATTTCGCAAACGCGCGAGAAGATCATGCGCGAAGTGATCATTCCCGAGGTCATCACGATCCAGGAACTCGCCAACCGCATGACCGAACGTTCGGTCGACGTCATCAAGCTGCTGATGAAGCAGGGTGCGATGCATCAGATCAACGATGTCATCGATGCCGATACCGCGGAACTGATCGTGCAGGATTTCGGCCATACGCCCAAGCGCGTGTCCGAGGCCGACGTGGAAGAGGGTTTCATCGGCGCGACCGACTCGGACGAGAACCTGCAGCCGCGCGCGCCTGTGGTGACGATCATGGGCCACGTCGATCACGGCAAGACGTCGCTGCTCGACGCCCTGCGCCAGGCCAACGTGGCATCGGGTGAAGCCGGTGGCATTACGCAGCACATCGGCGCCTATCAGGTGGTGACGCCGGCGGGCCAGAAGATCACCTTCATCGACACGCCCGGCCACGAAGCCTTTACGGCCATGCGCGCCCGCGGCGCCAAGGTTACCGATATCGTGATCCTGGTGGTTGCAGCCGATGACGGCGTCATGCCGCAGACGGTCGAGGCCATCAATCACGCCAAGGCGGCGCACGTGCCCATGATCGTGGCGATCAACAAGATCGACAAGCCCGATGCTGATCCCAATCGCGTCCGCACGGGTCTCCTGCAGCATGAAATCGTGGTCGAGAGCATGTCGGGCGAGACGCTCGAGGTGCCGGTGTCGGCCCTGAAGAAAACGGGCCTCGACAAGCTGCTGGAGGCGATCGCCCTGCAGTCCGAGCTCCTCGATCTCAAGACCAACCCGGATCGGTCCGCGGAAGGCTTCGTCATCGAGGCCAAGCTGGAGCGTGGACGTGGCCCTGTCGGCACGCTGCTCGTCCAGCGCGGCACGCTGCGCGTGGGCGACATCGTCGTCGCCGGCTCATCGTGGGGCCGCGTCAGGGCCCTGATCGACGACAAGGGCGCCAATACGCCGGCTGCTGGGCCATCCGAGCCGGTTGAAGTTCTGGGCTTCGACAGCGCCCCCGATGCCGGTGACCAGTTCGCCGTCGTCGAGAACGAAGCGCGCGCCCGCGAGATCACCGACTACCGCGAACGCAAGCGGCGCGAGGCGCTGGGTTCGGCGGGCACGGCGCGCACGCTCGAGCAGATGATGCAGCAGCTCAAGGAAGCCGGCCGCAAGGAGTTTCCGCTGCTGGTGAAGGGCGACGTGCAGGGCTCGATCGAGGCCATTGCCGGAGCGTTGAAGAAACTCGGCACCGATGAAGTCGAGGCGCGGATCATTCACTCCGGCGTCGGCGGCATCACCGAGTCCGATGTGGCGCTTGCCAATGCGTCAAAGGCGGTGGTCGTAGGCTTCAACGTGCGCGCCAATGCGCAGGCCAAACTGGCCGCCGATCAGTCGGGCATCGAGATCCGCTACTACAACATCATCTACAATCTCGTTGACGACGTGAAAGCGGCGATGTCGGGCATGCTCTCGCCGACGCTGCGCGAAATCTTCCTCGGCAATGCCCAGATCCTGGAGGTGTTCAACATTTCCAAGGTCGGCAAGGTCGCCGGTTGCCGGGTTTCCGAAGGCCGCGTGGAGCGTGGCGCCAAGGTCCGGCTCATTCGCGACAACGTGGTCATCCACGAGGGCACATTGTCGACCCTCAAGCGCTTCAAGGACGAAGTGAAGGAAGTGCCGGCCGGACAGGAGTGCGGCATGGCGTTCGCCAATTATCAGGATATGCGGCAGGGCGACGTCATCGAGTGCTTCAACATCGAGACCATCGCACGCACCCTCTAGTCGCTCGACGACGTGCACAGCAGCCGCCCAATGACATGGGCGGCTTCTTCGGAATTCGTATGCAATGCCCAGGAAGCGTTCCAACAAGAAGTCCGGCGGTCCGGCCACTGGTCCGAGCCAGCGGCAACTCCGCGTCGGTGAACTGATCCGGCATTTTATGGCCGGGATGCTGGCGCGCGGCGAGATCCACGACGACGTCCTGGCGTCGCACGTCGTGACCATCTCGGAGGTGCGCATGACGGCCGATCTCCGGCTGGCGAGCGTCTACGTGATGCCACTCGGCGGCAAGGACGTGAAACCGGTATTGGCGGCGCTGGAGGGAGCGAAGAAGTATATCCGGGCCGAGATCGCCAAGTCCGTCAATCTCAAGTTCGCACCCGATGTCCGGTTTCTGGCTGACGAGTCGTTCGACGAAGTGCTGCGAATCGACGAGGTTCTGCGTTCGCCGCATGTGCTGCAGGACCTGAAGAAAGCTTGATGCTGCAAGGCAGCTCATCAGCCCGCGAACGGATTGCGCATGGGACGTCGTAAAAGAGGCAATCCGGTCCACGGCTGGGTCATTCTGGACAAGCCGCAGGGCATGACGTCGACGCAGGCCGTCGGTGTCGTGCGGCGCCTCTATGACGCGCAGAAGGCCGGGCATGCGGGCACGCTCGATCCTCTCGCAACGGGCGTTCTGCCCATCGCGCTTGGCGAAGCAACCAAGACCGTCCCGTTCGCCGTCGACGGGGCGAAGGCTTATCGCTTTACCGTTCGCTGGGGTGCCGGAACCAATACCGACGATGCCGAGGGCGACGTCGTGGAGACGAGCGCCGCGCGTCCCTCGCAAGGCGAGATCGAAGCTTTGCTCGGGCAGTTCGTCGGCGACATCATGCAGATTCCGCCGGCCTTCTCGGCGCTGAAGATCGACGGCGAACGCGCTTACGATCTGGCGCGCAGCGGCGAAACGGTCGTGCTGGACGCGCGGCCCGTGGTCATCGATCGCCTCGACCTGATCGACATGCCGGATGCCGATAGCGCCGTCTTCGAGGCCGCCTGCGGAAAAGGCACTTATGTGCGCGCGCTCGCACGCGACCTGGGACGGCAGCTCGGCTGTTTTGGTCATGTCATCGAACTTCGCCGCACCCGCGTCGGCACGTTCGACGTCGAGGGCGCGACGAGCCTGGACGAGCTGAGACAGGCCGCCGAACAGCAGGACGGCGGTGCGGAGCTTGCGGCGCGGCTGCACCCCATCGAGGCGGCGCTGGAGGATCTGCTGGAGGTCAATGTCAGCCGGGCCGACGCGGCGCGCCTGATCCGGGGCCAGCCGGTCCTTTTGCGGGGGCGTGACGCCCCGATTCTGGTGGGCGAGGCATTTGCCGTATCCGACGGTACGGTCGTCGCGTTGTGCGAGGTTGCCGCCGGCGAATTGCGGCCCAACCGCGTCTTCAACTACGGCTGATCTTCCCTTCCAGGTTGTGCCGCTCGTCCACCTTTTCTCTCGCGTTGACCCCGCATTCGTGTATAAACCCGGCCAGCGTGGGTCTCGATGACCCGACGCGAAGTTGCCTGTGACCCTGCTGGACGACATCCCGGCTGTGGCCGCATCCAGCGCCAGACAATCGCAACAGTGCAGTCTTGGCGCCTAATACACGGAAAACGAAAGGAATTCATCGATGTCGCTGAGCGTCGAGCGCAAGCAGCAGGTTGTTAAGAGTTACGCCACGAAATCTGGGGATACAGGCTCGCCGGAGGTGCAGATTGCCCTCCTCACAGAGCGTATCAACGGTCTGACCGAACATTTCAAAACGCACAAGAACGACAATCACTCGCGGCGCGGGTTGCTGAAGATGGTGAGCCAACGCCGCCAGCTTCTCGATTACGTGCGTGCGAGAGATGAGCCCCGTTATCAAAAGATCATCGAGCGCCTTGACCTGCGCCGGTAGCCGAACGGCGCCGGCCGGCGTTGCGTGCTGACAAGCCGACACACATTCGCGCTTGCCCCACCGGGGGCCGGCGCGACCGGATCATTGACTGACCGAAATCGAGACAGGACATGTTTGACATCCACACCGTAGAAATCGAATGGGGCGGGCGAAAGCTCCGGCTCGAAACCGGCCGTATGGCACGCCAGGCGGACGCCGCCGTTGTGGCCCAGTATGGCGAGACCAGCGTGCTTGCGACGGTGGTCGCGGCCAAGAGCCCGCGACCCGGCATCGACTTTTTCCCGCTCACTGTGAATTACCAGGAGCGCACCTACGCCGCCGGCAAAATCCCGGGCGGCTTTTTCAAGCGCGAAGGGCGCCCCTCCGAGAAGGAGACGCTCACCTCCCGTCTGATCGACCGGCCGGTGCGGCCGTTGTTCGTCGACGGCTTCAAGAACGAGACGCAGGTCGTCGTGACGGTGCTGTCGCACGACATGGAGAACGATCCTGACATCCTGGGCATGGTTGCAGCCTCTGCAGCGCTCACGCTGTCTGGCTTGCCGTTCCTGGGTCCGATCGCGGCCGCCCGGGTTGGTGTCGTCGGCGGTGAGTTCGTGCTCAACCCGCTGATCGACGAGATGGCCAACAGCGACCTCGATCTGGTCATCGCCGGCACCCAGGACGCGGTGATGATGGTTGAGTCGGAAGCCATGGAGCTTGGCGAGAAGCAGATGCTCGAAGCGGTGATGTTCGGTCACCGCGGGTTCCAGCCCGTCATCGATGCCATCATCCGCCTGGCTGAAAAAGCTGCTCGCGAACCGTGGAAT
>JBKKCB010000100.1:0-5527 GCA_046713545.1 Hyphomicrobiaceae bacterium | reverse complement strand
GAAATCGAGGCGGTCCTGGCCCCAGAAAATCTCGCCGGACTCCAGCACGTAGCTCGGCGCACCGAACACGCCGCGCGCGATGGCCTCGGCGGTGAACGTGTCATGCAGGGCGGCGAGCTCGGCCTCGGGCGGCGCGGCCTTGAGAACGGCGGCGGCGTCGAGGCCGGCATGGCGAGCGCAGCCCTCCAGCACGGCTGTCTCGGTGATGTTCTGCTCCTTCTCCCACAGCGCCTTGCCGATCTCGGTGGCGAGCGCGTGCGCGTCCTTGCCGGCAAGCTTGGCGGCGATGACGAGCCGCGACGCAGGCCCGTCATCAGCGGGAAAATGCTTGGGCTCGAGGTTGACCGGAATCTTGAGATGGTCGCGCCAGCGCTTCATGTCCATCAGGCGATAGGCGCGGCGCTCGGGACTGCGCTTGGGCAGCGGCAGGCCGCCGGTTTTTGCGAACACCTCGCCGAAGCGCGCCGGCTTGATGTCGACGGTGTAGCCGTGCTTACGCGCGATCTCCGCGAAACGCGCGCTGCCAAGGTAGGTCCACGGCGAGGTGACGCTCATGTAGTAGGTGACGACGGGCATGATCGCGATCCTTGTGATGAGCTCAGTTCGCAGCGCCGCGCAGATATTTGATGATGCCCGAGAAGTCCTGGCCGGCGTTGCCGGCGCTGACGAAGAGCTGGAAGAGCTGCGCGGCCTCGGCGCCGAGCGGCGTCGCCGCACCCGTGCTGCGGGCGGCGTCCTGCGCCAGCTTGAGATCCTTCAGCATGAGGCCGGCTGCAAAGCCTGGCTTGTAGTCATTGTTGGCGGGCGAGGTCGGCACGATGCCCGGCACCGGGCAGTAAGTGGTGACGGCCCAGCTCTGGCCGGAGGATGCCGAGACGACATCGAACAGCGCCTGGCGCGAGAGGCCGAGCTTGTCGGCCAGATTGAAGCCCTCGCAGGCGCCGAGCATGGCCACGGCCAGCATCATGTTGTTGCAGATCTTGGCGGCTTGTCCCGCGCCCGGATCGCCGCAATGGACGATGCGCTTGCCGACACCTTCGAGGATCGGCTTGCCGCGCTCGAAGGCGGCCTTGTCGCCACCGACCATCAGGGCCAGCGTGCCGGCCTCGGCACCGACGGTGCCGCCGGAGACGGGCGCATCGAGCGACAGCATCTTGGCGGCGGCGGCCATCTCATGCGCCCGGCGCGAGGACTCGATGTCGATGGTCGAGCAATCGATGACGAGCGTGCCGGGGCGTGCGGACTTGAGGAGATCGCCGCCCCAGACCTCGACCACGTGCGACCCCGCCGGCAGCATGGTGACGATGCAGTCGACATCCTTGGCGGCCTCCGCCACCGAGGCGGTCTTGGTGACGCCGCGCTTGGCGCCGCCGTCGAGATTGACGGGCACGATGTCGAAGCCCTTCACCTCGTGACCGGCCTTTACGAGATTGCCGGCCATCGGCAATCCCATGTTGCCGAGCCCGATGAAACCGATCTTTGCCATGCGTTCCTCCTCAAGGTTTCATTTGTGCGAACCGGCGATCAGCGGCCGGTCCAGTTGGGTTTGCGTTTGGTAAGAAAGGCGTCGAGACCCTCGCGGAAGTCGGCGCTGGTGTAGACCTTGGCGACGATGTCGTCGTCGTCGATGCGCGGCTGCGCCTGGCGCAGGCGGCGCAGGATCTCTTTCGTGGCGCGCAGCGTCAGAGGCGCATACCCGGCGATCTGGGCAGCAAGCGCATGGGTGCGCTGCATGAGGGCGGCGTGATCGTCGCACAGCTCGGAGACAAGACCGATCTGCAGCGCCTCGTCCGCTTCGATCAGGCGGGAGGTGTAGATCATGTCGATGACCCGCGCCTCGCCGAGACGGCCGACGAGACGGGCGAGCGTGGCGGCGGACAGCAGGTTGCCCAGCGTGCGGGCGATCGGAAAACCATACTTCATGTCACGCGTGCCAATGCGCATATCACAACAGGCGGCGATACCGGCGCCGCCACCCGTGCAGGCCCCGGCAATGGCGGCGATGGTCGGGACGGGACAGGCCTCGATGGCGGTGAAGGTCTCGTCGGCGCTCTTTTCGTACTTGATGCCGTCGGCCTCCGACGAGAAGTCCCGGAACAGCGAGATATCGGTGCCGGCCGCGAACGCGCGAGTGCCGGCGCCGGTGATGACGACGGCCCGCACGGAGCCGTCATCGGGAACGCCGGTGCAGATCTCGGCCAGCCGCTCGTACATCTGGAATGTGAGGGCGTTGAATTTGTCGGGCCGGTTCAGGGTGACGATCGTAACCGGGCCTTCGCGGGAGACGAGGACGTGATCGGACATCGATGCGAGGTGCTCCGTGTTGCCGGCGCGAATTCAGCACTGCCGGGTGCCGGGCGCAAGGCGGAAAGCAAAAGGCCGGCCCAACGGCTTGTTCCCATGACCGCCGCTGCTAAGGTTCGACAGCGACTAAAGACGCATCGGAACGACCAATGAGCGGATCTGCGACCTCCTCCGGCCGGCCTGTTGCCGGCGACGTGCTCGACCGGCTGAAGGCGGCGGTTGGGCCCGGCGGCTACGTCGAGGGCCCGGAGGATACGGCGGCGCACTCGCGGCCGTGGCGCGGCACATGGGAGGGCCGCACGCCCCTGGTGCTGCGCCCGAAGACCACCGAGGAGGTGGCGGCGATCGTCAAACTGTGCGCCGAGACGCGCACGCCGATCGTGCCACAAGGCGGCAACACGGGCATGACGTATGGCGGGCTGCCGTCAACCGACATGAGCGAGGTGGTGGTTTCGACGGCGCGCATGCGCCGCATCCGCGGCGTCGATGTCCTCAACGATACGATGACGGTCGAGGCAGGCGTGGTGCTGAAGGAAATCCAGACCGCCGCTGCGAACGCCGATCGCCTGTTTCCGCTGAGCCTCGGCGCCGAAGGCTCGTGCCAGATCGGCGGCAATATCTCGACCAACGCGGGCGGCATCCAGGTGGTGCGCTACGGCAATACGCGCAACCTGGTGCTGGGATTGGAGGTGGTGCTGCCGGACGGGCGCGTGTGGGACGGGTTGCGCGGCCTGCGCAAGGACAACACCGGCTACGATATGAAGCAGCTTTTCATCGGCGCGGAGGGAACGCTCGGCATCATCACCGCAGCCGTGCTGCGGCTGTTCCCGAAACCCACGGAGGCACAATCGGCCTGGATCGCGGTGGACAGCCCGAAGGGTGGCCTCGACCTGCTCGTGCACATGAAGGGCGCCATGGGCGAGGCCATCACATCGTTCGAGCTGATCCGGCGCAGTATGATCGATTTCCTGCTGGCGGGCGTGCCGGGGCACAGCGATCCGCTGGCGCAGGCGCATCCCTGGTACGTGCTGATGGAGTTGACGGGGCAAGGCGCGGTGGGGTCACTGAGCGAGCCGCTGACCCAAGCACTCGAGAGCGCGGCGGAGAAGGGCCTGGTGCGCGACGCGGTGATTGCCAGTTCGAGTGAACAGGCCAAGCGCCTGTGGCGCATGCGCGAAGATCTGCCGGACGCACAGAAGGCGGCCGGCGGCAGCATCGCCCATGACGTATCGGTGCCGCTGTCACGCCTCGCCGAGTTCATCGCATGCGCGGATGCCGCAATCGAGACAGCCTATCCGGCCGTGCGGCATTGCTGCTTCGGCCATCTGGGCGACGGCAACCTGCACTACAATCCGATTTGTCCAGTCGACTGGAGCTACGAGCGTTATGCGGCCGAGACGGCCAGCATCAATCGCATCGTGCATGACATCGTGGTTTCAGTGGGCGGATCGATCAGCGCCGAGCACGGCATCGGCCGTCTGCGGCTGGAAGAAAATCTTCGCTACAAGAATCCAGTCGAGCTCGATCTCATGTCGCGCGTGAAACAGGCACTCGATCCGCTCAATATCATGAACCCGGGGCGCGTTGTTCCAAATGAAAGATAAACGGGCCGCCCAGGCGAGCTGGACGGCCCGAGCTATTACCGCCAGCGGCGGTGATGATGGTGACGATGATGATGCCAGCGGCGGCCTGGAACCCAGACGTTGCGGCAATGACGGTGGCCGCGATGCCAATAGCAGCGACGCACCCAAGCAGTCTTCTCGACGGCGCTACCGGCGGCCGGATTGGCCTCTACGCCACCGAGCGCCCCACCGGCCGGCGCTGCCTGAGCCGAACCAGCAAACAGTCCGATCGCCAGAGCCACAGCGGGTCCAGCAAAAAGGGACATACGAGTCATGCTTTCCTCCATCCAAGTTGTCGTTCCCAAGCGCGTAGCGGGTAAACGTCCGAGCCGCGCCTATCCGTCGGAAAAAATATCAACTGATCTCAAGAGAAGTGGTTCCGTTGATGAGCGCGCATGACGTTGAGCAACACTCTTTGCTATGAACGTGCATTCAGATTGCGCGCGATGAAACCACGCGTTAACACGCGATGAAGCCAAGCTTTGCAAACCCTTTCTCCGGATGTCCGATAATGCCGCGCCAACCGAGCGATGAGATTTTTGAAGAGCTCGATCCGGAACCGCGCCTGCTGATGGGACCGGGTCCGGTCAACGTCTATCCGCGTGTGCTGCGCGCCATGTCGGTTTCGCTGCAGGGCCAGTTCGATCCACAGTTCACGCAGCACATGGCGCAGACGATGACGCTCTGGCGCGGCGTGTTCCGCACGCGGAACACGTGGACGATGATGATCGATGGCAGCGCGCGCGCCGGCATCGAGGCATGTCTGACGTCGATGGTGGCGCCGGGCGACAAAGTGCTGGTGCCGATCTTCGGGCGCTTCGGACATCTGCTGGTCGAGATCGCGCGGCGTGCGCGCGGCGACGTGGTGTCGATCGAGACGGACTGGGGTGCAGTGTTTACGCCGGACGCGATCGAGGATGCGGTCAAGACGCACAGGCCCAAGGTCGTCGCCATCTGCCAGGGCGACACCTCGACCACGATGCTGCAGCCGCTGGCTGAGATCGGTGCCATCTGCCGCAAATACGATGCGCTGCTGTATGTCGACTGCACGGCGTCACTGGCCGGCAATGCGTTCGAGACCGATGCCTGGCAGATCGATGCAGCATCGTCGGGGCTGCAGAAATGTTTGTCGGGGCCGCCGGGCATCGCGCCCATCACGTTCAATGCGCGTGTCGAGGACGTTCTCAAGCACAGGAAGCACGTGGAGCAGGGTATCCGCGTGCCCGGCGTCGTCGAAGGCAATGGGCCGGTCATCCAGTCCAACTACTTCGACCTGGCGATGCTGATGGACTATTGGGGGCCGAAGCGGCTCAACCATCACACCGAGGCGGCGAGCATGCTGTATGCGGCGCGTGAATGCGCGCGCGTGGTGCTGGGCGAGGGGCTGGATCGCGGCCTCGAACGGCATCGCGTAACGTCGGCGGCGCTGCGGGCGGGCCTGGAGGCGATGGGGCTCGCGTTGTTCGGGGATGCGGCGCACCGGATGGCCAACGTCACGGGCGTGGTGATCCCGGCGGCGATCAAAGAGCCCGACAAAGTGCGCGGCGAGATGCTCGACGATTTCGGCATCGAGATCGGCACGTCGTTCGGGCCGCTGCACG
>JBKKCB010000099.1:0-3057 GCA_046713545.1 Hyphomicrobiaceae bacterium | reverse complement strand
GGCAGCTTTGCGAACGCGGTCGCCCAATGCATGTTGCCGTCACCCATCAGGATGAACTGGGTGTCGACGCCTTCCGCGGCGAACGCCTCGGCGAGCGCGTCGTAGAGAACGGGTGGCTGCATGTGTGTGGAGTCCGGGTGGCGGCAAACACACGATCTAAACACGGAACATTTGGCGATGCCACACCACTTCCTCCATTCGGAAGATGCTTCACTCCGGGAAGCGCCTGGGGCAGACTCCTCCACATGGGCCGCTACACCCACCGGAACCGATGAGGCTTTACGTGCGATTGCTGAGACAAGGCGCGGACTATCAGACGCTCAAGTCGGAGTTCCGGCATCGCGTGCCGGAGCGCTTCAACATTGGCGTCGACGCGGTGGATGCACAGAACCCCGACGCCTTGGCACTGATCTACGAGGATCCCTCCGGAGCCGTGCGCCGCTACACGTTCGGCGAGCTTCTGCGGCTGTCGAACCAGCTCGCCAATGCGCTGGCGGGTATCGGCATCAAACGCGGCGATCGCGTCGGCATCCTGCTTGGGCAGCGGCCGGAAACGGCTCTGTCGCACGTGACGCTCTACCGGATGGGCGCAATCGCGGTGCCCCTGTTCACCCAGTTCGGGCCCGATGCGCTTGCCTGGCGCCTGGGCAACTCGGAAGCCAAGGCCGTCATCACCGATGGCGCCAACATTGCCAAGCTGCGCGAAATCCGCGACCGCCTGCCGGCGCTCTCGACTATCATTGTGACCGAGCCCGAAGGCGATGCGGGCGATCACGAGTTCTGGAAATTACTCCAGCGCGGGCGCGATGCCTTCGCGCCGATGGACGTGGCGGGAGAAGAACCGGCGCTCCTCATTTACACCTCCGGCACGACCGGCCCGCCCAAGGGCGCGCTCCACGCGCACCGGGTGATGTGGGGGCACTATCCCGGCATTGAGTTCACGCACGACTTCTTTCCGCAGCCCGGCGATCTGTTCTGGACGCCGGCAGACTGGGCCTGGGGCGGAGGGCTGCTCGATTGCCTGCTTCCCGCGTGGCACTATGGCGTGCCTGTGCTGGCCTATCGAGCGACGCGGTTCGATCCTGAATATGCGCTGCGGCTGATGGCGAAGCACGGCGTGCGCAACACCTTCCTGCCACCAACCGCGCTCAAACTGATGCGGCAGGTCGGCGATCCCAAGCGATTTGGCGCACAGCCACGCTCCATCGCGACCGGCGGTGAGACCGTGGGCGCCGAACTGATGGAATGGGGCCGCTCCGTTTTCGGCGTCACCATGAACGAGTTCTGGGGCCAGACGGAGTGCAACCTCCTGTGCGGCAATTCCGGCGTTGTGCACGAGGTCCGGCCCGGCTCGCTCGGCCGGCCGATGCCGGGACATGATGTCGAGGTGCTCGACGATGACGGGCGCATACTGCCGGCAGGAGAGCCGGGTGTTCTGGCGGCGCGTGGCCCGGACCCGGTGTTCCTTCTTGAATACTGGCGCAATCCGGAGGGAACGCAGGCGAAGTATCGCGGGCCCTGGTGGCTCACCGGCGACGTCGGGCGCAAGGATGAGGACGGTTTCGTCTGGTTCCAAGGCCGCGACGACGATGTCATCTCGTCGGGCGCCTATCGTGTGGGGCCAGGCGAGATCGAGGACTGCATCCTCAAGCATCCGGCCGTGGCGATGGCGGCTGTGATCGGCGTGCCCGATGCGGTCCGCGGCGAGGTGCCGAAGGCGTTCGTGCTGGTGAAACCCGATCGCAAAGGCGACGCCAAGCTGGCGCAAGAGATCCAAGCGTTCGTGAAGACGCGCGTCGCGCCCTATCAATATCCGCGCGAAGTCGAGTTCGTCTCGGAGCTGCCGCTCACGGCCACGGGCAAGATCGTGCGCAAGACGCTCCGCGAGCGTGAACGGGCAAAGCGCGCCACGTAGGATCCGGCGGCGCGCGGGCGCGCGCCCATCGCGGCTTGACGAGGACGTCCACTGTGGTCAAATGCGAGGCAGTGGACCGAAGGCACGCGATGCTCGTGGCTGCCGCAGTCTCATTTGTGCAGCCGTTTGTGAGCATGAGGATCCCATAAGCCGATGCAGAATGCGGCCATACTCGGCTACGGGGCCGTCCCCGTGGGGATCTACCAGCGGGTCAAGGACGGTCGCGACCCGCCGTTGGAGCACGAGCTCGCGGTCAGGGTGGTGCTCGACGCGATGCGCATGGCCGGCCTGCGCAAAGAGGATTTGAACGGCGTCGTCGTGGCCCATCCGGGCGATCACACCAAGCAGGGCTATTTCCACACATTCCTGACGGCCTATCTCGGCCTCACGTCGAATTCGACTGTCGTGCAGGTGCTCGGCAACGGCATGACGGCAGGCCTTGCCTTCGATGAGGGTTTGCGGCTCGTGCGCGGGGGCGAGACGGACTGCGCGCTCGTGATCGCGGCGCATTTCGAGTCCGGCACGCCCACGGCCGACCATCTCAATTTCAGCATCCGGCTGACCGGCGACGTGGACTTCCAGTCGATCTTCGGGGCCGTGCCGATCTCCTGGTATGCGATGGTCGCACGCCGGTACATGCACGAGTTCGGCGTCACGCGCGCACAGATCGCGGAAGTGGCCGTCAAGAACAGACGGCAGGCGGTGCTCAATCCGCTGGCCCAGTTCCGCGAGCCGATCACGCTGGACGAGGTTCTGGCGCAGCGCATGATCGTCGAGCCGCTGGGCCTGCTCGAGGTGCCGGGCCGGGCTGACGGCGCGGTGGCGCTCGTCATCGTGTCGGAAAAGATCGCGCGTGAGTCGGGCAGGCCTCACGTGCTGGTGCGCTCGCGCGGCTTTCATCATGAGGGCGAGCATCAGATCTCGGACCGTCGCGTGGACATGCTGGACTATCCGAGCATCCGCATCGCCACGCGCGCGGCCCTGGACCGCGCCGGGATGACGCTCGACGACATCTCCGCGTTCCAGGTGTATGCGCCATGCACGATCGTCGAGGTGGTGGCGACCGAGTCGATGGGTCTCTTTCCACGCGGGCAAGGCTGGGCCGCCGCAGCGGATGGCCGCTCGGCCTTCGACGGCGCACG
>JBKKCB010000098.1:0-10701 GCA_046713545.1 Hyphomicrobiaceae bacterium | reverse complement strand
GTAGAGGAAGTGGTTGGCGTCGGACGTGGCGGTGCGGCCCTTGCCGGCGGCGTCGAGCGTGGCCTCGATGGCGTATTTGCAGTCGACCAGGCAGGAGGCCGGGTCCTTGCCCTCGACGGCCCACTTGCGGCCAAACGCGGCGCCGTTGGTCCAGGCCCAGTGCTGGGCGTGCAGCGTCACCATCTTGAGCGCGGTGGCGAGGCCGGCAGCGGGTTCCGTCTTGCCGTAGTAGTCGCCGTTGTTCCAGTTGGGATCGAGGCGGATGGGGGCCGCCCACAGATCGAGCCAGGCGATGAGATAGCCGTCGGTTTCGCCGCCACCGATGACGGGAATGGCGCGCGACACCATCTGCGGGTAGCTGGCGGCCCACTCGTAGACCTGCAGCGCGCCCATGGAGGCGCCCATGACGGCGTGCAGCTTGGTGATGCCTAAGCTGTCGAGCAGCGCCTTCGGCACGTTGACGAAGTCGCGGATGGTGACGATCGGGAACGTCAGGCCGTAGGGCTTGCCGGTGTCGGGATCGATGGAGGCCGGGCCCGTGGTGATGGTGTTGGGGTCCTTGGCGTTGAGGTTCACCAGGGTGTCGGACGAGAGGATGTAATACTTGTCGGTGTCGAGCGGCTTGCCGGGGCCGATGATGGCGTCCCAGTAGCCCGCCGCCTTGTCGTCGGCCTTGTACTTGCCGGCGGCGTGGCTGTTGGCGGAGAAGAAGTGCGTGATGAGGATGGCGTTGGACTTGTCGGCGTTGAGCGTGCCGTAGGCTTCCCAGCCGACCTTGACGGTCTTGATGGTCTTGCCGCCGGTGGTGGCGAAGCTCGGGATCTCGAAGGTTTTCTTCTCGACGACGGCATCGAGCGCCAGAGCGGGGCCGGTGCCGATCAGCAGCGCGGCCAATGTCATTACGCGGCGTGCAACACGCATGTGCCGATCCTCCAGCGGGTTTTTACGGGCCGCATCCTGCGCTGGCCCGCGGGAGATTGCCAAGGGGTGTTGTGGGGGCTGACGCTCATTCTGGCGGAGGGCGTGTCACACAACGAGCGTGCGGGGCGTGATGTTGAAGAGTGAGGCGAGGTCGTGCCAAAAGCTCAGCGTCATCCTCGGACTTGGTCCGAGGATCCAACGCGCGGCAGGTGTGGCGTTGGCTGGCGTGGCCCTGCGCGACGAAACAACGACCCTCCGAGTTCGCGGGAGCATGGGTCCTCGGGACGAGCCCGAGGATGACACCTGCGGGCGGGTGAGGCGGTGTCACCTGCACGTCCCCTCTCCCCGCAAGCGGGGAGAGGGGAAACAAACGTCGCAGGGCGGCGGCGCGCTCGACGCGTGCCTGCGCCTCAGAGGCTCTTGTCGATCATGGAGCAGAGGGTGGCGGCGCTGGACTTGTCGACGGTCGGGGGGGCGTCCTCGACGTTGAGGATTTTCACGACGCCATCCTCCACGGCCATCGCATAGCGCTTGGAGCGCACGCCGAGACCGCGCGCGGTGAGATCGACCTCGAGGCCGAGCTTCTTGGCGAAGTCGGCCGCGCCGTCGGCCAGCATCTGGATCTTGCCGTCGGCCTGCGAATCCTTGCTCCAGTTCGTCAGCACGAACACATCGTTGACGGCCGTGCAGGCGACGGCGTCGAAGCCCTTCTTCTTCAGCTCCTCGGCGCGCTCGACGAAGCCCGGCATGTGCTGCTTGTGGCAGGTCGGCGTGTAGGCGCCGGGGACGGCAAACAGGGCCACCTTCTTGCCGCCGAAGACTTCAGCCGTGGTCATCGGCTTGGGGCCATCCGCGGTCATCGTCATGAACGTCGCCTCGGGTAGTTTGTCGCCAACCTTGATCGCCATCGAGTTCTCCTCCGCACACACATGCGCTGTTACTTGAACTGTAAGACCCTTGCGGCCTGCAATGCGCGGAACTTAGCCATTTATCGGGAGGCGGCCAAGCGCGAAGGCGGCGACGCCCGGCGGGCGTCACTCGAGCGTGACATTGGCTTCCGATTGCGCGGCGTCGCTGACCAGCGTGACGAGCAGCGCCTTGCCCTTCAGCGCGCCGACATCCGCGCCGTCCGTCAGGTCGATCTCGAAGCGCACGACATTGCCGGCACTTTCACCGACTTTGCGGGCCAGTGGCATCCACAGTCCATCAGGCGCCTCGACGAACAGATCGGCGCCGCTGGTGCCGCCCGGGAAGGCCACGTCGAAAGCGAGCGAGGGCTTCTCGCCCGCCAACACGGCCTTGAATGACTTGAGAACCGGGTCCTTCGGTTGCACGCCGGCCCCGGCGCGCGGAACATGCGCCAGCGCGGCCGTGACGCGCGAGTCCGGCGCGAACGCTGCCGCATCCGGGGGGACGCTGAGGGACAAGGTCAGCTCGACGGGAATGCAGATGTCCTTGCAAATGCCGTACTCGACGGCGAGCTTGAGATCGATGGGACGGGTTGCATCAGCCGCCGACACCTCGAGCGGCAGCACGACGTATTTCTTGTAACCGATGGTGTCGCCGTCGCGATCGGCGAAGCGGGAGGGTGCGGGAAACACGAGCCGGGCACTGGCGAGGTTGCCCGATTGCGACCAGTCGATGCGCGGCGGCACGCCCGACGATCCGGGATTGCGCCAGTAGGTTTTCCAGCCCTCGGCCATTTCGATCTCGATGCCGGCGACGAGCTTGGAGGGCGCGGCAGTGCGGCCGGCGACGAGGCGCACGCGCGAACTCTCGACCGTCGTCCAGGGCGTGGCGACGGGCTCGGCGGCCGAGGCCGACGAGGCGGGGACGTGTAGCAACCCAGCGGCGATGGTGGCTGCCAGCACGCTGAGGCCAAAGCGTTTTGCCAAGTTCCCTGCTCCTTTTGCGGCGCACGAGGCGCAACGCCCTATGTAATCTCCCGCGGCGGGCGCGCCAACCGGGCGGGCGGTCAACTGCGCGTGTGGTGGGGAAGTGGGGCCAGGCGGTGCCTCACGCTCAGTGTCGTCCTCGGACTTGCCTGACCTCGGACTTGTTCCGAGGGTCCCGAGGACCCATGGTCCTGCGAGTCCGGAGGGCGGTTTTTATTGTGGCTCACGCCAACTCCAGCGAGCGCTCCGCTCTGTCGCGCGATGGGGCCTCGGACCAAGCCCGAGGATGACACCTGGGGTGAGGTGAAAGCAGTGCCTCACCCATTAATGTCATATCGGCAATGTCATATCGGCGTTCATCGTGGTCGTCCCCCATCGGGGGTGAACGGCCGAGCGAGCCCGTCCACTGGCGTTTTTTTGAAAGGAGGTTCCCGTTTGCCTTGCGGCGGACATGGTTTTTTCCGCGAGGGGCACGCGTTGCTCGTGCATGCTGCCGGAAAAGCGGTTTCCAGTTTTCCGGAAGCACTCTAGTGTTGGCTGATGAAGACGCCTCGTGCAGCCAAGAAAGACACCAAGCCGGACAGCGGGTATCTCGACGGCCAGCTGCTGCTGGCCATGCCCAGCATGTCCGACAAGCGCTTCCGGCGCTCCGTCATCTATCTGTGCACGCATTCGGCGGACGGGGCGATGGGGCTGATCGTCAACCAGCGCGCGCCCGATCTGACGTTCACAGGGCTGTTGAAGCAGCTCGGCATCGTGGGCGAGGACGCGGAAGAAACGGTGCCGCCCGATCTGCTGCGCATGGGCGTCTATGTCGGCGGTCCGGTGTCCACCGAACGCGGCTTCGTGCTGCACAGCGAGGATTACTTCGCGCAGGACTCCACGCTCGAGATCGCCAAGGGCGTGTGCCTGACGGCGACCATCGACATTCTCAAGGCCATGGCCGGCGGCAAGGGGCCCGAGCAGTCGATCCTGGCGCTCGGCTATGCCGGCTGGGCACCTGGGCAGCTGGAAACCGAAATCCAGGCCAACGGATGGCTGCATTGTCCGGCCGACAAGGATCTGATCTTCAGCCCCGATCCCGAGCTGAAGTACGACCGGGCGCTGTTCAAGATCGGCATCGATCCCTCGCACCTCGTCAGCGAAGCCGGGCACGCCTGAGGCTCCGGCGCGGCCGTGCTTCGCTGATGACCACGAGCCGTGCTCCGCACGAGATTCTGGGTCCCGGGTCGCGCGCGGGATTTGAGCCCGCGTGCTTTGGCCGCCGTCTCGGCCCGCGCTTGCCCGGGATGACACCGGGGGCGAGCACCCTTCGGGACTAACCGGGCCGCTGTGCCGGGCTCGTGTCAGGGGCGCTGTTGCGCTTGCGTTTCGCCGCTTTGGTGGCTCGTTTCAAGGCATTTGTCGCCTTGCGTTGTTTGGCTTGGATGCGCTTGCGGCGCGAGTCCGACATGTTGGGCATGAAAATATCCTCCGTTGGCCGCCTTGTAGACTAATCGATCACGATTGCAAAGCTGACACGGCCGCCGGGAGACCGCGCTTTCGGCCGGGCTTGGATCACGTCAACTCGCCTTCCAGCGGCGTCACTCTTGATCAGCGGTTGGCGCCGCCGAGGCCGGCTTATGTGCGCTTGCGGTTGCGGGCGGCCGCGGCGGGATCTGAGACTTTGGGCGGACCGGCGCCACCGGTGCCGGCCGGCGGAGGCGTACGGTCGAGCCGTCCGGCAAGCTTCTCCAGGCTGGCCTTGATCTCGGGCGGAAGGACATCGAGCTCGACCGGGTGCGCGCGTGCGCGGGGTGGCGGGCGTGGCGTCTGATCGCGAACGGGCTGGGCCGGGGCACGCCGGACGGCGGCGGCCATTTCATGCGGAAGCGGAGGTGGCCGTCCGTTCTGGCCGGTCTGCGCTTTCTGCGCGGTGACCGGTTCGGTGCGGACAGTGCGCGGGGCAGATCCGCCGTTCACGGGCGGGCCGTCGCGGCGCAGGGGCGTCGGCGGCATCGTCTTGAGGATGGCGGTGTCGTCGCCGTGGACCGGCTCGAGCACGGTCGCGCCGGTGAGGCCGGCGATGCGGGCGCGGGCATTGGCAGCAGCCGACCGCAGGCGGCCAGGGCGGGTCTGCGATGCCGCGACGGGTCGTGTCACGGGCTGCGTCGGTGCGCCGGTGCGGACGGCAGGCCGCTGCACGGGCTGGGTGCGCTGCGCCACGACGGCGGGCATCGGAAGCTCGTGGCCATTGGCGTTGACGGGACGCGGCGGCGCCGTGGGGCGGCCGGTCCTGGCTTCGGCCTGCGCCGGTGCGTGGCCGGCAGTTGCCTGGGCGGCGGCGTGGACGGCCGTCTCCTCGACGGGTTTCTTGCGGGCCGCGCCGCGCACCAGACCGCGGCGGCGCATGCGCCGGTCGGCCTTGCGGATGAGCCGCAGGAGATGCAGCACGTCGCGCTCGGGCATCGGCTCGCCGTAGTAGTAGCCCTGCGCCAGCTCGCAGCCGATGGAGCGCAGGAAGGCTGCGTCTTCGGCCGACTCGACGCCTTCCGCGACGACCTTCTTGCCGAGCTCGTGCGCGAGCGCGACGACGGAGCGGACGATGGGTGAGCCCTTGCCGTCACCCGACGCGGACTGCACCAGCGAGCGGTCGATCTTGATGACGTCGAAGGGAAACCGCTCCAGGTACGACAGGGACGAGTAGCCGGTGCCGAAATCATCGAGCGCGAGGCCGGCACCGGCATCCTTCAGGCTGGCGAGAACGTGGGTCGCCTGCTCCGGATTCTCCATCACCAGGCTCTCGGTCACTTCCAGGCGCAGCGAGCCGCGCGCCAGCACGTTGCGGCCGACGACGTGGCGCACTTCCTGAATGAGATCGGGTGTCATGAGCTGGCGGCTCGAAATATTGACGCTCATGAACAGCGGATCGTCGGGGCGCGGCAGCTCCTTCTGCCAGCGGGCGATGTCGGCGACGGCACGGCCAAGGACATAGGAGCCGAGGCGCACGATGAGGTCGGTCTCCTCGGCCACGGGAATGAATTCGGCCGGAGCGAGCGTGCCGAGACGCGGATGCTCCCAGCGCACCAGCGCTTCGAAGCCGACCAGCTCCTCGGTCGAAAGGGCGATGATGGGCTGGTAGACGATGCTGAGCTGGCGCTGCTCGATGGCGCGCCGCAGCTCGCTTTCGATGGCGACGCGCTGATCGCGGTCTGCGCGCATGTCGGGCTTGAAGATCTCGACGCGATCGGAACCGCTGCGCTTGGCGCGGCTCATGGCGGTCTCGGCCTCGCGCAGAAGATCCTGCGCATTGTCCTGGGCACCGTCGTAGACCGCCACGCCGATGGAGCTGGTGAGGATGATTTCCTGCCCGGCGATGCGGATGGGCGCGCGCAGCGAATGGCGCACGTGCTCGGCAAAGCGGGCGATCTCGCGCGGGTCCTGCGCGGCCGTGATGAGCAGGCCGAACTGGTCACCGCCGATGCGCGCCAGCGTGTCGTTCGGCTGCAGCGTGCGCGACAACCGGCGCGACACGGTGAGCAGCAGGCTGTCGCCGACGATGAGGCCGAACGAGCTGTTGACGCTCTTGAACTTATCGAGGTCGCAATAGATGAGCGTCGGCCGCACCGCGGGCTCGTCCTTGGCGCGCACCAGGGCGACCCCGAGGCGATCGAGAAACAGCTCGCGGTTGGGGAGACCCGTCAAGCTGTCGTGCACGGCGTCGTGCATCAACCGTTCCTGCGAGCGCTTCTCGTCGGTGATGTCGCGCAGGAGGCCGATGCAGCGCAGGGAGCGGCGGTCGGACGTGCGCACGGTGGCACCCTCGAGCTCGAACCAGCGGTAGGAGCTGTCGGCATGACGCATGCGGAAATGCAGTTTCAGGTTGCCGCCGTCGTTCTCCTTCACGGACAGCAGCATGAACTGGAAGCGATCCTTGTCGCCCGGATGCACGTAGGTGAGAAAGTCGTCCATCTTCGAGGACAGCACGCCACCCTTGAGGCCGAGCGTCGCCTCGACGACGGGATCGACGCGGATCTCGTTGCGCCGCGCGGTCCATTCCCACACGGCGACGCCGGTGCTTTCGACGGCGGCGGAGCGCAGCTGCTGCTCGGAAGGGCTGGCGCCATAGGCAGGCTCCGCCGACCGGAAGGCAAACTGGGTGACCGTGAAGCCGATCAGCAGCACGATGAAGACGAGCCCGGCCAGAAGTCCCGCGACCGGGATTTCGCCCGACAGGCGCCCCGTCAACGTCAGGCCGGCGCCGAACAGCCACACGAGAAAGAGGATCCACGTGGGCGCCAGCGCCAGGGCGCGGTCGAGCCCGCGCAGCGACAGGAACAGCGTGATGCCACCACCGACGACGCCGATGCCGACCATGGACATGCGGGCGACGGTGGCGGCGAGCCTCGGGTCCAGGACGGCGGTGGCAATGAGCGCGAGCTGGGCTACGATCCAGACCAGGAACAGCATGCGCGCGAAACCATGCCAGAGCGTCACGCGCAGGAACGTGAAGAGGAACATCACAAGACTGGCGGCAACCGCCGCCTCCGCGGCGGCACGGTATTGCGCATTGTCCTCGGGCCGCATCTGGAACAATTTGTGCCAGAAGCCGAAGTCGACGCACAGCAGGGCCAGCACGCACCACGTCACCAGGGCGGCGGCAGGAAAGATGACCTTGTGATTGGCGGCGAACACGGCCGTCAGAAACACCGCCAGCAGACCGGTGATGCCGAGCATGATGCCGTTGAACAGCTGGCGGTCGCGCGACTTCTGCTCGTACTCGAGCGCCTTCCACAAATAAATGCGCGAGAAGCGGTCGGACGCCAGCTCGACGACATAGGTGATGGTCTGGCCGGGCTCGATGGTGAGGCGAAAGACATCGGCGCGATCGCTCTTGACGCGGTCGGGCAGGAAGCCGACGGACGGCGTCACGCCCTCGATGCGGCGCGCATCCAGATCCGGCCATATGACGCCCGAGCCGACGGCGTTGTAGCGCTCGGCGGTGAGCCAGCGCTCCATGGGCTTCTCGGTCGAATTGCGCAGCGCGAAGACGACCCAGTTCGGATTGGTTCCCGCCGTCGCCGCGCGCACGGACATGCGGCCGGTGGCGCCGTCGACACCGGGGGCGGTCTCGACCTGCAGATTGTCGCGGCGGCCCTCGTAGATCTCGCCGACGGTCGTGATGTCGATGCGGTCCTGGTCAGGCGTGATCTCGATCGGCGTGAGGGCCGAAGCCGTGCCGAGGGAGGCCAGCAGCAGGCCCACCACAAGCAGCATCAGCGCCGCGGCGCGGGCGCGCAGCGACGTGACGACAGGGCCCGTGGTGCGCAGGGCTCTCACCGCGCCCGATCCTCCTCCGACAGCGCATACAGCAGATGGTCCTGCCACGTGCCGTTGATCTTGAGATAGTTGCGTGCCAGGCCCTCGTGCCGGAACCCGGCCCCTTCGAGGGTGCGGATCGAGGCCTCGTTATGGGGGAGGCAGGCTGCTTCGATGCGATGCAGCCTGAGACCGCCGAACGCGAACGGCACCAGCACGGACAATGCGGCCCGCATGCAGCCCTTGCGCGTGTGGCGCAGGCCGGTCCAATAGCCAAGGGCCGCAGCCTGGGTGACGCCGCGACGGACGTTCGACAACGTCAGGCCGCCCACCAGCTCGCTGTCGGCTTCGCGGAAAATGAAAAAGGCATAGCCAGCGTCGTCCTTGATATCGCGCTGGTAGCGGCGCAGACGCTGGCGATACGCCGTGCGGGTCAATTCATCGTGCGCCCACTGCGGCTCGTAGGGAACGAGGTGCGTGCGACTCGCCGCCCGCAAGGTGGCCCAGGCGACGTAGTCGGAGAAGGCGGGAGGGCGCAGGACGAAACCATCGCCGCGCACGAACGGCGCCGGATCTTGAACGAGGGTCGGTCTCAGGAATGCCATCTGCTGCCTGCCTCAGCGCTATCGGACGACTATGCGCTGGCCCGCCGCTCGGCCAGTTGTGCGAATGACGATCCTCGTTCCCCAGCCCCCACAAGAGCGAAGGACATCGGCGAACCTGTGACCAAAGCTGCGGCGACGTCGCGCACCGCCTGCGGCGTAACGGCTTCGACCCGCTCGATCAATTCCTCGGCGGTGAGATGCCGGTCGAAGGCGAGAAGCTGTCGCGCGAGCTGCTCGGCCCTGGCTGCCGAACTCTCGAGACTCATGAGCAGGCCGGCCTTGAGCTGCGCCTTGGCACGATCCACCTCCCGCAGGCTCGGCAGATCGGCGGCGGCGCGCGCGAGCTCGTCGCGCACGACTTCGACGAGCTCGCCCATCGTGTCGGAACCCGTTGCGGCATGCACGGAGAACAGGCCGGTGTCGGCAAGCCCCCAGGTCGATGAATAAATCGAGTAGCAGAGACCCCTCCGCTCGCGCGCTTCCTGAAACAGGCGGGAGGACATGCCGCCGCCAAACAGCCCGGAAAAAACCTGGGCCGGATAAAACTCGGGACGGCGCCACGAAACCCCCTCGAAGCCCATGATAACATGAGCCTGCTCGAAAGGCTTCGGTGAGAGGCGCATTCCACCGACGTATTTGGCCGATACCGCCTCTGTCCCCTCGCCCGGAGGAAGCCCGCCGAATAGGGCCTCAGCGTGGCGCACCAGCGCGGTATGATCGACGTGGCCGGCGGCCGACAGAACCATGCGCCCGGCGCGGTAGCGCGAGAGCAGAAACTGGCGCAGCTGGGGACTGGTGAAGCTGTTCACGCTGGCGGGCGTGCCGAGCACGGTGCGGCCGAGCGGCTGGCCGGTGAAGGCCGCGTCCTGCAGGAGGTCGTAGGCGATGTCGTCCGGGCTGTCGCGCGTGGCGGCGATCTCCTGGAGAATCACTTCGCGCTCGCGCTCGAGCTCATCGTCGGAATAGAGCGGGTGCTGCAGAATGTCGGACAGGATATCGAGCGCGACCTCGATGTCGTCCTTGAGCACGCGGGCATAGTAGAAGGTGGCGTCGAGGCTGGTGGCCGCGTTGAGCTCGCCGCCGACCTGCTCGATCTCCTCGGCGATGGATTGCGCCGTGCGCCGCGCGGTGCCCTTGAAGGCCATGTGCTCGAGGAGATGCGAGATGCCGTGCTCGTGCTCCAATTCGTGCCGGGCGCCCGAGGCCACCCAGATGCCGAGCGACACAGTGGCCAGATGCGGCATGTGCTGGGACACGACTCTGAGGCCATTGGCCAGGCGGGTGATCTCGACGGTCATGATGATCTCCTGACCCGCGCCCGGTCGCCGACGAAGGCGGCAACGGCGGCGAGCGAATTGGGCAGACGGGTGAAACGTTCTTCGAGGCGGCGCTGATCGGCCAGCGTCGCGGGCTCGGGTGGAGGTGCGCCGGTCGCGCGGGCGACGGCGTCGGGAAACTTGGCCGGATGGGCGGTGGCGAGCGTGACCATCGGCACGGCCGGATCGCGCGTCACCTTGGCGGCGGCAGCGAGGCCGACAGCGGTGTGCGGATCGGCGAGATAGCCGCAGGCGGCCTTCAGGTCGCGAATGGTGGCGAGCGTTTCGTCCTCGTCGACGCGGGCGGTCTGGAAGGCCTGGCGCAGGGCGGCATGCTCGCCCTGATTGAGGGCGAAGGCGTGCGACGTGTTGAGCGCGGACATGAGCTCGACCACGCGGCGGGCGTCACGGCCGGCGATCTCGAACAGCAGGCGCTCGAAATTGGACGAGATCTGGATGTCCATGCTGGGGCTGAACGTGGCCGTGACAGTGCGGGGCTCGTAGCGGCCGGTCTCGATCGTGCGGGCGAGGATGTCGTTGACGTTGGTGGCAACGACGAGGGACTCGATGGGCAACCCCATGCGGCGGGCGACGTGGCCGGCGAATACGTCGCCGAAATTGCCGGTCGGGACACTGAAGGCGATGCGGCGATGCGGGGCGCCGAGC
>JBKKCB010000097.1:0-24744 GCA_046713545.1 Hyphomicrobiaceae bacterium | reverse complement strand
GCCTGAGCAATTGAGCAGCGCCTACGCCATGCGCGCCTTGGGCTACTCGCTCAAGGGCCAGTACGACAGCGCGATCTCGGACTACGATGCAGCCATTCGCATCAATCCCGATTTTGCCGTTGCCCTCAACAATCGCGCCTGGGCCTACTATCGTTCCGGTCGCTGCGCGCGGGGCCTGCCCGATGTCGAGAGATCCCTGAAGCTCAATCCGTTGAGCGAGCATTCCTGGGATACGCGGGGCCACATCCGCCAGGCCAGCGGCAACTTTTCCGGTGCGTTCGACGACTATGAGAAGGCGGTGCAGATCGGCGGCGAGCGCATGATCAAGCTGTATCAGTGCGGTCTGGCGGAGCATGGCCTGTATCGGGGGCCGGTCGACGGCCTCTACACGACCGAAGTCCGCGCGGCGCTGCGAACCTGCTCGAAGACTCCGACGTGCGATCCTCTCCCGGCGGACGAACAGTGCCGCGCCGCGACGTCCTGACGGCGCCGGGCTTTTCCGAGACGTCAAAGAGATATCTGGCTTCTGGGGTTATCCCTTGGCGCCGGACCGTGGCCTGTGCTCAGATGAACTCCTTTCCGGAAGCATTTGAGGCCCCGAGGTTCGTATGACGCGTACAGTCGCCGACACGGTCAAAAGCGCGATCGAGACGATGCAGCGCCGGAACGGCAGCCTGAACGCATTCGTCCGGATATCGTCGGCTGAGGCGCTGGCGCAGGCCGCGCGTCTCGATGGGCAGGCTGGCGAACGCGGTCTGCTGCACGGCATGCCCATTGCCGTGAAAGATATTATTCACGTCGCCGGCGAAATCAGCGGCTGCGGGTCATTGACGCGCAAGGGCGCGGCGCCCGAGACGCGCGATGCATTTGTCGTAAAGAAGCTGCGTGAGGCCGGCGCCGTTATCGCCGGTAAAGTGAATACCGTGGAATATGCCTTTGGCGGCTACGGCACCAATGTCACGGTGGGTACGCCGAAAAACCCGTGGGACACGAATGTGCATCGGGTGCCGGGCGGCTCGTCGAACGGATCGGGCGTGGCGGTCGGCGGCGGTCTCGTGCCAGGTGCGCTTGGCACTGATACGGGCGGTTCGGTACGCATTCCAGCCGCGCTGTGTGGTTGCGTCGGGCTGAAAACATCGATCGGCCTGGTGAGCCGGGCAGGCGTGGCGCCGCTGTCGGAGCGCCTTGATACCGTGGGACCTCTGGCACAGGACGTGCGGACGGCCGCGCTTGTGCTGGCGGCGATCATGGGCCGCGACCCCGACGACGCGTCCACCCATCACGATCGCCACATGCGGCCGGAAGACGTGCTCGATCGTCTCGAGGATGGTGTCGCCGGCATGCGGCTGGGCCGATTCGATGCGGGCGATCTGCCGCTGTCGTCGGATGAGGTCCGGCACGACTACGAGGCGTCGCTCCAGCGGTTGCAGGACAGCGGCGCCAGCATTGCCGTGTGCCGTCTGCCCGAAAGGTTCGACGCGTACCAGTCGCTGGTCGGCAAGATCGCGGCCTTCGAAGGCTACGGCAATTACAAGCACTTCGTAGACGATCCCACGTCGGGTCTTGCCGGGCCCGTACGCGAGAGGATGCTGGCCGGAAAGGGAATAACGGCTGCGCAAATCGAGGCGATGGATGGACAGCGCCGCAACGATATGCGGGGCGCGCCGGCGATTTTTGAAGGCTTCGACGCTATTGTCCTTCCGACGGTGCCGTTTCCCGCCATGCCCGTCGCGGAGGTGGACGAGAGCAAGGCGCCCTATGCCCTGTATACGCGCTGGGTGAACTACCTCGGGCTTGCCGGCCTCGCCGTGCCGACGGCTCTGAGCAAGGAGCGCATGCCCATGAGCCTGCAGATCGTCGTGCGCCGGTTCGATGACCCACTGGCGTTGCGTATCGGCAGGGCCTTCGAGAAGGCGCGCGGCGCATTTCCCAAGCCGCCGCTGTAGCTGATATTTGGAGATGGCATGACGAAGCTCGTTGGCTTCATTCTCGGGCTGTGCGTGTTGTCGGCCGTTGCCGCCGCGCAGGAGTTCAAGGCCGGTGATATCACCGTGGTGGCGCCCTGGGCGCGCGCGACGCCGGGCGGCGCCAAGGTGGGCGGCGCCTATCTGGAATTGAAGGCGTCACTGGGTCCGGGCGATCGTCTGGTGTCGGCGAGCAGCCCGGCCGCGGGAACGGTGGAAATTCACGAGCACATCAACGACGGCGGGGTGATGAAGATGCGCCGCGTCGATGGGCTGGCCGTGCCGGGCGGCGCTTCCGTCATGTTCAAGCCGGGCGGTTATCACCTGATGCTGATGGATCTAAAGCAGCCTCTGAAGCAGGGCGACAAGGTCAGCTTGACCCTGACATTCGAGAAAGCGGGCGCGCTGGCGGTGGAAGGCCCCGTCGCACCGCTCGGCGCCATGGCTGCGGACGACGATGCCGGGCAGGGCGCGGCCCGGCCGGGTAAGCAGCCGCCGGCCAAAGGCGGCGGTCACAAGCACTGATCCTGCCGCTCAACCTGCTTTTGCACGTGCCTCTTGGGCGATACTATCCCGGCCGAACAACGACGATTGAGCCGCGCCGCGTTCGGCTGCGCCAGTCGCGCCGGGAGGGCCCATGGAGTATCCGCGCATCTATAATGCCGCCTCCGACATGGTGGACCGGCACGTTGCCGCCGGGCGGGGCGGCAAGTCGGCCTTCATCGACGCTGGTGGCGCGCTGACCTACGGCGACCTCGCTGCGCGCTGCAGCCAGGTGGGCAATCTGCTCAAGGCTTTCGGTATCGCGCGGGAAACGCGCATCGCCGTGCTGATGCTCGACACCAACGACTATCCGCCCGTGTTCTGGGGCGCGATCAAGGCCGGCGTCGTGCCGGTGCTGCTCAACACGCTGCTCAACAGCGAGCAGTATGCCCACATGCTGGCGGACTGCCGCGCCAAGGCGCTGTTCGTATCCGCATCCCTGTTGCCGGCCGTGCAGCCGATCCTGGGCAAGTTGCCGTTCCTGACACATGTGTTCGTCTCGGGCGGACCCGCGCCTGTGTTCGCGCTGGACTTGCGCACGGAGCTCGACGCGCAGCCCGCGGAGTTCGAAGCGGCCGACACCTGCTCTGATGAGACGGCATTCTGGCTGTATTCGTCCGGCTCGACCGGCATGCCGAAAGGCGTGCGCCACATTCACTCCAGCATGATGGAGACGGCGCGGCTTTACGGCCAGGGCGTGCTGGGTATCTGCGAGGACGACGTTTGTTTTTCGGCAGCCAAGCTGTTCTTTGCCTATGGTCTCGGCAATGGAATGAGTTTCCCCATGTCGGCCGCCGCGACGACGATCCTGCTGCCCGAGCGGCCCACGCCTGAGAGCGTGATGCGGACATTGAAGGCGCATCAGCCGACGCTGTTCTTCGGCGTGCCGACGCTCTATGCCGCCATGCTGGCGTCGCCGCTGGCGCAGCGTGAGAACGGCTCCGATCGTCTGCGGCTGTGCGTTTCGGCCGGCGAAGCGCTGCCGGCGGAGGTCGGCAAGACATGGAAGAGCCGGTTCGGCGTCGACATTCTGGATGGCGTTGGCTCGACGGAGATGCTGCATATCTACGTCTCGAACCGCGCCGGCGACATCAAGTACGGCACCACCGGCAAGCCCGTGGCGGGATACGACATCCGCCTGGTTGACGACGCCGGTGTGACCGTGGCCGATGGCGAGGTCGGCGAGCTTCTGGTGAAGGGGCCGTCGGCGTCGGACGGCTACTGGAACCAGCGCGAGAAGAGCCGCCGCACATTCGAAGGCGAGTGGACGCGCTCCGGCGACAAGTACACGCGCGATGCGGAGGGGTATTACACCTACCAGGGCCGCACCGACGATATGTTCAAGGTGTCGGGCATCTGGGTCTCGCCATTCGAGGTGGAGAGCGCGCTCATCACGCACGAGGCCGTGCTGGAGGCGGCCGTGGTGCCGCAGGAGGATGCCGACGGGCTGCTCAAGCCAAAGGCGTTCGTCGTGCTGAAGCCGGGCGTCGTGGCCGATGCCGGTCTGGCACCGGCGCTGCAGGAGCAGGTCAAGAGCAAGGCCGGCCCGTGGAAGTATCCACGCTGGATCGAGTTTGCGGAGAGCTTGCCGAAGACGGCGACGGGGAAGATCCAGCGCTTCAAGCTGCGGTGACGGTGGTTCGAGGTTGGGCGACACCACAAAATTCCGTGTCATCCTCGGACTTGGTCCGAAGACCCAACGTACTCACGGGGAGAAGTTAGGATGAGAGGCGGATGCTGGCTCGGAGTTTGCCGTTGCCCTCACCCCGTGCCGGTTCGCTAGATCGCGCTCTGTCATCCATGGGCGCCGTGATCGGCGGCGCAACCCGCGAACGCAACTGGCGTTGCGGCGGTTGCGTGCTAGTCTCGCAGACAAAGACGCAAGGTGGAGGAGTGCATGCCGACGGTCGGGCTGGTGGGCGTGGGGTTGATCGGCCGGGCGTGGGCGAACGTATTTGCGCGGGCCGGCTGGGATGTGAAGGCGTGGGACGCCGATCCGGCGATTACGGCTGCGGCGCCCAAGCTCGTGGGCGAGTCGTTGCACGATCTGGCGCGGCATGGCCTGGTGAAGGAGCCGGACAAGGCTGCTGCGCGGGTTCGCTCTGCCGCTTCGCTCGAGGAATGCGTCAGCGGCGTCGACTTCGTGCAGGAAAGCGGGCCTGAGCGCGTCGACGACAAGATCGCCATGTGGGCCAAGCTCGATGCGGCGGCGCCCAGGCATATCGTGCTTGCGTCCTCGACATCCGGCATTGTTGCTTCGCACTTTACGGAGAAACTCGAGGGGAGGGCGAGGTGCCTGGTCGCGCATCCCGTCAATCCACCGCATGTGGTGCCGATCGTGGAGCTGTGCGGGGCGCCTTGGACCTCGGCCGATACGGTGGCGAAGGCGCGCGCGATCTTCGACAGCGTCGGGCAGGTGCCGGTCGAGGTGAAGAAGGAGATCGACGGCTTCATCCTCAACCGCCTGCAGGCGGTGCTGCTGTCGGAAGCGTTTCGATTGGTGCAGGAGGGCTACTGCTCGGCGAGCGACCTCGACAAGACGATCGCGCACGGCCTCGGGCTGCGCTGGAGCTTCATGGGGCCGTTCGAGACCATCGAGCTCAATGCGCCGGGCGGCACGCTCGACTATTGCGGGCGCTATGGCGAGCTGCTGTTGAAGCTGTCGTCACGGCCGGTGACGCCGGAGGTGTGGGCGAGGGATAACATTGCGCGCGCGGCCGCGACTGCCGGCGAACCCTTGAGCGGCAGCGAAATCACCGCCAAGAGCCGCTGGCGCGACGAACGCCTGGCGGCATTGCTGGCCCACAAGCGGGCGCAGACATCTTTCAAGAGCTGAGAGGATCGGAGCATGGCGAAGTCGAAGAAGGTCATCATCACGTGTGCGGTCACGGGGTCGATCCACACGCCGTCCATGTCGCCGCATCTGCCGATTACGGCGGAGGAGATCGCCGACGCGGCCATCGGGGCTGCTGAGGCGGGCGCGGCAGTCGTGCACCTGCACGCGCGCGATCCCAAGACCGGCAAGCCGGACCAATCGACCGAGGCGTTTGCGCCATTCCTGAAGGTCATCAAGCAGCGCTCGGGCTGCGTCATCAACATCACCACCGGCGGTGCAATGACAATGACGGTGGAAGAACGCGTGCGGCCGGCCGCGATCTTCAAGCCGGAAGTCGCCAGCCTCAACATGGGGACGATGAACTTCGGCCTCTACCCTATGCTGGCGCGGCAGAAGGAGTTCAAGTTCGACTGGGAGCGTCCCTACATCGAGGGCACCCGCGCCGGGTTCTTCAAGAATACGTTCGCCGACATCGAGTACATCCTGACGACCTGCGCGGAGAACGGCACACGCTTCGAGGTCGAGTGCTATGACATCGGGCACCTGTATACGCTGCGCCATTTTGCGGATCGCGGGATCATCAAGCCGCCCTTCTTCATTCAGTCGGTGTTCGGCATTCTGGGCGGCATCGGCCCGCATCCCGAGGACGTGGCGCACATGAAGCGCACGGCGGACCGGCTGTTCGGCAGCGAGTATCACTGGTCGGTGCTAGGTGCAGGCCGCAATCAGCTTCCCATCGCGGGGATGGCAGCGGCCATGGGCGGCAACGTACGCGTCGGCATGGAGGATTCCCTGTGGGCCGGCGCCGGCAAGCTCGCCAAGTCCAATGCCGAGCAGGTGCGGCTTGTGCGCCAAATCATCGAGGGGCTCGGACTGGAGATTGCCACTCCGGATGAGGCGCGCGAGGCGCTGCAGTTGAAGGGCGGCGACAAGGTCGCGTTCTGAGGCGATGCATCCATGATGAGCCGCACGCAGCGTTTCATCATCTCATTGGTGCCGCGCGCGTGGGCGGAAAGAATGGAGCGCGAGTCGCGGGAATGGATGGCGCGATGCCCGGAGTGCGGGCATCGCCGGTCTATCTGGGACCTCGGCGGTATCCGCTGGAAGGCGGCTGGCAATCCGCGGCGATTTCTGACGTGCGCCGGATGCGGCGTATCCGCCTGGCATGTGGTCGTGAAGAAGCACGGATGAGCTTGCAATGCTGTTCATGGTGATCGAGCGGTTCAAGGATCAGAATGCGCGGGCAATCTATCAGCGCTTCCGCGACAAAGGCCGCATGGCGCCGGAGGGACTGAGCGTGCATGGCAGCTGGATCGAGGGCAACTTCGATCGCTGCTTCCAGCTCATGGAATGCGATGATCTCAAGCTCTTGCAGGAGTGGACCATGCACTGGTCGGATCTGGCCGAGTTCGAGATCGTGCCGGTGTCGCCGTCGAAGGATACGGCCGCTACGGCCTATGCAGTGTTGGACAGCGAGACCGGCGCGTTGCGCAAGGCGTAGCCGCTTGCCGATGCGGCGAGCGCGGTGTCCAATAGTCATCACCGTCGGGGCAAAGCCGGCGGGCAACAACAACACCAGGATGATCAGATGACGAGCAAACCGAAAGTCGCGGTCATCGGCACCGGCGGCACCATTACGTCGATCGGCAAGGGCCCGCTCGATCTCTACGAGTACACCGCGACCGGCAAGATGCTGCAGGCGGACGAAATGGTCGCCAAGTTCTCCGATGTGCAGACGGTCGCCGACATTGTGCCGATCCGGTTCAAGGCGGTGCCGAGTACGGCGGTCGCATTTCCCGAGTGGAAGCACGTGCTGATCGCGGCCGACAAGGTGGTGGCTGAGCATCCCGATCTGGCTGGCATTGTTGTCCTGCACGGCACGGCGACGCTCGAGGAAACGGCCTACGCGCTCCATCTCACGGCCAAGGTGAAGGTGCCGATCGTGGTGGTCGGCTCGCAGCGGCCGGCCAGTGCGCTGTCGACGGATGCGGGCCTCAACCTCGTCAACGCGGTGCGCACAGCGGCAACGCCGGAAGCGCGAGGCCTGGGCGTGCTCGTATGCCTCAATGACGAGATACAGTCGGCGCGCGAGGTGACGAAGACCTCGACGGCGCGGCTGCAGACGTTCCGGAGCCCGGATTTCGGCGTGTTGGGACATGCGGACGGGGATGCCGTCACGTTCTATCGCAAGCCGATCCGCAAGGGGGCACCCGATACGGAGTTCGACATTCGCACACTTGATGCGCTGCCGCGCGTCGATATCGCCTATTCGTATGCCGGCGATGACGGCACGGCCGCGCGCGCCTTCGTTGCAGCGGGGGCCTAGGGCATCGTCATGGCGGCCTTTGCACCCGGCATGGTGTCGCCGCCAGAGATGGAGGCGCTGGTGGAGGCGCACGCGGCCGGTGTCGTCGTGATGATGTCGTCGCGGGCCGGATCGGGCCGGGTGTTCAACTCCAGCAAGATCCGCGATGCCGGCTTCCTGACGGCGGACAACCTGACGCCGCAGAAGGCGCGCATCCTGCTGTCGCTCGCACTGACCAAGACCAAGGATCCTGCAGAGATCCGGCGCATCTTCGCGACCTACTAAAAGCTTCTCCAGGAGGAAACACGTGGCCAAGATCGCCGCCGTAACGGCTGGGCACTATCGCATTCCGCTCGATGTGCCGCTGTCGGATTCGACGCATGGCACCATGACGGCTTTCGAGCTGATCACGGTGCGCGTGCGCGACGCCGATGGCGAAGAGGGGATGGGATACACCTACACCACCGGCCACAATGGCGGTGCCATCTACGCCACGCTGTCGCGTGACATTGCGGAGATCGTGCCGGGCTTGGATGCCGATCGCATCGAGCACGTCTGGAACAAGGTGTGGTGGGGCCTTCACTACGGCGGCCGGGGCGGGCCGTCGGTGCTGGCCCTCTCGGCGCTCGATATCGCGTTGTGGGACCTGAAGGCGAAGCGCGCGAAGCTGCCGCTGTGGAAGCTGCTCGGTGGCTACGATCCGCTCGTGCCCTGCTACGCGGGCGGCATCGATTTGGATTTCACCACCGAAGCGCTGCTGAAGCAGACCGAAGGCAACCTCAAGAAGGGCTTCCGGGCGATCAAGATGAAGGTTGGCCGCGACCGCATGTCGGAGGACGTGGCGCGCATCAAGGCCATGCGCGAGTATCTGGGCGATGGCTTCCCGCTCATGGTCGACGCCAACATGAAGTGGACGGTGGACGAGTCGATCCGCCGGGCGCGGGCGTTTCAGCCCTTCGAGCTGGTGTGGCTGGAGGAGCCGATCATTCCGGACGACGTCGCGGGGCATGTGCGCATCGTGCGCGATGGCGGGCTGCCGATCGCGACCGGCGAGAACATGCGGACGCTGTGGGAGTTCAAGCAAATGGTGGCGTCAGGCGGCGTCACCTATCCGGAGCCGGACGTGACCAACTGCGGTGGCGTGACGGTGTTCATGAAGGTCGCGCATCTGGCGGAAGCGTTCAACCTGCCGGTGACCTCGCATGGTGCGCACGACGTGACAGTGCAACTGCTGGCAGCGTGCGCCAACCGCAGCTATCTGGAAACGCATGGCTTCGGAATCGACCGCTACATTGCAGAACCCATGAAAATCGCCGAGGGCAATGCCATTGCACCGGATCGGCCGGGCCATGGGGTCGCGCTCGATTGGAAGGGGCTGGAGGGCGTGCGGGCCTAAGGGGCCGAGGTGCGCAGGCGCTTGCGCATGATTTGAAGTGTTCCCTCCTGCTCAGCGACGACGAAGCCCGAGGCCTCGTAGACGTGAGCGGCCCGCGGATTGTACGTGCGGACCCTCAACCGCAACGCGGTCGTACCCGGAACCTTCAGCGCCTCGTGCTCGAGCAAAGCGATGAGCTGACGACCATGGCCGCGGTTCCGGTGATCTGTGCGAATGAACAGGTAGGAGACGGACAGAACGCCCGGCTCTTCGGTTTCGAGCAGGGCAGCGTGCCCGACAACCTCGCCATCGCTCAAGACAAAGTAAGATTGGTTGCGAGGGCTTGAGGTGAGCGTGCCGCGCCACTGGTCAGGATCGAAAGGATGTTGGGCATCCGGCCACACCAGCGCCAGTTCACCCTTGTCGGTGAGCAAAGATGCCAGGGTTGCGAGATCGAGCGGGTTGTTTGGAACCAAGCTTAGCATGCTGAGTCTTCCGCGCACCGCGTTAACGCCTGGAATTGCGATTGTAAGTTCGCCTTCTTACTTAAGGCAGTCATCCACTTTCCGAAAAGCAGTCTAAGAAACCTCTCCCCCCGACGCAGCGACCCGGCTATTCTGCCGTAACGATTTCGGGAGAACGCGCCATGGATGCCAAAGTGCCGATCGGGTATTCCGCCTGCCCGCACGACTGCCCGTCGACGTGCGCACTCGAGGTCGAGCTGCTGGGCAATGGCCGCATAGGCCGAGTCCACGGCGCCAAGTCCAACAGCTACACGGCCGGGATCGTCTGCGCCAAGGTCGCGCGTTATGCGGAGCGGGTGCACCATCCCGACCGCCTGCTGTTTCCGCAGAAACGCAAAGGCCCGAAGGGCTCAGGCCAGTTCGAGCGCATTTCCTGGGACGAGGCCATGGGCCTTACGGCCGAGGCGATGCTCAAGGCCGAGCGCGAGTTCGGGCCCGAGAGCGTGTGGCCCTATTTCTATGCCGGCACCATGGGCCTCGTGATGCGCGACGGCATCAACCGTCTGCGTCACGCGAAAGGGTATGCCGGGCAATATTCCACGTTCTGTACGACGCTGGCTGAGGCAGGGTTTCTGGCCGGGGCCGGTGCGGCGCGCGGACCCGACCCGCGCGAGATGGCCAAGGCCGATCTGGTGACGATCTGGGGCACCAATCCGGTCAACACGCAGATCAACGTCATGACGCACGTCACCCGCGCCCGCAAGGAGCGCGGCGCGAAGCTGGTGGTCGTAGATGTCTATCGCAACGGCACGATGGAACAGGCCGATCTCGGACTGGTGCTGCGGCCCGGCACCGATGCGGCGCTGGCCTGTGGTGTGATGCACGTGCTGTTCCGCGACGGCTACGCCAACTGGCCGTACCTGGAAAAATACACGGACAAGCCGCGTGAGCTGGAGCAGCACCTCAAGACGCGCACGCCGGAATGGGCGAGCGGTATCACGGGCATTCCGGTGGCCGATATCGAGACGTTCGCCAAGTGGGTGGGCACGACGCCGCGCAGCTATTTCCGGCTCGGCTATGGCTTCGCGCGCTCGCGCAACGGCTCGGTGTCGATGCATGCCGCGTCGTGCATTCCGGCCGTGACGGGAGCCTGGCTCAATGAGGGCGGCGGCGCATTCCACAAGAACAACGCCATCTATCACTGGAACAAGACGCTGATCGAAGGGCTCGACATGCGCAAGCCCGGCGTGCGCCAGCTCGATCAGTCGCGCATCGGCCCGGTGCTGACGGGCGATCCATTCGACCTCCGCGACGGGCCGCCGATCAAGGCCATGGTGATCCAGAGCACCAATCCCGTGCAGGTGGCGCCGGAGCAGCGCAAGGTGAAGCAGGGTTTCGCGCGCGAGGATCTGTTCGTGTGCGTACACGAGCAGTTCATGACTGCGACGGCGCGCATGGCGGACGTGGTCATCCCGGCGACGATGTTCCTGGAGCACGACGACGTTTATCAGTCCGGCGGCAATCAGCACATTCTGCTTGGTCCCAAACTCATCGAGCCGCCGGGCGAATGCTGGAGCAATCACGACGTGATCTGCGATCTGGCGCGCCGCGTGGGCGCGGAGCATCGCGGCTTCAGCATGACGCCGCGCGAGATGATTGACGAGACGCTGAGCGTATCGGGATGGGGCGCGCTGGACGATCTGGAAGCCGAGAAGTGGATCGATTGCCAGCCGGATTTCGACACGGCGCACTACATCAATGGCTTCGCGCATCCCGACGGCAAATTCCATTTCGCTCCGGATTGGACGGGCGTGAAGATGACCAATGCCGGACCCATGGGACCGCATCGCGAGATGCCGAAGCTGCCGGATTTCTGGCAGGTGATCGAGGAAGCCGATGACAAGCATCCGTTCCGGCTGGCAACCTCACCGTCGCGCGGGTATCTGAACTCGAGCTTCAACGAGACGCCGACCAGCCAGAAGCGCGAGGGGCCGCCGTCGGCGATGATCCATCCGGGCGATCTGGAGACCCTGGGCGTCAACGACGGCGAGCGCATCGCCATGGGCAACGAGCGCGGCGAAATCCGGCTCAAGGCGCGGGCCTTCGACGGCGTGCGCCGCGGCGTTGTGATCGTGGAGAGCATCGCGCCCAACGATCAATTCGAAGGCGAGGAAGGCATCAACACGCTGACGGGGGCGGACCAGCCGGCGCCGTTCGGCGGCGGTGCATTCCACGACAATCACGTGTGGATCAGGAAGGTCAACTAAGAATGGCTAAAGGCAAGCGTACGGCGCTGATTACGGGCTCAAACAAGAACATCGGGCGCGCCTGTGCGCTGGTGCTGGCGAAGGATGGTTGCAACGTCGTCATCAACGGATCTCAGGATCGCCAGGCGGCGCAGAAAGTTGCCAATGAAGCGCGCGACCTCGGCGTCGAGGCGCTGGTGGCCATGGGGGATGTCGGCAAGCGTGAAGACTGCATGCGCATTGCCGAGGAAAGCCTGGGCAAGTTCGGCACGGTGGACGTGCTGGTGAACAACGCGGCGGTGCGCGAGGACGGCGGTTTTCTGGAGGTCAGCGAGGACGAGTGGCGGCGCGTGATGGCCATCAACTTCGATGCGTCGTACTGGCTGTCGCGCGTGTGCCTGCCCGGCATGATCAACAAGGGCTGGGGGCGGATCATCAACTTCGCCGGCATGAACGCGATCCACGGCTACAACGGCCGCGCACACGTATCGGCGTCGAAGCATGCGTCATGGGGCCTGACCAAGGCTTTGGCGAAAGAGTTCGGGCCGAAAGGCATCACAGTCAACATCGTGTCGCCAGGTCCCATCATGGGAGAGGCACAGGACGCCATGCAGGCTGCGCACATCACGCCGATGAAGGCGCGCGTGCCGGTAGGGCGGCTCGGAACGCCCGACGAGGTTGCGGCTGCCGTGGCGCTGCTGGCGTCGGAGGCCGGCTCATTCATCAACGGGCAGATGATCCAGGTGAACGGCGGCGCCGAGACGTGACGCGATAGAACCGTTACGTCATCGCGTCTGCGGTTCGCCGTTCAGGCTGGCGGCGAGCATGATGAGGACGTCCTCGCGAAAGGCAGCGCGCGAACTGTCCCGGCTGTAGAACATGTGGCCGCCGGGATAGGTGACCTGGACGAGGCGTCGCGCATCGCCGTATGCGGGCAGCTGGTCCAGCACCAGTGTGCTGGCGAAGTAGGGCGTCACCAGGTCGGTGTAGCCGTGCGCGACGAGGACGCGCAGGCGCGAGTCGAGGGCGAGGACCGACTTTAGATCCGAAACGGCCTCGGGCGATGACGGCGAATTGCCGTACTGCCAATTTCTGCTGACCTCGCCGTTGGCCACCAGATAGCGGGTCTCCGGGCGCCAGCCGAGCTGGGTCGTGTACAGACCCAGCATGGCGCTGTTCAACGGTGCCCGCAGCGCGGTGACGAAAGGATCCTCGTAGCCGGAGGCAGGTGATCCAGGTTCGGGGTCGAGGCCCTTGATCGACGCATCGTAGGCGCTGGCGACCTTGTTGCCGCCCAGGTTGGATTCGCGGCGATAGCCCGAGCTGTCCAGCATGCCGCCGTACTTGCTCACGGCCGCGGGGGGCAGGCCGGTCAGCGCCGAAACGCGCCGGACAACCCTGGCGACGGCCGCGGTATCACGCGGTCCTCGGAGCATATCCGTCAGATATTCGCCCCGGGCATACTCTTCCGCCTCGCGCATCAGGGTCGGCGCCGGCGTCTTGCCGCGCGCCTCCAGACCGGCGGCCGACAGCGACGGCAGAAGTGCGGCAGCGTTGAAGGGCAGGTGGCGCTGGCGGCGCAGGAAGCTGAAGTCGAGCGCGGGCGAAACGAGGACGAGCAGGTTGACGCCGACACCGTGATCCGACTGCAGGGCGCGCGCGATCTTGGGCCCGCGGAAGCCGCCGTAGCTTTCGCCGACCAGGACTTTCGGCGAGGCGTGGCGGCCGGTCTTGGTCAGCCATTTGGAAATGAAGCTGGCGAAAGAGGCCACATCGCCGGAGATGGACCAATACTGCTTCTGCAGATCGGACGCGCTCGTCGTGCGCCGGCCGCCGCTGCTGTCGCGCGTGCCGGCCGCATCGGCCTGCTCGGCGGTGTCGGGTTCAAAGAGGCTGTAACCCGTGCCGACCGGATCTATGAGGACGAGGTCGGTGAAATCGAGCCAGGTCTCGGCATTGGGAATCGCCGTGCCGGGGGCGGACGGCCGTACCGCGTCGCCATCCATCGGCAAGCGCCAAGGCCCGAGCGTTCCCAAGTGCAGCCAGGCCGATGCTGAACCAGGCCCGCCGTTGAAGGCGAACGCGACAGGGCGCGATTTCGCATCCGCGCCCGCCGCCGTATAAGAGATGTAGGCGATACGAGCCTGAACCTTGCCGTCCGCATTCGTCATCGGGATGCTGCCGGCGACGGCTTCGAACTGAAGCGTCCGGCCTGCAATATCGAGCGTGTGGCTGGTGACGGAGTCGGCGGGAAGGGAAGGTTTTCGTACGGTCCGAGCATTTGATTTGGCTGCCGGTGCCGGCTTGCCCGCGACGGTGTCGCTGTCCGGCTTTTTCTGGTCCTGAGATGGCGCGGCCTCAGTGCGCTGGACGGCAGGCGGCGATTGCTCGACCGGCTTGTCGGATTGGTCCCGAACCGGCTGCTGCCGGGAAACGTCGTTCTCCTCTCCAGATCGGGCGGGTGGTGTCGTGGCGGTGGTGGCTTGGCTGTCTGCCGGCGCGGAGCGTGCTTCCTCAGGCTTTACGCCCTCGGTCTGGAGCGGCTGGGTCTCCTGCTGGGCAACGGCATGGCCCGCGGTCGAGATCAGGATCGCGAGCAGCAGGGCGGAAAGGGGCCGATGGTGCGGACGCATAGGAATGGCTCTCCGGGTTGCCTGCGGCTTGCAACGGCCGCGGCGGCGACGCGTGTCCATCAGTGTACAAAATTGTGATGGGCAAGGGGCAATGCACCCATGATGCGACATGGGAACAATGGTGGGCGCGCTGCCTCGCGCTCGAACATCCGAGGAACATAGCCAGAATGGCGGCGTGTCGCGAAGCGCCTAGTTCAACGCAATCAGCCGGGCCTTGTCGGTGAGGACGTACATGCGACCTGCCGCCACGACCGGAGCGATGTAGATGGGCGATCCGAGATCCTGCTGGTTCTCGACCTTGCCGGTTGCCGCGTCCACAGCCACGAGCTGACCCTTGTTCGAGGTCAGCCAGAGTTTGCTACCGGCCAGCACGGGGCCCGACCAGGTCTTGGCATTGGGAAGCTTCGTCGACCAGACGACCTTGCCGTCGCGGCGACCCACAGCCAGAAGCTGACCGCCGGTGTCGACGACGAAGACGTACTCGCCGGCGACGTAAGGCGCCTGGATACCCGGGACATTCAGCGACCACAGGCGCTCGCCGGAGCGCAATGATGTCGCCACCATGCGGCCGGAATGGCCCACCGCGTAGACCGTACCATTGTCGATGGCTGGTCGGGCAGCATCGCTCATGGCGCCCATGGAAGATGCGGTGCGCGTGCGGGCCAGGGATTCAGTCCAGACCGGCTGCCCGTCCGTCGCGCGCAGGGCTACGACTTCGCCGGAGGGATACGGCACGACAACCACATCACCGTCGATTGCCGGGCTGGCATTCGACAGAATGCTGGAGCGTTCGGGCAGGCCGCGGTGATTCCAGACTTCCTTGCCGTCAGCGGCGGACAGCGCGTAGACGAGACCGTCCGACGTCACCACGATCACTTTGCCGTTCGCTGCCGTGGGCGACGCGCGGATCGGCGAGCCGACGTTCTTCTCCCACAGCTTCTTGCCGGTCTGGGCGTCCAATCCGTAAACATAGCCGAAGCCCGTGGCGGCATAGATGCGTCCGCCTTCGGACGCCAGTCCACCGCCGAAGCCCTTATAGTCTTTCTCCTTTTCAGGCGTCAGAGATGTCCGCCAGGCCGATGACCCGGATGAGGAAAATGCGGAGACCTTGCCTTCTGCGTCCAGCGTATAGACACGTCCGTCCGCGACGATGGGGCTGGCCGTGAGGCGTCCATAGGAACTAGATCCCTTGCCGGCATCCGCGCTCCAGGCTGTGCGCACGGCAGTTCCGAGCGCGAGATGTCCCGGTGCGTTGTTGGCGCCGCCACCGGGCTGCGACCAGGTATCGTTCTGCCGGGGCGCCGGCAATGTGACGGGCCGGTCCGCAGACGTGAGCTCGATGCCGGCTTTGTCTTCGGCCAGTGCGACGGGAACGCGTTTACCCGGCAGAGGTACCTGCTTTTCGGCGAACGGGTTCAGGTCGCCCAGTCGCGGCAGGCTCGGGCCATCCGAGCAGCCCCCAACGCCTGCGGCCAGCATGACAGCTGCAGCGCAGATGACGTTTCCCCCTGGCAGCCTCATCAATCGCGACCCCTACTTTGCGTTCGCTGGCGCCGTGCCAGCGCTCTTCGCGACGTCTGCTTCCGTCAATACGTTGAGCATGAGCTGCGTGCGCTCGACCATCGATGGAGGTGTCCCTTGATCTCCGAGCAGCTGCTCGAACGTCTTACGGGCTTCGGCCGTGCGTCCGGCCTTGTAAGCCGCAAGGCCGAGAAGCTCCCGCGCTGAAAACCGCCACGCATTCCTGTCATTGATCAGATCGTTGAGCCGATTCTGCATCTCCGTCCAGTCGGCAACGTCCAGTCTCAACATGGCAGCCTGGAGTGCGGCGTGATCGCGCAGCAGCTCGTCTCCGGCGCTTCCCTTGGCTACGGCATCAAAAGCGGCAACGGCCTCAGCGGTCTTTCCCGCTTTGGCAGCGGCTGCGGCCAAGCGCAGGCCGGCGAGTGCGGCATAACCCGAAGACGATTTGCCCACCATTGCCGCGAGCGCTTTCTGAGCGTCGTCGGTCTTGCCCTGGTCGTTCAGGGCGAGGGCTGCGCGATAGCTGGCGCCAGCGGCTTCCGCCTTCGAAATACGGTAATATTCCATATACTTGTAGCCGGCGACGGCGGCTACGAGAAGAACGACTGCGGCAACGATATAGGTGCCGTAACGTTCCCAAATGCGGGTCAACTGCTCGCGGCGCAACTCTTCTTGAACTTCGCGGATGAAGGTATCCGTGCCATCGGCCATCAGGTGCTGTCCTCAGAATGCTCCGGCGGCAGGCGGATGCTGCGAGCGGAGACCATCCATATAGACTCCTGTGCACGGCCGCGAAAGGCAGGAACGAAGATTGCGGCACGCTAAGATTGCATCGCAACTGCCTTGGTGGACACGTTTTTCGGCTTTTTCGTGACCCGAAGATCGAATGTCAGGCGATGATGGGGACTCCGATGATCGCGGCGTGGCCCCATTTCAGGAAGATCGCGTAGATCGCCAGCCCCAGGACAATCGCGATGATGTCGTTGCGTAGAGGGCCGGTTTTGACCGTGACAAGGCCGCCTGACTCCCGCTGCTTCAGCGAAATCCGGTCGTAGACAGCCCATGCGAGGAGGCCGGCAAACAGCAGGATGGACGCAGCATCACCGCGCACGAAGAGGTGCGCCAAGGCCCAGAATTTCACGGCGGTGATCATGGGATGGTGGACGGCAGCGCTGATGCGGCCCGGCAGGTAGGTCGCAACGAGCAGCGGGAACACAGGCAGCATCAACAGCATGGCGACATGCCGGCCCCAGTGCGGCGTGTTCCAAAGCACGGGATTTTTTCCCGGTGCGAGTTGCACCTTGTGATAGCCCAAGACGATCAAGGCGAGACCGGCAAAGGACAGCAGTGAGTACAAGCCCTTGTAGGCGCCCAAACCCATGCGTTGAGATAGACCGTGCCGCAAATCGGGTTGCGTCGTCACGAGATGGACACCGATGAACAGCGCCAACCCCATCACCAGCAGTACCATGTCCACTTCTCCCCGTTGCCGGCATATGACTTATGATCATGCCGAGACTGAGGATCGAAGTCACGTATCGAGCGCTACATGTATTTCTGTTTGTCTCTCCAGCGCTTGCTGTGTACCTTGTCGTCGGGGAAGGTCGCATCCTAGTTCTGAATTGAGATAGCCGTTGTGGCGACGGCAGTCCGGTTGAGCAATGCGTGGTGCGTACTTGAGCGGTCACTGGCTTACACGGTCCACACGACTGTTCGAATGCCCCACGATGGCCGCGTCCAACAGGGGTTGGATCGGCTTCCACGTGTCCCTCCGGCCGGGAAGAGGAGACCGTGAATGACGTCACAAGTTGGGAAACCTGCTGCGGCGGGTCACCCGCGCTACAACGGAGACGGCTGGAGCGTGTCGAAGACGATCCCCAAAACGCTGACGGACAGGCTGCAACGCGACTTCGAGCATCAGCACGCAGCGCGCACCGATTCGGCCCTGCCCGTCCCGTCAAGACAGGGGCAGAGCCTTCCCGCGTACACGTCGGTATCTTACACAGACTATGACGACGACGAAGAGCCCTTGTCGCTGCCCTCGGCGTTTCGCGCGGCGCCAGAAAAGTCTCGAAGCTGGCTGGCTCACCAGCTCAAAGCCGGATTGCTCGGCCTGGTGCTGGGGCTTGCCCTCGTCTTGCCGACCGTCCTGTGGCTGACGGGCCGGTTCGGCGACACCACAGCGCAGTCCCGATTTCAACCTGGTGCAGCCCGGAATGCGGATGCGGTTGCGTCGACAAAACCCGAGCCCATTGTTCGCGCTGTCGCCAGCGTCGATCCGCTCACTGCGTCTCCTCAGCCTGTCGTTCGCCCCAGCCCGGAAAAGAGGCGGGAGGATGAGGCTGATGATTTGCTGAAACGTGCGCAGGATATGATCGGTGACGGCAACATGGTGCGGGCACGAGAGATTCTCGGCGACGGCTCGCTCTCTGAAACTCCGCGCGGGCTCTTCGCCCTGGCGGAGACGTACGATCCCAATATTCTCGCCGCCACCGGTGCGCGGGATGTCAATGCTGAAGTGGAGCGCGCCCGCATGCTTTACGCCAAAGCACTCGCGGGCGGTGTGACTGCCGCCAAAAATCGGCTCGAAGCGCTCAGATGATCGCTAGAGTGCGCGCTGTCACACCCGGAGCGTCGCCGTCGCCGCGTCGAGCCACGGACGATCCACGGTGAGGTGAGGGCCGATCACGTCGCGCACGCGCGCATGATACGCGTTCAACCACGCGATTTCGTCGGGCGTCAGGAGTTTCGGCTCGACGAGACGAAGGTCGATCGGCACCAGGGTCAGCGTTTCGAATCCCATCATCTTGCGATCGCCGCCCGCGATCGCCTCGGCGTCGGTCACGATCAGCAGATTTTCGATGCGAATGCCGTAGTGGCCGGGCTTGTAGTAGCCGGGCTCGTTGGACACGATCATGCCGGGCTCGAGCGGGATGTAGGAGCGTTTTGACAAACCCTGCGGGCCTTCATGGACCGACAGATAACTGCCGACGCCATGGCCGGTGCCGTGGTCGAAATCCAGCCCCTGCTGCCACAAGGCACGGCGTGCGAAAGCGTCCAGATGGGCGCCGGCCGTCGCTTTGGGGAAGCGCACCGTCGAAATGGCAATGTGGCCTTTCAAAACCAGAGTGAAGCGTTCGCGCATTTCCTGGGTGGGCGATCCAATGGCGATCGTGCGTGTTACGTCGGTCGTGCCGTCCTCGTATTGGGCGCCCGAGTCGACGAGGAACAGTTCGCCGGACTTGAGCTTGCGATTGGTGGCGGCCGTCACGCGGTAGTGGACAATCGCGCCGTGGGCGCCCGATCCTGAAATCGCATCGAAGCTGATCTCTTTCAGTGCCTGGGTCTCGGCGCGCAGGCCTTCGAGATGCGTCACGGCCCCGATTTCGTCGACCCGGCCTGATGGGGCTTCGCGATCGAGCCAGGCGAGAAAGCGGGCCATGGCCACGCCGTCGCGCTCGTGCGCGGTGCGCGCACCGGCGATCTCGGCCTTGTTCTTGCACGCTTTCGGCAGCAGGCAGGGATCGGTCGCATTGGCGATGAGCTTGCTCGTCGCTCCCAGCCTTTGGCGGAACCAAAAGGCCGCGCTCGCATCGTCGATGCGGACGCGCTTGCCGGCTTTCTTGAGTGCGTCGATGCGGTCCTTGAGCTCGGCCGGCTCGCGCAGACGGGAGATTCCGCTCAGGTATTTGCGGACCTCAGGCGACAGCTTGCGCTTGTCGATGAAAAGCTCGGGTTTCGCGGCGGCATGCAAAACGGCGAAAGCGAGCGGCGTCGGATTGTGCTGGACGTCCGAGCCGCGGATGTTGAAGGCCCAGGCGATCGAATCGGGCATGGTCAGCACCGCGGCATCCTCGCCGCTCTCTTTGAGAGTAGTCTGGAGGTCCGAGATTTTTTGCTCGGCCGCCTTGCCGGCGAACTTCAGGGGATGAATCGTGACCGGACCAAGCGGTGCCGGGGGGCGTTGGCGTCCCCAAACATGGTCGATCGGGTTGCTGCCAAGGGGTTTCAGGCGAACGCCGTGCTTGGCCAGCATCTGCTTGGTGCGCACGACCCATGCAGAGGTATGCAACCATGGATCAAAGCCGACGACGCCACCCTTTTTCACTTTGGCGGCGAGCCAGTCGGCAGGTTCGTTGTCGGGGATCTGCAGGACCTCAAACGCGCCCTTATCGATCTGCGTGCCGGCCTGGAGGACATAGCGGCCATCCACGAACAGAGCGGCCGAGGCTCCGCTAAGCACGGCCAGGCCGGCCGAGCCGGTAAACCCCGTCAGCCATTTTAGTCTTTCGGCCGAGGGGGGTACGTACTCACCCATGTGCTCGTCGGAGCGCGGGACGACGATGGCATCCACGCCCAGGGCCCGCATGCGCGACCGCACACGTGCCACCCTCTCGACCCCCTGGGAAGGGTCTGCCGATGCGGAAAAATCCTGGAACATGCCCCTTTTTAGGGTGCCTGAGACCGGCAGGCAACATGCCTGATAATGACGCAATGCAGCATTATTATAGTGAGTGTAATGTTTTGATATTTCACAGTTTTATAGGTATGCAATCGTGATGATGCTGCGATGCAATGTGAACTCTGGTGCGGGTGCGATTGTGACTTAAGTTGAGTTCAAACGGCGCTGGCGATTCGCGCTGTTGCAAACATAGCCCCAGAAAGGGGACCATCATGAGCACCAATTCAACCGCACTTGGCTTTGACGCTGCCGTCGACCGGACCGCGGCTCCTGCAACTCCGGGCTTTTTCCGTCGTTTGTTCGATCGCGTGATCGAGGCGAGAAAGGCCCACGGGGAAGCTCACGTTCGCGCCTATCTGAATGGTTTGAGCGACCAGCGTTTGGCCGACCTCGGCTTTTCTTCGGATCGCATCAAGGCCGTTCGCGCGAAGGACGGCGCGGTCAACAGCTACTGGCTGTAGTCGCCTCACGAAGCGAAGGCTGCCTGCCTCAGCGAGGCGGCAGCCGCCTGCTGCGTCAAACCAGCGAGGACACGGTCGTGAAAATTGCAAGCTTTGCAGCTGCCCTCGTGTTTGACATGGGGCACCAAGCTGATCCCAAGGACGGGATGCTGGGCCGGCTGGCAAGCTTGGCCAATCAGGGCCTCGCAGCCATCCAAACGGCCAATGCCCGGCGCCGCCGGACTGCCAACCTCATGAATCTCGATGAGCGCGTCTTGAGCGACATCGGCGTTGCCGAAGTGGAAATTCGTCGGCTGCGCGCGCGCCGCCTGCTTCTGCCGCCAACTTGGACGGATTGAGGCGCGTCGCTATCGGCGCCGCAGCGTCAGGATCGTCCAGCCATTGAGCGACAGCGCGCTCCACGCCGAAAGGCCGGACGCGGCGTAGGCCGCTCGAACCGGCCGCCGTTCCGAATCGAGCAGACCCGACAGGATGATAAATCCGCCTGGCAGAACGAGGCGGGCCAGTTGCGGCGCAAGCTCGATCAGCGGTTCCGCAAGAATATTTGCCAGAATGAGGTCGAAGCGACGATCTCCGCGCAAGAGTGCGTGATCGACGCCTGTAGCGGTTGCCAGCTGCAGGCGCGGAGTGACACCGTTGATACGCGCGTTGACGCGCGCGACATCGATGGCGCGAGGGTCGATGTCAGTGGCGGTTATGCGAGCGGCGGGGAATCGCTTGGCAGCGGCGATGGCGAGCACACCGGCGCCGCAGCCGAGATCGAGCACGCGGTGGAACGGACGCCGGCGCGCCAGCCGGTCGAGCGCCAGAAGACAGCCTCGTGTGCTGGCGTGATGCGCCGTTCCAAAGGCTTCCCCGGCATCGATCTCGATGGCGAACCGCTTCCCTCGTGCCGTCGAGCGGTCGTGGCTGCCGTGAATCAGGAATCGTCCGGCCGCGATGGGCGGCAAAGCTGCCTGGCTGACGGCGACCCAGTTTGCGTCAGGGACCGGCGCGATCGAAAAATCCGAATCTGCAAGTAATGGCAGAATATCCCTCGACGCCTTCGTGACCGACAAGAGATCGGGGGCAGCATGATAGTAGGCGTCCAGCCGCCAGCCGCCCGACGTTTCATCGCGAAACATCGACTGGGCGGAGGGAGCAGGATCAAGATTGTCCAGCATTTCGGACAGCGCGCCGGCACCGTGTGCATCGGCGACTGAGATCGATAGCCTGGTCAATGCCATGGCGGCGCCAAATCGCTGGACGGGCGTGCGTGGCGAGAGCCGGGCGTCAGGCGGCCGCCTCGCTGGCGTCCCGGTCGAATTCCACACCTTCGTCCCTGGTCTGGTCGGGAAGCTCGTCCAGATATTTGTCCCACTTGACGTCGATATGCTGTGATGCCTCGCTTGGCGACAATGTCTGAAAAACGCCGTCCTGCTCGGTGACGATGCCGTCTGCCAGCAGGCGGCTCAGCGCATCCTCGAGGTCGAAGTTCACGGTCACGTTGAACGTGTTGAGGAGGTATTGTTCGATGGCGCGATCGACATCCCCCAGGTCGCGCCGCGTGACGCGCTCCTTGGCCATGACACTGTAAAGGAGCATCTCCTCCTTGATGTCTTCCTCTGCTGCCCTGCTGGCGAGCAGTGTCGTCACGCCGCGATTGTCGGCAAGGGCATGGAAATAAAGGTTCTGCGCCATCGTCACCATGTAACGGTTGCGCTGGTTCACGAAACTCGTCGCCTGGCGGAACGCGATGCCGCAAAGGCCGACCATGGCGCCTGCAAGCGCGATCGGATTTGATGCCACGGCGATCTTGCCTACGGTCCCGAAGACGCCCATGCCGAGGCCACTGCCGGCTGTCACGCCAAGCCTGATCTTGTCGAACATGCGAAAGCGCACGCGCGTGTTCGGAAACACCATCTCGATGTCGGATCGCGGCATGTTCTTGAAGAGCTTCAGGTAGATGAAATCGGGCTTGATCTGCGGCGGCAGCATGCTTCGCAGCCGTTTGACGATCTTCTCGGCTTCCTTGCGGTTGCAGCTTCGCTCGACCATGACCTCGCGAATCCGCACCTCCTCGGGCTTCAGCTTGAACACCACGCAGAGGCGCTGGAAAATCGGAACATCGATCGCTTCATTCTTGAGATAGAGTTTGCGAATGTTGCGGCGGTTCTCCGACCGCTTGCTGGCTCCACGGTAGAACACGAGTAGCTCGTCGAATGCAGAGAGATCGACGTGCAGGTCCAGCCCATAGTGGCTGTCGCTAGTGAGGATGAGTTCGACCTTGTCCGTGTCGATGCGCGTGTAATTGGCTTGCTCCAACAGCTTGGTCATGTTCGCGACAAGCCGCTGACGCTTGTTGAAGCGCTCGTCGCGCGTGAAAGTGCGACTGACAATCAGGTCGCTGTCGGGATTGAACGGCTCGTAGTCCTGTTCGATCTCGAACAAGCGGGCGGCATAAGTCTGCTGGCGCCAGTAATCCATATAGCGAAAGAACCGCCGGGCTTCCGCTGCCTCTTGTCCAGGCCATGAGTGCGGACGGGTCAGCCGCTCCATCAGCGCCTCGCGCGTCACGGGAATGAATTTTTCCCTTTTGTCATTCCGATCGAAAATCTCGGCCATCACGTCGACAGCCGTCGTTTCGGCGGCCGGGCGCGCGACGGGAGCACGCACTACGGAACCGCTGGATCTGGGCAATGCCGTATCGACTGCTGCCATGGCGTCCTCCCGCTACAACTCATGAACTTTTAGGGGTTCTCTGACGGCGTTGTCGAGGGTGGCACGGCATTGGATCGGGAATTGGGCAGGCTACGTTGCATCTGGGCGGCAGGCCGGAATTGACTACAGCCTCATCCCTTTTCCACAAAGCTGTCGACGACGCGCTTTTGCCCTGCGTCCTCGAACTCGATCGTCAGCTTGTTGCCGTCGACACCGATGACCTCGCCGTGCCCGAACTTTTGATGCCGGACGCGGTCGCCGATGCTGAAATCCGAGGCATGGCCCGTCGAGGAGGCGACAAGCTCGCCGTCGAGGGTCAGCGGCCCTCTCTTCGGCTTGGCACGCTGTGGCTTCCATTGCTGCGCGCGCTGCCAGCCGGGCGTTTGATACGAGCTGCTGAAGGCGGTGGTGTCGACGTCATCGAAACGGCTCGAGCCGTAAGGATTGGAGCGGCCAAAACCACCGGCGGTGCCGAAATTTGCGTAAGCGCCGCTGAACGGACCTTTCGCTTCCACGACGTCCACATCGGCCGCTGGCAGCTCGTCGACGAAACGCGAGGGTGTCGCCGACTGGTAGAGGCCACGGTTCCGGCGATTTTGTGCAAACGACACCCGCGCCTTGCGTCCCGCCCGCGTCAATCCGACATAGGCGAGCCGACGCTCCTCCTCCAGTCCGGCAAGGCCGTTCTCGTCGAGCGAGCGCTGGTGGGGAAATAGGCCCTCTTCCCAGCCCGGCAGAAAAACCGTGCCGAACTCGAGGCCCTTGGCCGCGTGCAGGGTCATGAGGGATACGCGTTCGACCTCGTCGGCCGTATCGGTGTCCATGACAAGGGAGACGTGTTCGAGAAAGCCTTGCAGGGTCTCGAACTCGTGCATGAAGCGCACCAGCTCCTTCAGGTTCTCAAGCCTGGATTGCGACTGCGGATTCTTGTCCGCCTGCCACATGGCCGTGTAGCCGGACTCGTCGAGGATGAGTTCGGCAAGGTCGGTGTGCTTCATCTCGTTGAGACGGGCGCGCCAGCGATCGAACGTGGTGACAAGATCGGTCAGGGATTTGCGTGCGCGCGGTTTCAGCTCCTCCGTCTCGATGATGTCCCGTGCGGCCTGGAACATCGGTGCGCCGCGGGCGCGGGCCAAGTTGTGGATTTCCCGGACCGTCGTATCGCCGATGCAGCGCATGGGAACGATGATGATGCCTTCGAAGTTGATATCATAGGCAGGAATGACGGTCA
>JBKKCB010000096.1:0-14035 GCA_046713545.1 Hyphomicrobiaceae bacterium | reverse complement strand
ATCGGCTGGGTCTCCGAGCTGGTCGACGCCGCCGGCGGCATCGACATCTTTTCGGAGCTCTCGGCCGGCCGCAGCGCGCGCGAGCGTTTCGTCGATCCCGACGAGGTCGTGCGTCGCGCGCCCGATATCATTATCGGCTCCTGGTGCGGCAAGAAGTTTCGCCCTGAGAAAGTGGCGGCGCGCCCGGGCTTCTCCGCCGTCCCCGCCGTGCAGACGGGCGAGCTGCACGAAATCAAATCGCCGATCATCCTGCAGCCCGGCCCCGCCGCGTTGACGGATGGCCTGGACGCCCTGCGTGCGATTGTCGAGCGCTGGAGCGTGCGCCAGAGCTCCTAGCCGCGCATCACGCGCGATAGCAAGTGCGTGAACCGGATCGCTTTGTTCCCGCAGTGACATGTGCGCACGAGACCTCCGGCTACTCATGGTCGTGCGGCCGCCCAGCCATCGATTGCGATGCTGGTCACCGGTCGTGTTGAGAAAAGTATGAGCAGTGGAGTAACGAAAATGCCCCTGAAGTCCTTGGCTGCCGCGCTGGTGGTGGCTGTGTCTGTCGCCGGCCTGACCGCACCCGCGGCTCAGGCCAAGGGCAAGCACTTCCATCACCACCGGCACTTTTTCTTCAAGCCGTATTTCCATGCTTACGAGCCGGTGTGCGGCAAGTGGGCCTGGTCGATGCGGAGTGGCCGCTACGTCTGTCGTTGGTGGTACTGATTTTGTTTGCTTGCGGTGAGGGCACTCCGGCTGCGTCCGGAGTGCCCTTATCTCACCACGCCGGTTGGACGGGAGACTGGCCCACAAACTCTGCGATGCGCCGCCGTGTACCTGCCGTTGTGCCATCCGGTAGTGAGCGGGTTTCGAAGAATCGCGCCTCGGCGATCTCGCGGCTGGGCGCAAGCGGCCGGCTCTGCTCCCACGCGCGCGCGGTAAACACGATGACATGGTCGCCCGGAAACAGCTCGAAATTGGCGTAGATCCCGAGCAACTCCGCCGGGCCGGTCAGGCTCATGCCGGCCTCTTCCAGCAATTCACGCCGCAGCGCCGTCTCCGCCGTTTCGCCGAACTCGACGCCGCCGCCCGGAAGATGCCATCCCGGCGTATAAGTATGGCGCACCAGCAGCACGCGCCCCTCGCCATCCACGACGATGCCGCGCACGCCGAGCGTCAGGGCCCGGGTCATTCGCCAGTAGCGCTGGATCAGTTTTTTCGTCATCCGCGTCAACATCATGCCGCGGGCTCTCCAGCTACGTTTGGCTTGCGGAATTCGGCATCGCTGGTATCGGACCGGCAATGCCGCTAAGAGCCTTGCCCATGAGCCAGACTTTCACTCTTGCCCATCTGTCCGACGTCCACCTGGCACCGGTGGTCGGGTTCAGCGTCGCGCACTGGCGCGTAAAGCGTCTGCTCGGTTACGTCAATTGGCATCACAAGCGCAAGGGCATCCATCTGCGCTCTGTCGTGGATCGTCTCGTCGCCGATCTCATCGCCCAGAAGCCGGACCACATCGCCGTCACGGGCGACCTCGTCAACCTGGGCCTTCCCGGCGAGCAGGCCGCAGCGGCGGAGTGGCTGCGAGGCCTGGGCTCTTCCGATCGCGTGACCGTCGTTCCAGGCAACCACGACATCTATGTGCGCATGCGGCGCGATCCGGGCACCGCGCGCTGGCAGGACTACATGCGGGCAAACGGCGAAGGTGCCGGCTACAGCACCGAAGCTGACGCATTTCCATTCGTGCGACGGTTCGGCAGCATAGCGATCATTGGTGTGAACTCGGCCGTTCCAACAGCGCCGATCCTTGCCAGGGGTCGCGTTGGTCGCGAGCAGCTCCTTCGCTTGGGTCACGTACTCGACCGGCTCCGACGCGACACTCTCGTGCGCATCGTGCTGATCCACCATCCGCCGCTGCCGGGTCAGGCTCCCGCCTCCCGCGCGCTCGCCGATGCCGATGCATTGCAGCAGATGCTGGCCGAGCATGGCGCCGAGCTCGTCCTGCACGGCCATAATCATACAAACACGGTCGCGTTCTGCGAGTCGCACGGGGCCGCTATACCTGTGATCGGCGTGGCCTCCGCATCCTTGGGCAGGCCGCACCATGGCGAGCCCCTCGGCCGCTACAACCTGTACCGGATCACGGTCGACGGCGGCGCGCACAAAATCGTTCTCACCGGGCGTGGCCTTGCAGTGCCGGACGGGCCTGTCGTCGAGCTGGAACAGCGCCTGATTGCCGCGCCCGTGTCCCATGAGGGTTGAGGAAATCGCAACCCGCGACTGAGGAAATGTCAGTCAGCCGCGCCGCACTTTGCGGGTATATTGCGCCGCGTCACGACGAGTGCGCGCATCACCTGGCAGGATAGTCTCATGCAGAAAGCGGTTCCGGCTTTGCAAGGCAACGCGCGTGTTGTCTGGCTGACCGTGGTGTCCGCCGCAGCCATCGTCGGCATTTCGATGGGGCTTCGGCAGGTCATGGGCTTGTACCTGCCGCCGATCACCAAAGACCTGGGCGTCAGCCGCGAGGCGTTCGGGCTGGCAATAGCTCTGGCCAACCTGGTTTGGGGCCTTGGCGCACCTCTTGCCGGTGCGATATCCGACAAGTTTGGCGCCGGGCGGGTGATCGTTGCTGGTGCGCTGTCGACGATGCTCGGCCTGTACCTGATGCAGGTCGCGACGTCGGAGACGGCCCTGCTTGTGAGCGGTGTGCTGCTCGGCGTCGGCATCAGCGGTACGGGCATTACGTCGCTTATAGGTGTCGTCGGCCGCAACGTACCGCCCGAGAGACGGACCAGCGCCATCGCCGCCGTCAGTATCGGCGGCGGATTGGGTGTGCTAATTGCGCTTCCCTACACCCACATTGTCATCGAGTGGCTCGGCTGGAAGGCCTCGCTGCTCGTGTTGGCGGCCACGGCTGCCATCATGCTGCCGCTCGGCTGGCCGCTGGCGGGAAAGCCAAGAGTGGAAGCTGTCGCCCATCCGCAGTCCCTGAGAGAGGCGCTGCGCGAAGCCTTCAGTCATCGCAGCTTCTGGCTGCTGACGGCCGGGTTCTTCGTCTGCGGCTTTCATCTCGCGTTCTACGGCCTGCATCTGCCGGCGTACGTCGCGGACCTCGGCATGCCGTCCAGCGTTGCACCGATGGCGCTGACGCTGGTCGGCATCTCCAACATGATCGGCATCTGGCTGGCGGGGAAGTGGGGCCAGTCGCTGCCCAAGCACTATGGCCTGAGCCTCATCTATTTCGCCCGCGCGGTGGTGTTTCTCGGCTTCCTGTATCTGCCAATGACGCCCGTCACGGTCATCACGCTCAGCGTGCTGCTCGGATTCCTGTGGCTGTCGACGGTGCCGCTGACCAGCGCCCTGGTGGCGACCTTCTTCGGCCCGGCATGGATGTCCATGCTGTACGGCTTTGTCTTCCTGTCCCACCAGCTCGGGTCGTTCCTCGGCGTCTGGTTTGCCGGCCGCCTCTTCGACATGACGGGCTCTTACGACACCATGTGGTGGCTGTCGGTCGCGCTCGGCGTCTTTGCCGCGCTCATCAACTGGCCGATCAAGGAACAGCCCGTGGAACGCCTGCGTGCGGCGCCGGCGGCGGGGTAAGACCGGCCTTTCCCAGGACTGGGCGCGGCCCGCCTTCTCTTAAGCCGGCCGAAGCCTTATATTGCGGTTGGACAGCCTTGACGGGCAAAGGAACCAATGTCGCGCCGATTGGCACATACACCCGATCATGACCTCCGCGCCGGGACGTCGGCGCCGGTATGGGCCAAGTTTGCTATTGGCGGCGGGACGCTCGCCGTGGTGTTGGGCGCGGTCTATCTGATGGCTGTGCGCGGTGAGGCCTTGCTGGTTGATCTATCCGCGCTCGCCGGCCGCATCTGGTGTTTTTGAACGCAGCGCCTTCAGTCGGATTTGCTGGATAGTCCCATGCCGATCGTTCTGCGCACGCTTTCCGTTTTGGCCCTTCTGTTAGGGGCTGGATTCGGTCAGTCCGCATCCGCGGAGGATCTCAAGACGGTCGCCAGGAAAGCGAGCTTCGACGACGTCAAGTTCGAGCTCAGCAATGCCATCATCGAGCGCGGCCTGAAGGTCGATTTCTCCGGCTCCATCAGCCAGATGCTGGATCGGACCGGCGCCGACGTCGGCTCGACGCGGCCGGTCTACAAGCACGCCGAGTTCATGTCCTTCTGCTCGGCCAAGCTGTCGCGGCTGATGATGGAAGCCGACCCTGCCAACGTGGCCTTCTGCCCCTACACCGTTTTCATCTACGAAACCGCGGCCGCCCCGGGCGAGATCGTCGTCGGCTATCGGCCGTTTCCGCAGCCGGCCAACGACGAATCGCGCGCAGCCTTGAGCGAGATAGACAAACTCCTCACCGCGATCATCAAGGCGGCCGTCCAATAGCGTGTGTCGTTCGCGGCACACTCCCCGGAACTTCACCTCGCCCGATTGACTCGCGTGCGCTCGTCCTGCGACGTTGTTGGCGCGTGACGGTTCTTGCCGGTGCTGCAACGTGGCGCCGGTGAGTGAAAAGGGAACGCGGTACGGACATTTCGTCCAATGCCGCGGCTGCCCCCGCAACTGTAAGCGGCAAGCCTCGCTCCAAACTGCCACTGATGGTGCGCATAGCATCCTCGGGAAGGCCGGAACGAGGCGCTTGAGCCGCGAGCCAGGAGACCTGCCGACACGGGTCGCCCATCTTCCGTACGGGGCGTGCGGGGGAACGGACAACCGTAGCGGCGACTGTGGTGGGTTGGGAGCAGTCGCCGGGTATGTCCAAAGGTCAGCCGAAATGGGTTCTTTGCGCCGGAGCTTGAACAGCTAGGGCTCATGCGCACGTGCCGCGACGCGTCGCGGCTCAGTATTGGCAAACCGAGGTCGTCTCGACGGGTGCTCCCGAAGTCGCAACGGGAGACTCCTATGGCTATCTACACGCGGTCATCGCACCGCGGCTTGTTCTATGCAGTTTCGGCGATCACCCTGAACACGATCGGCGGCCTCATCGCAGCGCCGGCGGTCGCGCAGACGCCATTGCCGGGCATTGTCGTCGAGGGGGCGACGCTGTCGTCCCCCCGCGTTCGACCGCGGGCACCAGATGCGAACGTCGCCTCCACATCGGCCGGTTCGAGCGAAGGCGCCAGCGATGCCGGCGGGCAGGGCGAAGGTGTCGAGGCAGAAAAGCTCGGAACGGCGGTGAGCGTAATTACGGGCGAAGAACTGCAGCGCCGCCAGATCAGGCATGCCGCGGACGCTCTGCGCTCCATGCCCGGCGTTCACGTCAGCCGTACCGGTGGGTTCGCCGGCGAAACTCAAGTGCGCATGCGTGGCGCGGAGGCCAACCACACGCTCGTCCTCATCGACGGCATGGTCGCAAACCAGCCCGGTACGGGTGAGTTTGATTTCGCTCTGCTATCGACGGAGCAGATCGAGCGTATCGAAGTCATCCGCGGCGCCCAAAGCGGCCTCTACGGCTCCGGCGCTATCGGTGGCGTCGTCAACATCGTCACCAAGAGCGGTAAGGGGCCACCAACTGCCAGCGTCTGGTCCGAGGTCGGTTCATTCAAAACCGTCGAGGGTGGCATCACCGTTTCGGGCGGAACGGAGCGTGCGCATGGTCTCGTATCCTACAGCGCGCGGCAAGCCAACGGCTTCAACGTATCGAGCGACGGGTCAGAAACGGACGCCTTTCAACGCCGCAACTTCCTATTCAAGGGCGGCATCAAGCCCACGGAAGTATTTGCGTTGGATTTCGTGCTGCGCAACGCTGAAAAGCGCGGCGATCGCGACGATGATCTGTTCTGCTGCTCAGGCCTGTCGCGACAGACCGATAGCTTCAGTCATTTTGCGACGAGCTTCTGGCTCGCCGGCGTCGAAGGGCGGCTGGACACGTTCGGTGGGGCGCTGACCCACAAGTTCAAGATCAACCATGCTCAGACCAACCTTGAAGATACCGTCCTGCCGCTCGATTTTTCCTTTGGTCCCTTTGTCTCGAAGAACGACAACGAACGGTCCAACTTCAGCTACTCGACGACCTGGAAGTTCGATACGCCAGGCATCGGCGGTGCTGCCAAGCATTTCCTGACCGGCCTTGTCGAAAAGGAGATCGAGGGCTTTACGCCGGTGACGGGCGATAACATCGATCGTGAGCGCAATCGGATTGCGACGGCCGCTGAGTATCGTGGCGAATTTGGCAACCGGCTATTCGTGACCGGCAACGTGCGCCACGACAATAACGACTCGTTCGAGGATTTCACGACGTGGCGCGCCGCAGCCTCGCTCGCGTTGCGAGAATTCGGCTTGAGACCCCATGCCAGCGTCGGCACGGGCGTGCGATTGCCCACCATGGTTGAGCAGTTCGGGCAGTTTGCCGGCTTCATCCCTAATCCTGCGCTGCTGCCCGAGGAGAGCTTCGGCTGGGACGCAGGCGTCGAGGCGACCTTCCTGAAGGGTCGCGCAAGTCTTGATGTGACCTACTTCAACACAGATCTGAAGAATGAGATATTCACGCGGTTTCTGGCCTTCCCGAACTCCACGGTAGACAACCGGGTTGGCCAGAGCACTCGAGAAGGCATCGAGGTCGCATTGCGATGGCGCATCATGCCTTGGTTGTCCGTTGGCGGCGCTTACACATGGCTCGATGCGCGCGATGACGGCGGTGTGGAGGAGATCCGGCGGCCTCGCAACACAGGCAAAGTGGACGTGTCGTACGGATTTGCCGAAGGTCGCGGCAACGTCACGCTGGCTGCCATCTACAACGGCCAGGCCAAGGACATTGCGTTCGAGTTGCCGTTCTTCAGCCAGACGCGCGTGACGCTTGGCGACTATTGGCTTCTGACCGCGGCCGCGTCCTTGAAGGTTCAGCCTGGCCTGGAAGTGTTCGGACGAGTGGAGAATCTGCTCGACGAGTCGTATCAGGAGATCTACGGCTTCGACACGCCGGGCGTTGCCGCCTACGCCGGGGTCAAGATCACCTTTGGCGGTGAGGATGCCACAGTACCGGCATTTGCACGCTCAAGGTAGGATCGATTGACGAGACGCAGCGGTATCGTTGTCACGTGGCTCGCGGGAACACTGGCCATTGCGCCAGCCCCCGCGGTTGCCGATGTCGCGCCGCAGCGCATCGTCTCGCTGAACCTGTGCACCGACCAGATCGTGGTCGATCTCGTGCCGCGCGGACGTATCCGCGCGGTGAGCCACCTCGCGGCCGATCCGCTGGTGTCGGCGGTGGCCGAGAAGGCAAAAGGGATTCCCTGGACGCGCGGCAATGCCGAGGAGGTTCTCTCCTTCCAGCCCGATCTCGTCATCGCCGGCGAATACACGACGCCGGCCACGGTCGCGCTGCTGGAACGGCTCGGCCTCAAGATCCTGAAGGTGCCGGGAGCCAGCGATTTCGAAGGCGTGCGCACCGTCACCCGTCTGGTCGCGGATGCGGTCGGGGAACGGGAGCAGGGCGAACGGATGCTGTCGGACTTCGATCGCCGAATCGGCGCAACGTCAGCCGATGAGAGCGCCCGCCCGACGGCCGTCGTCTATCAGGTCAACAATCTCGCGTCTGGTCCGGGCAGCATTGCCGACAACGTGCTTCGCGCAGCGGGCTTCTCCAATCTGACCGCGCGGCTCGATCTCGGGCCGGGCGGGCAGTTGCCGCTGGAGGCGCTCGTCGCCAATCCGCCTGACCTGATCGTGTTGTCGGGCCCCATCGACGAATACCGCACCGTGGTGGCAGACAATCTGCGCCACCCGGCTCTCACCGAACTGATGCGCACGCGCAAGACCGCGACGCTGCCGTGGCGATTGTGGCTGTGTGCGACGCCGCATCTGGCTGATGCCGTGGAACGCCTGGTGGCCATGCGCGCCACCATGGCTGGCCGCGCTGCCGCCCGATGACCCGTGAGCCGACATGGTGGAGCCGGATTGCCGCGGCCGACGCACGGCTGTTTTTGTTCCTGGGTCTTGGTGTGATCTGCCTCGCCGTTCTCTCGCTGATGGTGGGACCCGCAGGCTTCGGCTTGCCTCATGGCGAGGGCGCGGCTGCGTTGATCCTCACGGAAATTCGCCTGCCGCGCACGCTGCTGGCCGCGCTGACAGGTGCGGCGCTGGCGCTTGCGGGCGCGGCGCTGCAGGGCTATCTGCGCAATCCATTGGCGGAGCCCGGTATCATCGGCGTGTCGAGTGGCGCCGGCCTCGGCGCCGTGCTGGCCATTCACAGCGGCGCGTCGGCCGCATTCGCGCTCGCGTTGCCGCTTGGTGGTCTTGGCGGGGCTGCGGTGGCGACGCTCGTGGTTCTGGCATTGGCCGGCGAACGCGGCGGCGCTCTGACGCTGATCCTGGCCGGGGTGGCGGTCTCGAGCGTGGCAACAGCCCTGATCTCGCTCGTGCTGAGCCTGTCGGAAAATCCCTTCGCGGCTGTGGAGATCATCTTCTGGCTGCTGGGGTCGCTGGCCGATCGCAGCATGACCCATGTGTGGCTGGCCGGGCCGCTCATGCTGGCCGGCATGGCGATCCTGCTGATGCTGGGTCCGAGCCTCGATGCCATGACGCTGGGCGAAGATGCGGCGCGTAATCTCGGTGTCGATCTTGCCCGCGTGCGCACCCTGATCGTCGCCGGCACGGCCCTGTCGGTGGGCGCGGCTACGGCCATTGTCGGCACCATTGCTTTTGTCGGCCTCGTCGTGCCGCACGTCTTGCGGCCGTTGGTTGGTCACGCCCCATCACGTCTGCTCCCGGCCAGCATGCTCGGAGGCGCCGTCCTCGTGCTCGCGTCCGATATCGTGCTGCGTATCGTGACGCCGGGCGGCGAACTGCGCCTCGGCGTGCTCACCGCGTTGTTGGGCGCGCCGTTCTTTCTGTGGCTCGTGTTGAAGACGCGCGCGGAGCTTGCCCCGTGATGCTCGACGCCCGCGACGTCACGGTGCAATTGGCAGGCCGGCAGATCCTCGAGCGCGTGAGTTGTCGTGCGCAAGCAGGCCGGATCACTGCCATCATCGGCCCAAATGGGGCCGGCAAGTCGACACTGCTGCGCGCCATGGCCGGACTGTTGCCGCTCGAAAGCGGATCCGTTGCATTCGAGGGCCGCGCGTTGGGCCTCCTTGAGCGCACCGAACTGGCCCGCAGCATCGCTTATCTGCCGCAGGAGCGGACGGTGCATTGGCCGCTGACCGTCGAGCGCGTTGTGGCGCTCGGCCGCCTGCCGCATCGTACGGGCATGCTGCCTGCTCCGCGGGATCGTGCCGCGATCGATGCCGCCATGCAGGCCATGGACGTGTCCGACCTCGCACCGCGTCCGGTCTCGCAGCTGTCGGGCGGAGAACGCGCGCGCGTGCTGGTGGCGCGCGCGCTGGCGCAGGAAAGCCGCGTGCTGATCGCGGATGAACCAACCGCTGGCCTCGATCCGGCGCACGCACTGGGCCTGTTCGATACGTTCCGGCAGCTTGCGGCAGAAGGCCGCGCGGTCATCGTGGCGCTGCATGATCTGACGCTCGCGGCGCGTTTTTGCCATCATGTGGTGTTGCTGGTGGCGGGCCGCGTGGCGGCAAGCGGACCGGCGGCAGACGTGCTGCAGCCTGGCACGTTGTCTGCGGCGTTCAATGTCACAATTGCGAACGGCTTGGTGGCGGATGTGCCGGTTGTGCTGGCGGTCGCGCCTCTGCCATGATTGGCCGTTCGGCGGCAAGCGGGGGCATTATTTGTTCGGATTTGGTCGCAGGCGCGTACGGCTCAATCTTGCCCTTCAGGGCGGCGGCGCGCACGGCGCCTTCACCTGGGGAGTCATCGATCGCCTGCTCGATGAGGGTGATCTGGATTTCGCGTGGCTGAGCGCCACCAGTGCGGGCGCGGTCAATGCCGTGGCTCTCGCGGCCGGCCTCAGTGAAGGCGGCAAGCCCGGCGCGCGCGACAAGCTGCGCAGCGTGTGGGCGGCGGTGCAGGAAGCCGGCGTGCCCGATCTCCTGCGCCTCAATCCCTTTCTGTTCGGCATGAGCCGGTCCGCGCCGATGGGCCAGGTAGCCGCAAGCCTGTTCTCGCCCTACGAGTTCAACCCGCTCGGCTTCGATCCCCTGCGCCGGCTGCTGACGTCGCACATCGATTTCGAAAAGCTGCGCGCCTTTGCGGACGTCGAGCTGCTGATTGCGGCCACCGACGTGGAGACTGGCCGCATGCGCCTCTTTCGCCGGCACGAGATGACCGTTGAGGCCGTGCTCGCCTCGGCTTGCCTGCCCACCATCCATCATGCCGTCGTGATCGACGGCCGCGCCTACTGGGACGGCGGCTTCTCCGCCAACCCTGATCTCGTCACCCTGGCCGCCGAGAGCCCCGTGACTGATACCCTGATCGTCCAAATCGCCCCGGTGACGAAAACCGGCATACCCAAGGGTGCCCGCGACATTGCCTTCGACGTCAATCGCATCACCTTCAACCAGCCGCTGCTCCGCGACATCGAGCTGATCGAGGCGGCGCGGGATGCGCGCGGCTGGCGGGGCCGGAAAAGGAGCCGGCTGGCAAGACTTGCCGATCACCGTTTCCATCTCGTCGATGCCGGCCGGTACACGGCATCTCTCTCGCCCGAAACCAAGCTGCGTCCGGATCAGGAATTGCTGTCGTATCTCCACAACGCCGGCCGCAGCGAGACCAACAAATGGCTGGACCGCAACCAGGCCCATATCGGACGGCGCGCGACCGTGGACTTGAAATCGAAATTCCTTGCCTCACCCGGTGCCGTTAGCGTGCCGGCGCCGGCGGAAGACGATGCGCTTCCATCGGTGCCAGCCTCTCAGGGCACCAGGATCTGACGCACCGTGCCCCCGTCTGAGAGCTTGTCAAACCCCTCGTTGATCTCCTCCAGCTTGATCCGCTCGTTCATCAGGCGGTCGACGGGCAGCAGACCCTGCTGATACAGCGCAATGAAACGAGGGATGTCGCGGTTGGGAATGCAGCTGCCGACATAGCTGCCCTTCACCGTCCGCTCCTCGGCAACCAGATTGGTCGCGGGCAGGGCCATCCTATGTGAGGGATGTGGCAGGGAGCCGGTGACAGTGGTCCCGCCGCGCCGCGTGATCTTGTAGGCAAGCTCCAGCGCCTTGACCGAGCTCGCCATCTCGAATGCGAAGTCGACGCCGCCTTGCGTCAGATCCTTGACGTGTTCCACGCACTTGGGGTCGCTGGCGTTGACGGTGTGCGTGGCGCCCAGCTGTTTGGCCAGCTTCAGCTTGTCATCGAGCATGTCGATGGCCACGATCTGCCGGCACCCGGACAGTTTCGCGGCCAGCATCGACATCAGGCCCACGCCACCGAGACCCACGATCGCTGCCGTCGTTCCGGGCGGCACCTTCGCGGTGTTGATGACGGCGCCCGCGCCGGTGATGACGGCGCACCCGAACAGCGCCGCCTCCTCGAATGCGAGGGTGCGGTCGATTTTCACAGCCGACTGGCGTGACACCACCGCATACTCGGCAAATGCCGACACGCCGACGTGGTGATACACCGGCTTGCCGTTGCGCCTCAGTCGCGTTTCGCCCGACAGCAGCGTGCCGGCGCCGTTGGACTGAAAGCCCGGCTCGCACAGGGCTGGGCGCCCTTCCATGCACGGCATGCAGTGCCCGCAGCTCGGCACGAAAACGAGAATCACATGATCGCCGGTTTTGAGGTCTTTGACGCCGGCCCCCAATTCCATAACCTCGCCCGCCGCTTCATGCCCAAGCACCATCGGCATCTGGCGTGGACGATCGCCGTTGATGGTCGACAAATCGGAGTGGCAAAGCCCGGCCGCGCGGATCTTGACCAGGATCTCGCCCTCGCCCGGCGGATCGAGATCGAGCTCTTCGATCACCATTGGACGCGAGGCCGCATACGGGCGCGGTTTCTCCATCTCGGTGATCACGGCGGCGCGGGTTTTCATGGGCTTGCCTCGGTGCAGGTCATCTCGCTAGCCGCACGCTAGTCGCACTGTGCCGATGCCGCAATGCGCAGGAACAGGAGCCCATCCGAACAACAAAAGGCCCGGGAGCTAGTGCTCCCGGGCCTTTTTGTAGAGGAGAACGTCGTGACGATGATTAAGGTGCGCTCTGCTCGATGCCGCCATAAACGCCATCCGAACGCGGGGCGCTGTTCTTGACGTCCTGGAATACGCCCGAGCGCGGGGCCGTCGCATTCAAATCCTCGAACGCGCCAGCGCGGGGTGCAGTCGTGTTCAGGTCCTCGAAGGTCCCGGCGCGGGGTGCCGTGGCATTGATGTCGTCAAATACCGGGGCTGCATTGGCGGCGCCGGCGAACAGGCCGATGGCGAGGATCGAGGCTGAGATCAGGGTCTTCATGGTTCGTCTCCGTTGAGTAAGTTTCGTTGCCCGTTTGGTAACTGGGGTAGCGGGATCGTCCCGCTCACGAGGGCTGATATGGATCGGCCCCGCACGCCGGGAAGGGGGCGTCACGTGCCCGTGACGAACGTTGATCAGAAGCGATGCGCGCGTGAGCGGACGTGAAGGGACGTGAGTCCGCGGCACCTGCTCGGGCCACCATGCTCAGGCATAGGATCGAAGGCAGCGATCAGTGCCCGGCTGTGCGGCCTTCGCGGACCAGCGCCATGAGCGTGCTGCGCGATTGCGTCAGGTGAGTGTGGTGGATGGAGTAGGCCGCCTCCGCGTCGCCGCGACGCACCGCGTCCACCACGGCTGCATGTGCCCGGTTCGAGGGCACCGGGAGAGGGCGCGCGCCCAGCGTATGCATGCGAAAGCGGTGCAATTGCATGGAATATGCCGATATCGCTTCGGCCAGCCGCCTGTTGGCGCACAGTCGCAGGAGGAGCTTGTGAAACAGCTCGTCCGCCTTCAGCCAGGCCAGGCGGTCATCCGTCAAAAGGGCTGTGTCCATCTGCCTGACGGCGGCGACCAGGCTTTCGAGTTCTCCTCGCCTCAAAGTCTGCATGGCCAGGTAGCGCACCGCGATCGGTTCGAGCGCAATCAGGATCTCATAGATCTCGATCATCTCGTCGGCTGAAATCGGCAACAGCCGTATGCCGCGGCGTCCATCGGGCGCGACAAGGCCCTCCTCGGCAAGTTTCTTGAGCGCTGGGCCGAGGCTCGCGGGCGCAACGCCGGCAAGGTCAGCAAGTTCTCGCTCGGAATAGGTCGCGCCCGCTTCCAGCTCACCGGTGAAGATCCGGCGATGCACCGCGCGATAGGCATTGTCGCCGGACGACCCGCGCGCCTTTGGGCGCGCAGTTGCGCGTGGCGGCTGCTTTTTGCTTGTCGGACGGACGGTGCGGGATTTGGCAGTTGGCATGGACACTCTCACGCTCTCGTCAACATCTGACGATTTGGGTGCGACAACATATGTCTAACTGCAGATAGCTTGAACCCCGAATTTGTCTCAAGGTTTCTCCCGGTGGCCCGGGTGTCTGCCAAAATTGAAGATGCAAGGACAACTTTACCGAGCAATCGCCTAAGCCCCTCGAGCTGGCAACCGGGCGCCATGCCACCAAACTTCGGCGTGTAACGAATTATCATGGATGGCTTGAGGTGCGACATGCCCACGACACGAGCTGATATCTGCCGGAGTTTTTGGTCGTGAGCCCATACCCGCCCCTCGGCGCCGCCGTAATCCTGATTTCAATGCTGTCGGCGACGACGATCCTGTCGCAGTTCTTTCGCTCCTCGACCACCGTCATCGCACCGGAACTGATCCGCGATCTCGCCTTGACGCCGGAAGCGCTCGGCCTTGCCAATTCGGCGTTCTTTTTCGCGCTTCTCGCCATTCAGGTGCCGGTCGGCATTCTGTTCGACCGGATCGGTGTGCGCCTCACCGTGGCCGGGCTTGCGATCCTGGCCGTCGCCGGCGCGTTGATGCACGCCATCGTCACGACGGGGAACGGACTGACGGTCGCCCGCTTCCTGCTCGGCCTTGGCCACGGCGGCAGCTTCATGTCGACGGTCGTGCTGTGCTCGCACTGGTATCCGCGCGAACGCTGGAGCACCGTTATGAGCTGGGTGTTCGCACTCAGCATGCTTGGCGTCATTCTGGCGGGCACGCCGCTGGCGCTGGCGAGCGAATACATCGGCTGGCG
>JBKKCB010000095.1:0-11530 GCA_046713545.1 Hyphomicrobiaceae bacterium | reverse complement strand
TATCTGCCGCTCGGCCTCGCCCACAACGTCAAGCTCAAGGGCGACATCAAGGAAGGGCAGCGCCTCAAGTGGTCGGATGTCGCCTTCGATGCCGCTGACGATGCGGTGCGGGTGCGCAAGGAAATGGAGGCGGTATTCGGCCGGCCGAATACCTGAGCGGGGGCATCGATGCCGAAAAACAGAGCAACCAAGGATCGCGTCGCACTGGTGACAGGCGGGGCGTCGGGCATCGGTCTCGCGACATGCGAGCTGCTGATCGCGAAAGGCTGGAAAGTCGCGGTTCTCGACCGCGACGAGACGGCGCTGAAGGCTGCGCGCGCCGCTCACGAGAAGAACAAGGCCGTGCGCATCGCGTCGCTCGACGTGACGGACGAGAAAGCCGTTGACCGAGCGGTGGCTGAGATCGTCGAGGCGTTCGGCGGCATCAATGGCGTCGTCAATTCGGCGGGAATTGCCGCGGACAAGCACGTGCTCGACACCCCGGTGGATCTGTTCCGCAAGATCCTTGATGTCAATGTGGTCGGGACATTCCTGGTGGGGCGTGCGGCCGCACGGATCATGATGGACGCGGGCGGCGGTGCCATCGTCAATATCGCGTCGATCTCGGGCCTGCGCGGCTCGAAAGGGCGGTCGGCGTACGGCGCCTCGAAAGGGGCGGTCGTGACGCTCACGCAGGTGATGGCGAACGATCTCGCTCCGTTCGGCATCCGCGTGAATGCGGTGGCGCCGGGTCCGGTTGAAACGCCCATGGTGCAGGCGGTCCATACGGACGCTGACCGCGAGCTGTACCATCGATACATTCCCATGAAGCGCTACGGAACGCCGGCTGAACTTGCGAGCGTCATCCATTTTCTGCTGGACGAAACGCAGTCGAGCTACGTGACGGGAGAAATCCTGGCGGCGGACGGCGGTTATCGCGGTTCAGGACTTGTCCTGGATCGTTGAAGACTCGCGGCCGAAACAATCGGGAGGGCAAATGTCGCGTGTCAAGAAGATTGAGCCAATCGCCTTGCGTATTCCGTTTTCGGATGGCAGTGCGGGCACGGGCATCATGCCGCGGCGGTGGACGCATTTCGACATGTTGCTGGTCCGCGTCGAGACGGACGACGGTCTGGTCGGATGGGGAGACTGCTTCTCCTACTTCTGCTCCACGGCGGTGCTCGCCGCGCTCAATGACATGGTGGCCCCGCTCGTGATCGGGCAGGAGATCGGCGACATTCCTGCGTTGAACCGCGACGTGCAGCACAAGCTGCATCTGCCGGGGCGCTACGGCATCACGATCTTCGCGCTGTCGGGTGTGGATATCGCGCTGTGGGATATCGCGGCCAAGCGCAAGGGCGTGTCGCTGGCGGAGTTGCTGGGCGGCCGTCATCGCGAGTCTGTGCCGGCCTACGCCAGTCTCGTGCGCTATGGCGATCCAGGTCTTGTCACCAGGTTTGCGACGCAGGCCGTCAGCGAAGGCTTCGCGGACGTGAAGCTGCACGAGATTGCCCTGGACTGCATAGAAGCTGGGCGCAAGGCCGTCGGGCCGAAGGTGCGACTGACGACGGACGTCAATTGTAACTGGTCGCTCGAAGAGGCCGAGCGGATGCTGCCGGAGATGAAGCGGCTGGACCTGTTCTGGGTCGAGGAGCCGGTGTTTCCACCTGACCATGCGAAGACCCTGAAGGCGCTGGGGCGATTCGGCGTATCGCTCTCAACGGGCGAGAATGCGTGCACCTCCGTGCCGTTCGAGGACACCGTTCCGGCCGTCACGTATGCGCAGCCGAGCGTCACCAAGGTCGGCGGCGTGACGGAGTTTCTGAAAGTGTGCGACCTCGCCAAGGCGGCCGGCAAGACGCCGATGCCGCACTCGCCGTATTTCGGGCCGGGCTACTGGGCGACGCTGCAGCTTGCCGCCAACCGGCCGGAGGTTGGGCTGTTCGAGTATTACTACGTGAAACCGGACGCCTACGTGTCGCAATCGATCCCGCTGCCGAAGAACGGGAAGATCGCAATTCCCAAGGCGCCGGGCATCGGCTTCGAGCCGGACATGGCCGTGCTCGACAAGTATCGTGTCGCATGAACGTGCTGCTTTCATACTGATCGGGAAGGATTGAACCGTGCCAGTCGCCAAGATCGTTCTCGATAGCGTGACGCATCTGCTGCCCGAGCATCGCGGCGCGGCGGCGCTGTGCGCCTCGCACGGCGGGCGCTACTCGGGCTACTACGCCGCGTCCAAAGGCGTGAGCGCCGTGATCCTGAATGATGCCGGCATCGGGCGCGAACAGGCAGGCCTCGGCGGTGTGCGCATGCTCGAAGGCTTGGGTGTGCCGGCGGCGACCGTGTCGGGACGCACAGCGCGCATCGGCGACGGGAAAGATAACCTGACACGAGGCATTCTGTCGTTTGTCAATGCGCCGGCAGCGGCACTCGGGCTGCAAGTGGGCATGAAGGCAGCGGAAGCGCTCGACCGGCTGGCGGCGTCGACGTTGCAGCCAGCGTCCGCGCCGTCCAAGGAAGATGAGCATCGGTTTGAGGTGTCGTCCGGCAAGAGTGGCTTGAAGGTCATCGTCATGGACTCGATCTCCCTCGTGCTGCCGGAGGATGCCGGACAGATTATCGTTGCTGCGTCGCACGGGGCGTGTCCGGGCGGTAAGGCTGAGATGGCCGTAAAGTATCCCGTGTTTGCAGCCGTCACCAACGACGCGGACCGAGGCATTGACAATGCCGGTATTTCGCGGCTGCCGGCCATGAACGAGCGGGGCATCGCCGGGGCCTGCCTCTCCGCGTTCTCAGCGCGTATCGGCGACGGCCGGTCGATGTACGAGGACGGCTACGTGTCGGCGCTGAACGAGGTTGCGGAGAAATACGGCGGCAGGATCGGTCAGAGCTGCCGGGAATTTGTGGAAGCCATGGTCGCTGCGCATGCAAAGGAATCTGCACGATGAACCAACCCGTTTCGAATTCCACGCGGCGCATGACGGGCGGGCAGGCGCTGGCGGAGATGCTCAAGCTGTCGAACGTCGGGCCGATGTTCGGCATGGGCGGTTTCCAGCTTCTGCCGTTCTATGAGGCGTGTCGCGCGCTGAACCTCAAGCACTACCTCATCAACGACGAGCGTTGCGGCGCGTTTGCGGCCGACGCCTACGCCAAGGTGACGAACAGGCCAGGCGTGGCCGACGGTACGCTGGGTCCGGGTGCCACCAACCTCGTGACCGGGCTGGTGGAGAGCCTGAACGCCGGCATCCCGATGATCGTGGTCACGGGCGATGCCAATCGCGAGCACGCCTGGAAGAACATGACGCAGGAGGCGCGGCAGCTCGAGGTGTTGCGGCCCGTCGTCAAGGAGGTGATCCGCGTCGAGGTCATCAAGCGTCTGCCGGAGCATGTGCGTCGCGCGTTCGCGGTGGCGACGAGCGGCAGGCCCGGTCCGGTGTTGATCGATGTGCCCGAGGATATTGCGCACGGCGAGCATGATTTCGATGCCGGGGACTTCTGGGTCGATCCGGGCACGCTGAAGGCGCAGGCTCGGCGCACGCGTCCTGACGCTGTCGACGTGACGAGCGCAGCGGCCCTGGTCGCCAAGGCCGAGCGACCGTTGATCCTGGCCGGCGGCGGCATCCACATTTCGGAAGCTTATGGCGCGCTGCAGGCCATGGCCGAGGCCTACAATATTCCCATTGCACACACGATGTCGGGCAAGGGATCGATCGCCTGCTCGCATGCGCTGTCGGCGGGTCTGTTCGGGCGCTACGACCGGATTGCCAATGCGCTGATCGCCGCGTCGGACTGCCTGATCGTGGCGGGATGCAAGCTGGGCGAGATCGCCACCAAGCGATTTTCTTTGATCCCGCCCGGCAAGCCCATCATTCACATCGAGATCGAGCCGACCGAGATCGGCCGGACGACGCGCACGGATGTGGCCCTGGCCGGCGATGCCAAGCTGACGCTCGAAGCACTCTCAGCGGAGCTTGGCGACGGCAAGGCCGTGGCGCGCCAGCGCGCAGCTTACGTGGCCGAGTTACCCAAGCGCATGGCGGAATGGCGCGCCGGTGCGGCCGACCGATTGGAGTCGCGCGAGACGCCCATCAATGTCGGGCGGCTCATGGGTGAGCTCAACAAGATCATGCCGGCCGACGGCATCGTGGTGGCGGACGGCGGCTTTGCGGGTCACTGGGGCGGGCTGATGTTCGACACCAAGCAAGCCGGGCGGCACTTCCTGCCGGATCGCGGCTTCGCATCGATCGGCTACGGCGTGCCGGGCGGTATCGGCGCGCAGATCGGCGCCGGACCGAAGCGGCGGGTCGTCAGCCTGACGGGCGACGGCGGGTTCAACATGAGCCTGGGCGAGCTGGAAACGGCGCGCCGGGTGGGCGCCAACTTCGTGGTGGTGGTCTTCAATAACGCGGCTTCGGGCTACGTGAAGGCGCTGCAGCATGCCGTCTACGGAGCCGGCAACTATCAGTCTTCGGACCTGGTTGAGATGGACTATGCGGCGATCGCCAAGGGTTTCGGATGTCGCGGCATTCGCGTGTCCGACCCGGAGAAGCTGGCAGCCGCGCTGCAAGAGGGGCTGGAGAACACTTCGTCGCCGACGGTGATCGATGCGATCGTGACGCGCGACCCGGCCAAGATGCTGCCTGCGGCCGACAACCGCACACTGAAAGTACAAAAAGGCGACCGGCCAGTGTAACGTATGAAACGTTACAAGAGCGGCGGCGAGACCGAAGTCACATCCCGGCCGGAGGAAATGCGCGGAACAATCCGCGGCTCAAGGAGGAACCAGAGGTAATGAGGCTTCTTAAGCTTGTGCCGGCAATGGTGCTGGCATTCTGCATTACGGCCACCCCTGCAGCTCGTGCCGAGGTCAGCGAGGTGAACCTCGCGATGCAGAACGGCATTGCGTACATGCCGCTGATGGCGATGCAGCAACTCAAATTCATCGAGAAGCAGGCTGCTCAGCGCGGGCTCGGTGATCTCAAGGTCAACTGGACGAGGCTCGCGGGGCCGGCCGTCATCGTCGATGCCGTGCTGGCGGGCAAGATCGACTTCGCAGCGCAGGGACCGCCGTCGCTGATCCTGCTGTGGGACAAAACCAAAGGGACCATCGGTGTGCGCGGCGTCGGCGCGATGTGCACGGCGCAGATCTATCTGAATACGCGCAATCCGAACGTCAAAACGCTCCGCGACTTTACGGACAAGGACCGCATCGCGGTTCCGTCGGTGAAGATCTCCAGTCAGGCTATTCTTCTTCAAATCGCAGCCGAGAAGGAATTCGGGCCGGGAAATCACGCCAAGCTCGACCACCTCACGGTCTCGCTTGCGCATCCTGATGCGTTGGCGGCCGTGCTCAACCCAGTAGGCGAGATGACGTCGCACATGGCGACCACGCCGTTTCATGAAACGGAGATCAAGGCCGGACTGCGCACGATCACCAGCGCCTTCGAAATCATGGGCGGTCCGGTCACCACGCTGACGTTTGCGTCGACCGAGAAGTTCAGCAAGGACAATCCGAAAGTGTTCGAGGCAGTGGCTGCTGCCTACGACGAAACTCTGGCGTGGCTCAACGCGGACAAGCGCCGGGCCGCAAAAATGTATATTGAGGTTGCGCAGGAACGCAAAACCACCGAGGACGAGATCTTCGAACAGATGTCCGCCGAAGGCTTCGAGTACACCAATGTTCCGCGGAAGTTCAGCAAGCTGGCGGAGTTCATGTACAAGACCGGCTTGATCAAGACCAAGCCCAACTCGTGGCAGGACATGTACTTTCCTGCGGCGCAAAAACTTGCAGGCGACTAAAGCCGGCCGTCCGGCACATTCGGCACCGATGATCGAGATCGCAGATTACAAAGGGAGGAACTCATGAAGTTGCGCAAACAGGCGCTGGCGTTAGCGTTGGCCTTTGGTGTCGTGTTTGCGCCGTATGCGCGCGCAGAGGTCAAAGAGGTCGTTCTCGGCCAGCAGTTCGGCGCCGTCTATCTCACCATGATGGCGATGCAGAACGAGAAGCTGGTTGAAAAGCATCTGGCGGCAGCCGGCATGGGCGATGTGGCGGTCAAGTGGGCGAGGCTCGGAGGACCGGCGGCGCTCAACGACGCCTTCATCTCGGGCAGCCTGCACTTCGCGACGCAGGGCGTTCCGTCCATGGCCGTCCTTTGGGATCGCACCAGGAACAACATCGGATTCAAGGCAGTCGCTGCCGCTGCGAACAACAATATCTGGCTGCATACCAAAGATCCGAGCATCAAATCGCTCAAGGACTTTACGGAGAAGCACCGGATCGCGGTTCCCTCGCTGAAGGTGTCGACGCAGGCCTTCATGATGCACGTGGCGGCGGATAAGGAGTTCGGCGAGTACACCAAGCTCGATCACATCATCGTGGCGCTGCCTCATCCCGAAGCGTTGGCTGCGGTGCTCAATACGCAAGGTGAGATTACGGCCCACTTCGCCACCTCTCCCTTTCATGAGAAGGAGGCCAAGGCCGGCCTGCCGGTGGTGACGACCGCCTATGACATCATGGGCGGCCCGACGACCGGTCTGACGTTCACGTCCACGGAGAAGTTCCGCAACGAGAACCCGAAAGTGTATGCGGCTGTGCTGGCCGCCTATGACGAAGCCATTCAATGGACCAATGCGGACAAGCCGCGCGCCGCGCGTCTCTACATCGAGATGACCAAGGACAAGAACCTGGACGAAGCGGAACTCTCCGCTCTCATGGCGACGAAGGATCTGGAATTTACGAAAGTGCCGAGTAACGTCGGCAAAATGGTCGACTTCATGCAACGGGTAGGGCTCGTGAAAGCCAAGCCTGCATCGTGGAAAGATCTGTTCTTCCCCGAAGCGCACAATCTGCCCGGAAGCTGAAATCGGCCTGAAGCATGAACCCTTGGATGAGGAAGAATTGAAAATAATGAGACTGACACACGTACTTGCGCTTGCCGTGGCGCTCGGTTCGGCAACGGTGGCACCAAATGCACGCGCCGAAGTCAACGAGGTGCTTCTCGGCCAGCAGTTCGGCGCCGTCTACCTGCCGGCGATGGTGATGGAGAGCCAGAAGCTGGTGGAGAAGCACCTCGAGGGCGCAGGGATGGGACAGGTCAAGGTGACCTGGGCCAAGCTCGGCACGGCGGCTGCCGTCAACGACGCGACGATCTCCGGCTCGCTGCATTTTTCATGTCAGGGGGTGCCGTCCACAGCGATCATTTGGGACAAGACGAAGTCTACGATCGGCGTGAAGGGCGTCGGCTCGATCGCCAATCACAACATGTGGCTCAATACGAGAAACAAGGACATTACGTCGATCAAGGATTTTACCGAGAAGGACCGGATTGCGGTCCCCGGCCTGAAAGTCGCGACGCAGGCGCTGGCGCTGCATTATCTCGCCGCCAAGACCTGGGGCCAGGAGAATTACACCAAGCTGGATCACATTACGGTTTCGCTTCCGCATGTGGAGGCGATGACGGCCGTCCTCAACCCGATATCGGAAATCCAGTCGCACTTCGCCACCACCCCGTTTCATGAGATCGAACGCAAGGCGGGGTTGAAAACGGTTGCCACATTCTATGACATCATGGGCGGGCCGACGACCGGCCTGAATTTCGTGTCGAGCGAGAAGTTCCGTAACGAAAATCCCAAAGTGTACGGCGCGGTCGTCAAAGCGTTCATCGAGGCGCAGGCCTGGATCAATGCGGACAAGCCGCGCGCGGCCGCGCATTATCTCGAGCTTTCCAAGGAGAAACGCCTGACCGCCGAGGACCTCTTGGCTGGTATGAACAGCAAGGACATGGACTACACCATGGTGCCGAGCAACGTCGGCCAGATCCTGGACTTCATGCACAAGGTCGGCTTGATCAAGACCAAGGCAGCATCCTGGAAAGACCTGTATCTGCCCGAAGCCCATGAGCTGGCGGGAAGTTGATAAACGATTGCAGCGCAGAAACCGTCACATGCGACGAGAGGAGACCACGTTGAGAGTATGCAAGATTGCGGGTGCATTGGCCGGTGCCATTGCTACGGTGGCCACGGTTGCCGCACCGGGGGCGCGCGCCGAGGTCAGCGAGATCAATCTGGCCCAGCAGTTCGGCGCGATCTTCATTCCGCTCATGGCGATGGAGAGTGCCAAGCTGATCGAGAAAGAAGCCGCTGCGCGCGGCCTGCCGGACCTGAAAGTCAATTGGACCAGGATGGCAGGACCGTCGGTGATGGTCGATGCCATCATCTCCGGCAATCTGCACTTCTCGGCTCAGGGCGTGCCGTCGATGGCGCTGCTGTGGGATCGCACCAAGGGCAGCATCGGCCTCAAGGGCGTCTCGGCCATCACCAACACGGACATCTATCTCAACACGCGCAATGACACCATCAAGTCGATCCGGGATTTTACGGAGAAGGACCGTATTGCGCTGCCGTCTGTGAAGGTGTCCACCCAGGCCTTGTTTCTGCAGATCGCTGCCGAAAAAGAATGGGGTGCCGGCCAGCATACGAAGCTCGATCATCTGACGGTCGGCCTGGCGCATCCCGATGCCATCGTCGCCGTGCTCAATCCGGCGGGCGAGATCACAGCGCATTTTGCGACCTCGCCGTTCCACGAAACGGAGATGAAGGCCGGCCTCAAGACCGTGACCACCGGCTACAAGATCATGGGTGGCGAAGTTTCCAACCTCGTGTTCGTGACGACGGAGACCTTTCGCAGGGACAACCCCAAGATCTACGAAGCGGTCGTCGCAGCGCTGAACGGCGCCATCGACTGGACCAACGCCGACAAGCGCCGCGCGGCCAAGCTCTACATGGAGATGACGAAGGAGAAGAAGCTGACCGAGGACGACATCGTGGAGACGATCTCGGTGCCCGGCTTCGACTTCACCAAGGTGCCGAAGAAGACCTTCGATTTTGCCGCGTTCATGCACAGGATCGGATCCTTGAAGAACAAGCCGGAGTCGTGGAAGGATCTGTACTTCCCCGAGGCGCACGGACTGCCCGGCAGCTGAGCGCAGGAGAAGCGAAATGTTGAGGCTCGGGTGCGGCGCCGGCTTTTCGTCAGACCGGCTGGAGCCGGCCATCGATCTGGCGAACAAAGGCAAGCTCGACTATCTCGTGTTCGAGACCATCGGCGAGCGGACGCTGGCGTTCGGCCATCGCGATCGCAAGCTGGACCCGAGGAAGGGATACAACCCGCAGCTCGCCGCGCGGCTGAGGGGCGTGCTCGGCGCGTGCAAAGCCAACGGCACGCGTATCGTCACCAACATGGGGGTCGCCAACGTTGCGGCGGCGGCCGAGCTTGCCGTCGAGGTGGCGCGGGAACTCGGCCTCAAGGGCCTGAAGGTCGCGGCTGTCGAAGGCGATGATGTTGGTCATCTGATGGGGCCCGATACGACACTGTTCGACAATCACGACCGCAGAATTTCCGAGGTCGGGCTGCCGGTGGTGGGGGCCAACGTCTATCTGGGGGTCGATGCCATCCTGCCGGGGCTGGAGTCCGGGGCCGATGTGGTCATCACGGGTCGGGTGGCGGACCCGTCGCTGTTCCTGACGCCGCTCGTGCATCACTACGGCTGGGCGCAGGATAACTGGGGCCTGCTGGGGCAAGGCACCGTGGTCGGCCACTTGCTGGAATGCGGCATGCAGATCACCGGGGGCTATTTCGCCGACCCGGGCATGAAGGACGTACCGCGTCTGGCGGACTGCGGCTATCCGATTGCCGAGGTCGACGCTGACGGCCGGTGCGTCATCACCAAGCTCGACGATGCCGGCGGCATGGTGAGCCCGCGCACGGTCAAGGAGCAGCTCATGTACGAGGTGCACGATCCGACGTCGTATCTCACGCCGGACGTAACGGCGGACTTCTCGCGCGTTCGCGTGACCGAAACCGGCAGGGATCGCGTCGAGGTCCGCAATGCAGGCGGAAGCGCCAGGCCGGAGAAATTGAAAGTGACGGTCGGCTTCGATGGCGGGCACTTCGCGGAAGGCGGTGTGAGCTACGCAGGCCCCAATGCAACGGCACGGGCCAAACTCGCCGCCGATATTCTGGCGGAGCGCCTGGGCCGGCATCCGGCGGTCGCGAATTCGATGCGCATCGATCTGATCGGGATCAACGCATTGTACGCGACGGCCCGTGGGACCGACCAGGAGAGCGAGGATGTGCGGGTACGGGTCGCCATGCGGTCGGCAGACAGGGCCGCGTGCGAAACGATGCTGTGGGAGGTGGAGTCGCTACTGTGCTGCGGCCCGGCGGCCGGCGGCGGCTATCGCGGGCAGATCACGCCCAGCGTGGTGACGCACTCAGCGCTGATCGATCGCGCGGCGGTCACGCCGACGGTACGGGTGCTGACCGCATGAGCCGCCAGATCAAGCTGCACGAGATCGCGCATGCCCGCGCCGGTGATAAGGGCAACACCTCCAACGTCTCGGTGTGGGTGTACGATCCGGGCGACTACGGGCTCGTCAAGGAGCAGCTGACGGCGGCACGGATCAAAAGTGAGTTCCCGCGGTTGATTCAAGGCGCCGTCAAGCGCTATGAACTCGACGAGCTGCATGGTTTGAATTTTGTGATGTCCGATGCGCTCGAGGGCGGCGTGAACACGTCATTGGGGTTGGATAGCCACGGGAAGTCCTGGAGTTTCCTCATTCTTGGGCTCAGTATCGACGTTCCTGAAAACAGGCGCGCCTGAAGCACAGGGTCATATTGGTGGCTCAATGCAGGCGCATAAGCCGGTGGGCTGAAATCGAAAGAGACACCTTTGGCTCGAATGCACGATATCCGGTTTTTCCGCAGCGCCGTGGCATCGCTGTGCCTGATGCTGATGCTGGCTATCCCGGCGCGGGCCGAGACGGCGCTGGACTGCTTCAGCGAGAACAAGGATCTCTGGGTCCCGGGCTGCACGGCACTGATCGAACGTCCGGGGGTGGAGCCTGAGCAATTGAGCAGCGCCTACGCCATGCGCGCCTTGGGCTACTCGCTCAAGGGCCAGTACGACAGCGCGATCTCGGACTACGACGCTGCCATTCGCATCAATCCCGATTTCGCCGTGGCCCTCAACAATCGCGCCTGGGCTTATTATCGTTCCGGGCGCGGTGCGCAGGGTCTGCCCGACGTCGAGAAGTCCCTGAAGCTCAATCCGCTGAGCGAGCATTCCTGGGACACCCGGGCGCATATCCGCCAGTCCAGCGGCAATTTTACGGGCGCGTTCGACGACTATGAGAAGGCCGTGCAACTCGGCGGCGAGCGCATGATCAGGCTGTATCAATGCGGTCTGAAGGAATTTGGCCTGTATGCAGGGCCGGTCGACGGCCTCTATACGACGGACGTGCGCGCGGCGCTGCGAACCTGCTCGAAAACTCCGACGTGCGATCCTCTCCCGGCGGACGAGCAGTGCCGCGCCGCGACGTCCTGACGGCCCGCTCCTTTCAAGACGCTTGGATAGGTTTTTCGTTTCCTGGGTTTGCCTTGGCACCGCACCGCGGGCTGTGCTCAGATAAGCTCCTTTCCGGAAGCATTTGAGGCCCGAGGGTTCGTATGACGCGTACAGTCGCCGACACGGTCAACAGCGCGATC
>JBKKCB010000094.1:0-12010 GCA_046713545.1 Hyphomicrobiaceae bacterium | reverse complement strand
CCTTCCTCCAGGCCCTTTACATGGGGGCTGGGCCGGCCGTTTGAAACCGCCCGATCGGCGTGTCGTTTCGCGATCAACCGGCCAGCTCTTTGGAGCGTCGCGACGCTGCCAGCACCGCCTCGGTCATCACGGGCTGCAATCCAGTCTTGGCCATCAGCACCTGCAGAGCGGCAAACGTGGTGCCGTTGGGCGAGGTGACATTCTCGCGAAGAACATTGGCCGGCTGATCCGAGCGATGCAGCAGTTCGCCGGCTCCAGCGACCGTCCAGCGTGCGAGCTTGGCGGCAAGGTCCGGGGCTAGGCCCGCTTTCACGCCAGCCTCGGCCAGACACTCGGCGAGATAGAAGACGTAGGCCGGTCCCGATCCCGATACGGCCGTGACGGGATCGATCAGGGCCTCGTCGTCCACCCACGCCGTCTCGCCGACGGCCGATAGCAGGTCCTGGCAGACCTGCTTTTGCCCGGCAGACACGTGAGGATTGGCCGTGGCCACGGTAATGCCGCGGCCCACCGCCGCCGGCGTGTTGGGTATCGAGCGAACGACAGCCGCGCCGGGCGCCAAGTGACGCTCGAAGCTGCGGATCGTGCGTCCGGCGGCAACGGACAAGGTCACGGTATTCTTGCCGGCGTGAGCGGCAAGAGGCGGGAAAACCTCTTCCATCACCTGGGGCTTCACGGCCATCAGCAGCACCGCGGGGGGCTCACCAAGACGCGGCAGCTCGGTCACCACGCGGACACCGTGTTTTGCGAGAAGCTCGGCGATCCGCGGCGGCGGAGATGGGTCCTGCACGATAATGCGCGCCGGATCCAATCCGCGGTCCAGCCAACCGGCCAGCAGTGCGCCACCCATGTTGCCGGCCCCGGCCAGCACGAGAACGCCATCGAGTTGCAACGCCATTGCCACCTCCGCCCGCCGCCACGGCGAACCCATCGCGAAACCGGTCATCGCGAAATCTTAGAGACGGGCAGGGTCGATGGCGAGGACGAATTCTCGCGCAGACGTCAGGCGTGGCCTTCGGTCTCGAACATGGTGGAGGCAAGAGCTTCCTTGCTTTCCCGGCCGGCCCATACGACGAACTGAAAGGACTGGTAGTAGCGCTCACAGGCCTCGAGCGCGGCGCGCAGCAGCGCTTCGCATTGCGACGCGGTTGCCACCGTCCCATTCAGCATCAGGCCCTGACGAAACATGATGAGGCCTTCCTGGGTCCACAGATCGAAATGTCCGAGCCAAAGCTGCTCGTTGATCTGCGCGATCAGCCGATAGACTTCTCCCAGCCGGTTCTTCGGTACCTTGAAATCGAACGCGCACGCAATGTGCAACGTTTCGAGATCGTCGCGCCAATTGAGGGAAACGTGATAGTCGGCCCAGGTGCCGGCAACGATGAGTGTCAGCTCCTCGTCAGCCGTGCGCTCACAGGCCCAGCCATGACCGGACGCAACCTGTTCGACAAGATCGATCGGGTTGGTCACGCGCTGGTAGCCCAGATCAGCCGTTGCCATTCGTTTTCCTCGGATTCGTTGCGCCGTGCTGCCCTGTTCCCGTCTGGTCCGGCGCAGCGAATACGCCGACGTAATCAAACCGATGCACGAGTCGCAACACAGTGAATTCATTGTCCACGGTCAAAGTGACGATCCTCGGGCAACTCTAGGATATTTGGGCGATATCAGCACAAGTCGCTGCACAAGCTGTGGAGAGCCGGTGGAGAACTGTGGGATGGGCAGGGATGCGTATTGACCGTTTACCAAATCAGCCGGCGCTCGGCCGAGAGCGCGCGTCAGCAAGCTCGGTTTCGAGAGCTTCTATGCGCACACGCAGCGCCTCGTTCTCGTCGCGTGCCTTGACGGCCATGGCCTTGGTGGCCTCGAACTCTTCACGCGTAACCACGTCCATTTCGCGCAGAACACGCTCTCCCTGCGTCTTCATGAACGTTTCGACCTCGCGCCGCATCCCCTGCGCGGCACCCGCGGCATCCGTCATCAGCTTCGCCAGTTCGTCCATCAGGCGGTTGTTGGTCTGGGTCATCGGGGCCATCAATCCTAGTTGCTGCCGCAAAGCGGCGACACTGACCGGACTATGGTGCGAGGGGCCGCCGCGTTCAAGTCCAGCACACCCGGACGTCCCACCGAGGCAATGGCGACAAAAGTGTCAAAAATGCGCGGCAACACGCCTCCCCGCCTTGGCTTGACATGGCTTCGACAAGACCCTCAACGTCCGCGCCGTGGCTTCGAGGCAGGCCGATATGGTTCCCCTGGTAATTTCCTATCCGTCCATCGACCCCGTCGCGCTCCAGATCGGGCCGCTGGCCATCAAATGGTATGGCCTCGCGTACGTCGCGGGGTTGCTGCTCGGCTGGCAGTATATGAAACGCCTGGTGGCGGACGGCCGGCTCTGGCGCGACGGCAAGCCGCCGTTTGCGGCAACCCTGGCCGACGATTTGTTTATCTGGGTGGCCGTCGGGGTGGTGGTTGGCGGACGCCTTGGGCATGTGCTGCTGTACGAACCGGCCTACTTTCTCAGCCATCCGCTCGAGATCGCCAAGATCTGGAACGGCGGCATGGCATTCCACGGCGGCATGCTGGGAACGATCATCGCCATGTGGTTGTTCGCCTGGCGCAACGCGATTACGCCGCTGATCGTGATGGATGTGGTCGCGGCAAGTGTGCCGTTCGGCCTGTTCTTTGGCCGCGTCGCCAACTTCATCAATGCCGAGGTCGTCGGCCGTGAAACGAACGTGCCTTGGGCCATGGTCTTTCCCGGTTGGGGACCCGAACCGCGCCATCCAAGCCAGCTCTACGAGGCGGCACTTGAAGGGGTGGCGCTATTCCTGATCCTGCGCTGGCTGACCCACCGGCGCCATGCGCTGGCCACGCCCGGCGTCGTCGGCGGCACGTTCCTCGCTGGCTATGCTGTGTTCCGCATCGCCTGCGAATTTGTCAAACACGAGGAATACCGTGGTCTCCTCGGCGACGGGCTGCTGACTATGGGCATGCTGTATTCCCTTCCGATGATCGCTGCCGGCCTATGGCTCATCGTGCGCGGCCGGACGCGCGCGTTCGCATGACCGCTGGCACTCGTCGCGACACGCCGCTCGCGGTCAAGCTCAAGGCGCGGATCGCACGGGCAGGCCCCATCACCGTTGCGCAGTATATCGAGGCCTGCCTGCAGGACCCGCAGCACGGCTACTACCAGAGGCACCCCGCCGTCGGCCGGGATTTCGTCACGGCACCAGAGATCAGCCAGGTGTTTGGCGAGCTGATCGGACTTTGGGCTGCCGTGGTGTGGCAGCAGATGGGTCAGCCGCGGCCTGTGCAGCTCGTCGAGCTGGGACCCGGCCACGGCACGATGATGCGCGACATGCTGCGCGCGGCGCGCATCGTGCCTGACTTCCTGTCGGCCATGGAGGTCAGTCTGATCGAGACGAGCGCCTCCCTCGCCACGCGGCAATCGAACCTCCTGCGGGATGCGGGCGCTCCGGTGCAGGTGCGCACTGCGCTCGGGGATGTCGCGCCCGGAGCCGCCATCGTGATCGGCAACGAATTCCTCGATGCCCTGCCCGCTCGCCAGCATGTGCGCACGCAGACGGCGTGGCACGAGCGAACCGTCGAGCTCGATGATTTGGATCATCTCCAGTTTGGCATTGGTGCTGTAGCTGACGCGGGCCTGCTCGGTGAACTCGGTCGGCGTTTTCCGGATGCGCGTCAGGGCGACATCGTTCAAAGTCATTCGGAAGTCGAGAAGGTAACCGCCTGGATGGCGGCGCGTGCAGCAGCGCACCCGATCGCCGCGCTGTTCATCGACTACGGCCACATGACATCCGCCACGGGGGACACTTTGGAAGCGGCACGAGAGCATCGGTCCGAGCATCCGCTGGCGTCTCCAGGCGAGGCTGACCTGACCGTGCACGTCGATTTTGAAAGCGTGGCGCGGGACTTCAGCACCCAGCAAGCTCTCGATGTGGACGGTCCCGTGACTCAGGCAGAATTCCTGGGCGCACTCGGGATCACGGAGCGGGCCAGCCGGCTGATGTCGTCCAATCCGGCAATGGCCAATGCCATCGAAATGGGCGTGCAACGGCTGATGGCGCCGCACGCGATGGGCACACGCTTCAAAGCGATTGGCATCAGAAGCAAAGAGCTGCCGGTATTGCCCGGTTTGGCCGGACACCAGACTCCTGCGGAGAGGTCATGCTGAAGCCGATCAAAGCAAACGCACTGGCGGCGGTTCCGAACCTCGAGCATGGTTTCTTCACGCGGCAGGGCGGGCTCTCGGACGGCATTTACGCCTCGCTCAACTGCGGCGTGGGGTCCAGGGATGACCGAGCACGCGTCCTCGCTAACCGGGCCCTCGTCGCGGCGCATCTGGGTGTAACGAAGGAGCGCCTGCTCACATGCCACCAAAGTCACACGGCGAAGGCGATCGCCGTCGATGAGCCGTGGGCCGAAGGCGCTGCACCGAAGGTCGATGGCATCGTGACGCGGACACCGGGCCTGGCCATTGCCGTGCTGGCCGCCGACTGTGCCCCGATCCTGTTCGCCGACGCCGATGCGCGGGTGATCGGAGCGGCGCACGCGGGGTGGAGAGGTGCGCTGGGCGGTATTCTGGAAGCGACCGTCAAGGCCATGGAAGATCTAGGCGCGCGGCGCCAGCGCATTCGGGCCGCCCTGGGGCCGTGCATCGGACCGGACGCCTATGAGATCGGCCCGGAATTCGAGGCGCAATTTCGAGAGAGCGATCCAAACAATGCGCCCTTCTTTCATCGGCCGCAGCCCGAGGCGCGCGCGCATTTCGACCTTCCGGCCTATGTGATGGACCGCCTGAAACGTGCAGGCTTGGCCGAATCGGAGACTGTGAGCCGCTGCACATATGCCAACGAGGATCAGTTTTTCAGTTTCCGGCGAACGACCCACCGCGCGGAAAGCGACTATGGCCGACAGATCTCGGCCATTGTTTTGCATTAATTTTTCCGTATTTTACGCCATACCATTGACATAGGTTATGATCTACAAACAGGAAATCCTGTTTCGGCGACTGGACGTGGTGCGGTCGAAGGTCTAGGGATTCGTGTGGGGTACCGGCATTTCGATTCATTGTAAGGCCGCCAAGTTTGTACGATGGCCACCGGTTGTCAGCGGGTCAGGACATAAGGGGGACGTCATCGTGACGTACTTCGACGCTGCTTCAACGCGGCGCGGCATCAGACGATATGCTGCCGCCGCTGCAATTATCTTCTCAGGTGCCGGCCTCGCCGGGTGCGAGACGGGCGGCTCGATTCTGGGCGGCTCCCTCGCATCGAACGAGACGCCTGCACAATCGCAAACGCCTGTGGCTGCCGCGCCGGTGGCGAAGATTGCGCTTGCGCCCGTCATCGGTGCACCGGACCCGGTGTCCAAGCAGCTTGTTTCGCAGCTGACGAGCGCGGTGGAAAAACAGCGGATCGCCATCGCACCCGATCGGGACGCTAAAGCCGACTACATGCTGCGCGGCTACATCGTGGCGGCCCGCGACAAGTCCAACACCAAGGTCTCGTATATCTGGGACGTGACCGACCCGACCGGAAAGCGCGTCAATCGCGTCACCGGCGAGGAAGTCGTCCCGACCACCAACCCCAAAGATCCGTGGGCCTCTGTCACGGGGGCCGTGACGCAGAACATCGCCGACAAGACGGCCTCGTCGCTGGGCGCCTGGCTGCCGAGCCAGAAGGGAGCCGCCGTCGCATCCGGCAGCGGTTCGGCGGCGTCTGCGCCGGCCGCCGTTGGCGGTCCGACGAACCAGACCAATACCCAGGCGGCCTCAGCATCGGGTGACGGCGGATCGAACGAACGGGCCCAACGTGCGGCTGCATCCAGCACGACCACGGCTAGCATCCCGCGTTCGGGCGATGTCGCGGCCATGGTGCCGTCTGTCACCGGCGCGCCGGGAGACGGCAACTCAGCGCTCGCGACGGCACTGCAGGGTGAACTCACACGCCAGGGCGTTGCCGTCACCGAGCAGGCTGCCAATACGACCTACCGCGTCGAAGGCAAAGTGATCATCGGGGCGGCAAAAGAAGGCAAGCAGGCCATTCAAATCGATTGGCGCGTCAAAGATCCTCAAGGCAAGGCGTTGGGCACGGTATCTCAGAAGAACGAGATTCCGGAGGGGTCACTCGACGGCACTTGGGGCAAGACGGCCGACGCCGCCGCCGCAGCCGCTGCGCAGGGCATCGTCAAACTGCTGCCGCAGCCGCGCGCGTCGAATTAACGCTGGTACGGCGCGCACGAGGCGCGAACGCATCAGAAATGCGGAAATCTGAGGAAAGCCGGGAGCCCGGAGCGTTTACAGGTCCGGGCCCTCTTGCTAGAAGGCGCGACCGGCAACGAGGCGGAAAGCGGTTTCATGCCCCTAGACGCGCGCGACAACCAGGGCGGCGGCGCACCGCGTATCAAACTGGTTGCGGGTAACAGCAATCGCCCCCTTGCCGAAGCCATCTGCGCGACGCTCAAACTTCCAATCACGAAGGCTATCGTCAAGCGCTTCGCCGATATGGAGGTGTTCGTCGAAGTGCAGGAGAACATGCGCGGCGAGGACGTGTACGTCCTGCAATCGACGTCGTTTCCGACCAATGACCACTTGATGGAATTGCTGATCCTGGTCGATGCCTTGAAGCGCTCCATGGCGCGGCGCATCACAGCGGTCATGCCCTATTTCGGCTACGCGCGGCAAGACCGCAGGCCTGGACCACGGACGCCGATCTCGGCGAAGCTCGTCGCCAATCTCATCGAGCGCGCCGGCGTGGATCGGGTCATGACCCTCGATCTGCATGCCGGGCAGATTCAGGGCTTTTTCGACATCCCGACCGACAACCTATTTGCTGCGCCTGTCATGGTGCGGGACATCGAGCAGCACTACGATACCTCGAAGCTGGTCGTGGTCTCACCCGACGTCGGCGGTGTCGTTCGTGCGCGCGCCCTGGCCAAGCGCATCAATGTGCCGATCGCGATCTGCGACAAACGGCGCGAGCGGCCGGGCGAGTCTGAAGTCATGAGCGTCATCGGCGATGTTCGCGGCAAGCGCTGCATCCTGATCGACGACATCGTCGACAGCGGCGGCACGCTCGTCAACGCGGCCACGGCGCTGCTGAACGAGGGCGCGACAGAGGTGGCGGCCTACATCACGCACGGCGTCCTTTCCAACGGCGCCGTATCAAAAATCGTGAACTCGAAGCTCAAGACCCTGGTGATCACCGACTCGATACAGCCGACCGAAGCGGTAAAGGCAGCCGGAAACGTCCGCGTTCTCTCGATCGCCCCACTCCTGGGTGAAGCCATTGCGCGAACAGCGCGCGAGGAAAGCGTCTCCTCCCTGTTCCACTGACGCCAGTCCGAGCCCATAGCCAACCGGCGTAGTGCGCCAGATCGGCACGATCGCCATGCTGTCCCAGACCGACGCTGCCGTCCTTTCAGTCCTGCAGCCGGAAGCTTGGCCTCAGCCGGCTGACTATCCGGCACCAGCGCCCATCCAAGCGCGCATCTCGTCGCTCAAACTCATCGCCAGCGGCCTGTTTGCTCTCGTTCTGGCCGGCATGATTGGCGTCATGCTGCGTGACAACGCGCTTTCCCCCGAGGCCTTTGAGGGTTGGCGGCTGTGGCTCAGAATTGGTGCCGCGGCGGGCATCGCGGTGCTTGGGCTCGTTATTGTCGCTTCGGCTGTCGCCTCGATGATGAAGCCGAAAGTTCTCGTGTCGCTCGACTCGACGGGGCTCTCGGTGCCCGAGCTCTTTGCCGAGACTCTGCCGTGGAGCGAGGTCAGGGCGGTCCTGCACGACAAGCCACGCGTCAAGCTCTTCGGCGCGGGGCGCATCCTTGTCGGCGTGCGGGACGGGCAACGCTTCGGGCCTTTGGCAAGCCCCGACCTGCAGCCGGCGAGCGAACCCGGCGCGTTCGATGTGGCTGCACTACCGCATCTTCTCAATGTGCCGGTGGGTCGCCTTTTGGGGCAGATCCAGGCGCATCGCGCGCGCTTCGGCACTGGCGAACGCGTTCCGGCCAAGGAGTGAGGCGGCCCAGCCCGACCTTCACGGGTGAGGCGGTACCATGGCCAGCTTGAACTTCAGGGCGCCGCCGCACGCTGAGCATTCAATTCCGGGCAGAATTTCGGGCACGACGTAGTCGGGCCCAGCCGAAGCGATGAGATCGTCGAGTTTGAACGCATAGAAGTGGCCACAGCCGTCGGTCTGGCAGTAACCCTCGAGTGCGAGATTTCGCGCCTTGATGGCGCCGAGTGTCCAGCTGCTGCGCCCATCGGCATCGTCAGGTTCGTCTGCGCCCATTTTTCACCTCCGGCCGAGGCCGCCCGCCTGCTCCACGAATTTGGCAACCGTCTCGACGCCTGCACCGGCCCTGAGATTCGTGAACACGTAGGGCTTCTCGGCGCGCATGCGCTTGGTGTCGCGCTCCATCACCTCCAAGCTCGCACCCACGTGCGGGGCCAGATCGATCTTGTTGATCACCAACAAGTCCGAGCGCGTGATGCCGGGACCGCCCTTGCGCGGGATTTTTTCTCCCTGGGCGACGTCGATGACGTAGATGGTGATGTCGGCGAGCTCGGGGGAGAATGTGGCTGCGAGGTTGTCGCCGCCGGATTCGATGAGGATGAGGTCGAGCCCGGGGAAACGCTTCGTCATGGTGCCGACGGCCGCCAGGTTGATCGAGCAGTCCTCGCGAATGGCCGTGTGCGGGCAGCCGCCCGTCTCGACCCCCATGATGCGTTCGTTGGGCAGCGCGCCGGCCCGCATCAGGATCTCGGCGTCCTCCTTGGTGTAGATATCATTCGTGATCGCGCACAGATCGAAGCGGTCGCGGAACGTCCGGCAGAGCGCTTCCATCAGCGCCGTCTTGCCGGACCCGACGGGGCCGCCGATGCCGACACGCAGCGGTCCGGAATGAGTACGTGAAGTCGTCATTGGGCACCCTAACGCAGGAGAACACGTTCGACAAAGCGGCTGGCGTGTCTCATGACCGAAACAGCCTCGTATATTGCGTTTCATGCTGCAACGATGCGAGATCTGAGCGCCAGCAGGCGCTGCCCAGGTCCGCCGGCGTGGCCGTCAGGGACGCTCGCGAAACGCGCTCGATTTCAGGCAGGAGTTGGGCCAGAACGCGCTGGCCGTCGGTCTGCCCGACCACGCCCAGACGCACCGCCGCGGACACGAGGTTGCCGACCACGGCCAGAGCGTATGGCAGCAACGTCGATTGAAGCGCAATGCCATGGCCTGCCGCCGCGACACCCACGGCCGTGCAATAGGCGACCTCGCCGTCATGAAGGGTTCGGAACCACGGGAGCGCCGCGCATGGCCATGAGGCTTCGATCTGGGTCATGAACGCGCCGCCCTGGGTCACGGCTTCGAGGTGGCGTTCGGCGGAGGGTTGCAAGGCGAGGGCAAGATCGATCGCTTCGCGCAAGGCCGCGGTGTCTTTCCGCATCATGGCACGCCATGCGGCGCAAAGCAGGATCTGATCGTTGCCGATGGCACCATGCGCAACGAGATCAGTGAACCAGGCCGCAAGCGTGTCGCGATCCTTGATCCATCCGCGTTCCGCGGCCCATTCGAGCCCGTGGCTAAAGGCGAAGCCGCCCACTGGGAAGGCCGGAGAGAACCACAGCAGCAAAGGCGCAGGAACTGTGGCGCTGAGCTGGTCGAAGCCACGCACGTCCCTGCTGGCATCTGGTCCCGTGCCGTCCGGCATGACCTAGGTATCGCCGCCGCGTCGCGTCCCGCCGTGCGCGGGCGCGTGGTGATGATCGTGATCGTCGTGATCGTGATGATGGCTATGACCACCGTGATGGTGATGGCTCGCGTGTAACGGCCCATGGCCGCCGTAGGCACCGCCTTCCGGCTCGAAGGGCTGCTTCACGCGGTGCACATGCGCTCCTAGGCCTTCCACCATCTCCGCCAGCACGTGATCGGGTTGAATCAGGATCGCGCCGGCGGTGATCTGCGCCGGCGTGTGCCGATTGCCGAGATGCCAGGCGATGCGCGCGAGGGCCAGGGTATCGGCAGCGTGGATCTCCATGAGGTCTTCCGCGGCAGCCTTGACGAGCACAACGCCGCCGTCCCGCAGCAGCAGGCCATCTCCATCTGAGAGATAGGTTGCTTCGGCAAGATCGAGCATCAGCTCGCGCCCCGTATCCGTCTTGAGCACCAGCCGGCGCCGATGGCGGGACTGGCGGTCGAGCGTGATCGTGTCGAGGAACGTGCGCGGGCCAAGCTGGGCTTTGCGGACGACGGAGCCGGCATGAAGCATGGTGGCCTCAGAACAGAAAATAGCGCTGCGCCATAGGCAGCTCCGTGGCGGGCTCGCACGCGAGCAGCACGCCGTCCGCCTTCACCTCGTACGTCTCAGGATCGACCTCGATGGCGGGCGTGGCATCGTTGTGAATCATGCTCTTTTTCGAAATCCCGCCACGCACGTTCTCGACCGCGACGACCTGCTTCGACAGGCCCAGTTTGGCCGCGATGCCTGCTTGCGCCGCAGCCTTCGAGACGAACGTCAGCGAGGTCATGCCGATGGCACCACCGAAGGCGCCGAACATGGGTCGCATGTGCACGGGCTGCGGCGTGGGGATCGATGCATTGGGATCGCCCATGGGCGCGGCTGCGATGGCGCCGCCTTTGATGACGCAGTCGGGCTTGACGCCGAAGAACGCCGGCGACCACAGCACAAGGTCGGCAAGCTTGCCCGCTTCCACAGAGCCGATGTGCTTCGACACGCCGTGCGAGATCGACGGATTGATGGTGTATTTGGCGACATAGCGCTTGGCGCGGAAGTTATCGTTGCCCTTGTTCTGATCCTCGGGCAGCGGTCCGCGCTGCAGCTTCATCTTGTGCGCCGTCTGCCATGTGCGAATGATGACCTCGCCGATGCGGCCCATCGCCTGGCTGTCCGACGACATCATCGCCAGCGCCCCGAGGTCGTGGAGAATATCCTCAGCGGCAATGGTCTCCTTGCGGATGCGACTTTCGGCAAACGCCAGGTCCTCGGGGATCGACGAGTCCAGGTGGTGGCACACCATGAGCATGTCGAGGTGCTCATCGAGGGTGTTGACCGTGAAGGGACGCGTCGGGTTCGTCGATGACGGCAGCACGTTAGGGAGGCCGGCGACCTTGATGATGTCCGGCGCGTGCCCGCCGCCGGCACCCTCGGTGTGGAAAGCATGAATGGTGCGGCCCTTGAACGCGGCGATGGTGTCCTCGACGAAGCCGCTTTCGTTCAGCGTATCCGTGTGGATCATCACCTGGACGTCGTGATTGTCCGCAACAGATAGCGCGCAATCGATGGCCGCGGGCGTCGTGCCCCAGTCTTCGTGCAGTTTCAGCGAGCACGCGCCGGCCTTGACCATTTCTTCCAAAGCGTCGGGGAGCGAGGCATTGCCCTTGCCGGCAAAGCCGATATTCATGGGAAAGGCATCGGCGGCTCGGATCATCATCTCGAGGTGCCATGGTCCGGGCGTGCACGTGGTCGCGAACGTGCCATGAGCGGGGCCGGTGCCGCCACCCAGCATCGATGTGACGCCGGACATAAGGGCTTCTTCGATCTGCTGCGGACAGATGAAGTGAATGTGCGTATCGAAGCCGCCTGCGGTGAGGATCTTGCCTTCGCCGGCGATCACCTCTGTACCCGGACCGACGATGATATCGACGCCGGGCTGAATATCCGGGTTGCCCGCTTTGCCGATCTTGTGGATGCGGCCAGCCTTGATGCCGATGTCGGCTTTGACGATGCCCCAGTGATCCAGGATCAGCGCGTTGGTGATGACCGTGTCGACCGCGCCCGCGGCATTGGTGACCTGGCTCTGACCCATGCCGTCGCGGATCACCTTGCCACCGCCGAATTTCACCTCCTCGCCGTAGACGGTGAAGTCCTTCTCCACCTCGATGATAAGCTCAGTGTCGGCGAGCCGGACCTTGTCGCCGACCGTCGGGCCAAACATGTCGGCATAGGCGGCACGCGCAATCTTGAAGGACATCGA
>JBKKCB010000093.1:0-6850 GCA_046713545.1 Hyphomicrobiaceae bacterium | reverse complement strand
GGCGACTGAGATACCCTGTTGGCGGGGACGGGGGCGGTGCCAACAGCCCACCAGCCAAAGGCTACAGCCGTCAGCACACACAAAACAATGAAGGCGGAGGCAATCGATCCGCCCGTTCTGTTGGGCTCGACAACGCGCCGTTCTACGAGCACTTCCCTGTCACCATCAGCGGGCATGATGTTCTCCAATTCTACCGGGACACACTCTCCCATGAGAAACGGCGGATACGCCGAGTCGTTCCCTATCGGGCGACTGATATGAGGTAGACGCAGGCTGGGTGTTCGCTAGCCGCGCGCCACAGGGGCGGTTAGAAGGGGGGCCCGACATCATCACACGCTCTCCAACTCCATACACGGGTGCGAATGACTCCCGACATCGCCATCTGCCTGGCAATCCTTGCTTCAGCCGTCGTGCTCTTTGCCTGGGACCGCGTGCCGGCCGACGTCATTGCATTGGGCGTCATGCTGGCCGTGATCGCGACCGGACTGCTGCCCGCGGACAAGGCGTTCGCAGGCTTTGCCAGCGACACCGTGATGATGATCCTCGGGCTCCTCATCATGTCCGCCGGTCTCATTCAGACCGGGGTGGTGGACATTGCCGGGCGCTACGTGTTCGAGCTGGCCGGCCGGAACGCGGCGGTCTTCCTGCCCATCATCCTGATCGCGGTGGCAACCGTGTCGGCATTCATGAGCAACACCGCCGCCACGGCGTTTTTCGTGCCCCTGGTCATCGGCTACGCCAGCAAGATCGGCGAGAGCCCGTCGAAATTTCTTCTGCCGCTGGCGTTCGCGTCCATTCTGACCAGTTCCGTCACCCTGATTAGCACCTCGACCAATCTGATCGTGAGTGACCTTTTCACCCGTTACCAACAGCCGCCAATGGGTATGTTCGAGCTGGCGCCTGTCGGCATTCCCATTGCCATCGCCGGCCTTCTCTATGTCTGGGCCATCGGCGTGCGCCTGATACCGCAACGCGAGAATCAAAAGGCGGACGAAGAAATCGGCGAGCGCAAATACCAGGCCGACGTGGTGATCGTGGAGGACAGCCCGCTCATCGGCAAGTCGCTGAAAGATGCCAAGATCATCGCCGATACGGGAATGACGGTCGTCAAGCTGATCCGTGCCGGCGAGACGATTCGCGGCGGCAGGAAGCTGGCCGATATCGAGCTGCGTGCAGGGGACGAGCTGTTCATTGAAGGATTGCGAGCCGACCTGCTCAAGATCAAGGATCTCGAAGGTCTGGATTTCAAGGCCGACGTCGCTTTGGCGGAGCCGGACCAGGACAAGGAACAGGTCACAATCGTCGAGGGTGTCCTGCTGCCGCGTTCGCCCTTGATTGGCCAAAGCCTGAGAAGCCTGGACTTCAAGGAGCGATATGGCCTGCAGGTGCTTGCCATTCACCGGGCCGGGCGGCTGCCGCGATCCATCAGCTCGGCGCGGCTGCGCATGGGCGACGTGCTGCTGCTACAAGGCACGCCTGAGGATGTGAAGGCCCTCGAGCAGGGAAACCTGTTCAACATCTTCGGCAATGTTCAGACGGGACGGCTCAATCGCCCGCGGGCCCCGCTGGCAGCTGCGATTTTCGCCCTCGCCATCGTTGCGGCAACGTTCAAGTTCGCCGCGCTGCCGGTGGCGATGCTGGGCGGTGCGTTCCTGATGCTGCTGACCCGCTGCCTCTCGCCCGAGGAAGCCTATCGCCAGGTGGAATGGAAGGCGCTGATCCTGATCGGCGCGTTGCTGTCACTTGGGGCGGCCATGGAGTCGAGCGGCGCCGGCAAATATCTCGCGCAGCAGCTCATCAGCATTGTCGGCGCCGAGAGCCGCTATGGTCTGCTCACCTGCTTCTTTGTTTTGACGGTGGCGCTGACGCAGCCCATGTCGAACCAGGCTGCGGCCCTGGTGGTGTTTCCCATCGCCATGCAGACGGGCCTCCAGCTCGGCGTCGATCCGCGCGCTTTCGGCATGATGGTGGCCGTGGCAGCGAGCTGCTCCTACCTGACACCACTCGAGCCGTCCTGCCTGATGGTCTACGGGCCCGGCAAATATCAGTTCTCCGATTTCTTCAAGGTCGGCGCGCTTCTGACGGTGCTGATCTACGGCCTGGCCATCGTCCTGGTGCCGCTCGTTTGGCCAATGTAGAGCATCGGTGTCATCCCGGGGCTTGTCCCGGTATGACACCGAATGCCGCTAGAAAACGCGGTCGACCGGCAGCCCGAGCGCCATGGAGCCGGCGTATTCGGCCTGCGGTCCCGATTGCAGCGGGTGGTAGCGGGCGGCCTGGATGTCGCGGAAGCGGCGCTCCAGCCCGGCCGCCCGGTAGAAGCCGGCGCCTCCCGCCACCTCCATCGCGTATTCGACCGCGGCGATGGCGTGACGCCCGACAAGCTGCCGCCCGATCATCACCTGATTGACCGAGCTCGCCGATGGCGCGTTGAGACGAACGGCGGCCAGCATCGACTCGTGCGCCAGACGCGCAGCGGTCAGCTCGGTGTCCATGCGGCCCGCCAGCTCGACCGTGTGCCGGCCAGGGCTTTTCTTCTTGGCCAGGCCGATGGCGATGTCGCGCGCACTCTCGGCGACGCCGAGATAGACGCTGTAGACGAGCGGAAAGGCAATGGTCGCAATGATGTGGAAGAGCATGTGCCACTCGCCGGCCTTGCGCTTCAAGGCAACGGCGGCCTCTGGCACCACATGACCATCGATCATGACATCGTGCGAGCCGGTGCCGCGCATGCCGAGCGTGCGCCAGGTGTCCAGCACCTTCACGTTCGGTGACGACATCGGCACGCCGAAGTGCAGCACCATGGGCGGCTCGCCTTCGGCCTCATACACCGCACCGGTCATCAGCAGGTCGCCTGTCGGCGCACCCGAGGTGAAAACCTTGCGCGCGGTGATGCGAAAACCGCCGTCGACTTTTTCGGCCTTGCCCGAACCGCCGATCCAGTCCGAACCGCCGCTCGATAGCAGAAAGATGCGTTCGCTCGCAATTCGCTTGAGCAACGGCTCCATCGGTGCCGCCTTTTGATGGGTCCAGCGCCACGCCGGGATGGCAACCTGGTGCGTATGCATGGAGAACGCGAGGGCGGTGGATCCGCAATGGTGAGCCATCGTCCGCAGCATCGTCGCCAGTTCGTCGACGTCGGCTCCGCCGCCGCCGAATTCGCGCGGCACGCCGGCCTCGACAAGGCCCGACGTTTTCAACAGTGCATAATTGTCCGCGACGAAGCTGTCGTCATCGGCGGTTTCGTTGGCCCGATGGGCGAAAATAACACCGAGATCGCGCGCAATTTCGATAGCGGTCCTCGTCATGCCAATACCTGGTTTGAAAGGCGGGTTGGCGGTCATGGTATCGACTCCCTGCTTCTGATGGACGGAAAATCAACAGGCGCGATCTTTGCCAGCACCGGCGGGACGCTTCCAGTTCAGGATCTGTACCGGCCCCCGCGCGGTCCGGCGTCCCGGTATGGGACCTGCCGTTTCGCCAGCATTATCGAGCCTGGACCGGGGCAATCCTGACGGCCGATGACGCTTTCATCACAAAACGGTACAGTATCTGTACTATCCGTCGACAAGGTGCGCGGGCTATCAGCCGGCACCAAGGGAGAGCACAATGAACGAACGGTTCGATCGCGGCAGTTACGGCCAGTTCTGCCCTGTGGCAATGGCCGCAGAAGTCGTTTGCTCGCGGTGGACGGCGCTGGTGTTGCGCGAGCTTCTGTGCGGCACGACCCGGTTCAACGACCTGAGGCGCGGCGTACCCTTGATGTCGCCCTCCCTCCTGTCCAAGCGGCTCAAGGAGCTGGAGGAAGTCGGGGTGATCGCCACTGCGCCGACGAGCACGCCCGGGGTCGTCGAGTACAAGCTGACGGAAGCGGGAGAAGAGCTGCGTCCGGTGGTCATGTCGCTTGGCGTTTGGGGCCAGCGGTGGGTGGAGTCCTCCCTCTCCCTCAAGAACCTGGACCCCTCGCTGCTGATGTGGGACATGCGCCGCCATCTCGACCCCACGCCGCTGCCGCCGCGAAAAAGCACGATCAATTTCCTCTATCCCGAACTCGAGCCCGCCAAGCAGTCCTGGTGGCTGGTGATCGACGGGGACAAAGTCGACCTGTGCGCGACCAATCCGGGCTTCGAGGTCAATCTCTATGTGCGCAGCTCGCTCAGGAGCATGACCTCCGTCTGGATGGGGTTGTCGACCGTGCAGAAGGAAATCGACGCACGCGAGATGGAGCTGATCGGCGACAAGGAGATCGCGCAATCGATGCAGCGGTGGCTCGGCCTCAGTCCTTTTGCGAAAGAGAAACGCCGCGCTGCGTGATTGGCCGCATCACGGCGGAAACACTCTAGCCGGTGCGGGTGTAGTCGATCAGCCAGAAGCCCCAGACGATCACGCACAGCGCCAGGGCCACGACCACGTAGGCCCATGATCCAGTTGGCAGGTCGGCTTTTTTCTCGGGAAGCTCGTCGCGGTTGGCCATTGTAGCGCTCTCCTCTCCATGCCTGGGACGGGGCTACATGGCTGTCCGCCAGATCGGGCGCCGCGAGTACCTTAGCGCACCTTTGTGTTCGAAAGCGAACAAACGAGCTGGCTCTTAAACCTCTAGCCCGGCAGATCGTTGCGCGCGAGCGTGCACAGCAGGCCGTAAGCGCCGACCTCCGCGCCATCGCCGACCAGGGCGGCAAGACCATGCGAGACTTCGGCCAGGTCCTTGTCGCGTGTCGCCTCGATGACAAGAGCGGCCGCCACGGACTGGTCCTCGCCGCTGCGCAGGCTCTGTTCGACGGAGCGGATGCCTGTCCCCTCGGTCAGGCCCTGCCAGAACTCGGCGCGCACGGCGAGACCCATCTCGATCAGCTCGACCGCGGACGTGCGCAGGTGCGCCGCGGCGTCCGAAACCGCCGCCGCCGTCTGCCACCGCACGGCGAGAACGTATGCCCCGCGCAGATGACCGGCGCGCCAGACCTGCCGGCAGGCCGTGCGGCTGATATTGCGGAAGATCTGCTCGCCCATGATTTTGCGCGTCCAGGGCGTCGGATTGTTGGAGCGCTCGAGGTAGGGCGCCGAGACGAGGATGCGGGCGCATCGAGCTCGTAGTAGGTGAAGAAGCGCGGGCTGGTGCCGCCGATCGCCTCGTAGCGCCGGCCGAAGCGGAAGCCCGGCACGCCGACGCGCTCGGGCAGGTGCTCGTTGCGATACCAGTCCTCGTATTCCGTCTCGCGAGCGCGATCGCAGTCGTTCCAGACAGCCAGTATGCCGGGCTCTTGGCTCACGTTTTTGTCTCCCGCTGCTTGGCGACGATGGCACGGCGGGCCGGTGCGTAGGCCGGGGTCGCGAACACGTCGAACAGGGCCTTGGTCACGTCGTGATGATGGGCGAGGCCGCCGCGCTCGACGCGCTCGATGGGGCCATCCGCGTAGCCCAGGCCGAGGCGGCAGGTCAGATCCATGTCCTTGGCCGTGGCGAGGCCCTCGTCGAGAAAGCGCAGCGCCGCGTTGTATTTCGGCCGGACGAGACGATCGATGATGCGGCCGGGCTGGTCGGCGCAGACGACGACCGTCAGGCCCGCAGCTTCGAGCGCGGCCTTGGCGGCGGTGATGGCGCTGTCCCTGGTGCGCGGCTGGCGCACGAGTTCGACGAGCTTGGAGGGCGCGTCGCTGCCGTTGCGGTAGCGCGCGAAGCCCAAGACATTGGACCCTTCCTCGCCGGACGCCTCGCCGGTGTGGGCGCCCAGGCTTTCCGTGCCAAGCTCCACGAGGATGGCGGCCTTGCTGTCATCGGGGACATGCGCGGCGCCGAGATAAATGACGACATCAGCGTTTGCCGTGGCGCCGGAGAGAAAGGCGTCCCCCTTAGGAAATGAGCGGCTGTCGCCTTTGGCGATAATGCTGTAGCTCACATCAGCCTCCGAACATCTTGCCGCTGTCGTACTCGTAGAAGCCGCGGCCCGATTTGCGGCCCAGGCGGCCGGCAGCGACCATGCGCGTCAGCAACGGTGGTGCCGCGGCGCGCGGGTCGAGCGTCACGGGATAGAAGGCCTCGCAAAGCCGCACCTGCGTATCGAGGCCGACGAGATCGATCAGCTCCAGCGGGCCCATCTTGTAGCCGAGCGCCACCTTGATAGCGGTGTCGATGTCGGCGGGGCTGGCGACGCCGGCCTCGACAGCGCGGATGGCATCGTTGTTGAACGGCACCAGCAGCGCATTGAGGATGAAGCCCGGCTTGTCCTGCGTCTTGACCGGCAGTTGTCCCGCCGCCTCGCACCAGGCCCAGGCGGTTTTGAGCGTGGCGTCCGAGGTGTTGATGCCGGGCGAGACCTCGATCAGCTTCATGAGTTGGGCCGGCAGGCAGAAATGCAGGCCGACGACGCGATCGTCACGGCCGGAGCCGGAGGCGATCTCGGTGATGGAAAGCGTCGAGGTATTGGAGGCGAAGATGGTGGGCTCCGGGCACGCCTTGCCGAGCTTACCGAGCAGATCCTTCTTGGTGGCGAGATCCTCGAACACGGCTTCGATGACGAGATCGGCGGCGGCGAGATCGTCCAGTTTCGTGGTGCGCGACAGGCGCGCCATGACGGCATCCTTGTCGGCGGCGCTCATCTTGCCGCGCTCGACGGACTTGGCGAAGAAGCCGTCGGTCTGCTTGGCCGCACGATCGAGAGAGGCGGACGCCGTGTCGAAGCAGATGGTGGAGAAGCCGGCCCGCGCTGCAACGATGGCGATGCCGGCGCCCATGGTGCCGCCGGCGCCGCAGACCGCGACCGTCTTGATGCTGGAGGTCATTTCTGCGCGAAGCTCCGCCCGATGAGTTGCCTGTGAATCTGGTTGGTGCCTTCCCAGATCTGCGTGATCTTGGC
>JBKKCB010000092.1:0-7145 GCA_046713545.1 Hyphomicrobiaceae bacterium | reverse complement strand
ACCGCGGAAAGGCCGGATGGCAATTCACGTTGTTGCCACAACCGCTGCCTGGTTACCAGCTTGGCATCGGCGCCTTATCGGTTCATTTATGAGAGCGTCGCTCAGACAAATCTTGGCGGACGTGGGGGAATACATGCAGACAGCAGGAAGCGGCCTGAAGCCGGCCGGCACGACGGCCACTTCGGTGGGCGTCGCAGCGGCGCGCCAGTCCGGCCGGGCAGGAGAGGTGAAGATCAGCCCGCATTCCAACATGATCTATTGGTGGGTCGTTTGGGTGTACGGCTACGTGTGCGCCCTTGCGATCAACATCAACCACGTCGGCGTGCAGTTCTCGGGCAAGGTCATAAAATTCTATCCGTCGGCCTGGCTCGGTCTTTCGTTCCTCCTGCTGGTCATCTTCGTGATCGTCTTCACGAACGTCCGTGCGCGCGTCCTGCATACCTTTCTCATCGCCGCAACGCTCGCCTTGATCGCCGTCGGGACCGAGTGGGGCTACGGCCTCAGCCGCATCTTCAACTGGGTGCCGGAACTCGTCGTGCAGATGAACCTCGCTTTCTACATGGTGTTCTCCACATCGCTGATGGTTCTGTGGTTCATCGTCGTTTTCGGCATCGACAAATTCACGGTTTGGCGTTTCTCGTCGGGGCAAGTGATGGAGAGCCACCGCCTCGGCCAGGCGACCGGCCACATCTACGACACGCGCGGCATGATGATGCGGCGCCTCCCCGACGACTTCTTCCGGCACAAGATTCTCGGACTCGGTATCCTGGGTCTGGGAACCGGCGACTTCGTTTTCCGCCCTGCCACACCCGGTGCGGACCCTTTCATTCTCGAGAATGTCTGGAAGGCCAACGAGAAGCAGAAGAGCATCGAGCGGCTTATCATCCCATCGGGTGGCACAAATATGAGCTGAATTCGGTCGTCTCAGCGTATGAAGAAGTGCCACGTCCCGTCGGCGCCGATGCCGAGTTTGTAGTGCGTGTATCGTCCCGTCTGCTTCATGTCCCGGAACGCCGCTGCCGGCACAAGGCGTAACAGCTCGACCTCCTGCGCCGGCGTGAGCGTGCCGAGCTTCGTCTCCGCGAAGTAGGGCCACACGTAGACACGATTGTTCTCGATATCCCTGCCGATCGGCAGCACCGTGTAGCCTGCCTCCAGCAACTGCCCGAGAATCGCAAGAATTTCCCGCCCCTCGCCGTCTGCCGACACCTGTCGCCAGTGATCGATCGGGTCGGGCACGGCCTTGTCGGCGATCACGGGCTTCATCTCGTTGAGTTCGACCGCGACGCGCAAGTCCTCCATCTTGCCCGAACGCACGGCCGTCAGGATGGCCTCCCGCATCTCCCGCACCGGCTCGGGTAGATTGTCCGTTCCGTAGTGGACGACCGGCGCCGGCTTGGATGCTGCGGCAGGCCCAGGGGACTTCTGCTTGACGGTCTGCGCTGCGGCGCTGTCCCATCCGCTGCAAACGTGGACAAGCCCCAGCAGCACAAGTAGGAATATCGCGACAGGAGCTGCCGCAAATCGAAGCTTACGCGGCATGGGAGGGTTCCATCTTGAGTTGGCTGCACCACAATAGGGCGCAGGCTGGCGCGTGCGCAATTGCGCTGTGGGCCATCCTGCCCGCCTCCGCGACTGTCAGCGCATTCAGGCATGCGCCGCGGGGAACTTGATGACGTTTGTTCCCAACCCGCTCGTCATTCCTGTCGGTATTATCATCGGTATTCTCATTACCGCGCCGGTCGGCCCGATCAACGTATTGTCCCTGCAGCGTGCTGTTGAGCGCGGCTTCTGGGGTGGTGTCGCCGCAGGGCTTGGCGTGGCTCTCGGCGATGGTCTCATCGCGCTTTTGGCCGCGCTCGGAGTCAACGCCGTCTCAGGCGCCATCAGGCATCACCGCTTCGCCATTCAGTCGGTCGGTGGCATCGTGCTGGTGCTGTTCGCAGCGCGCCTCTTTTTCACCGAGCCGCGCGTAAATCCCCTGAAGGGGATGTCGGACGAAGACGCTTCGCTCGGCGACTTCGCCTGGGATATTCCGCAGATGTTTTTTCTCACAATCACCAATCCCGGCGCTGTGCTTGGTCTCTTCGCCATCTTCAGCGGCGTCGGCACCTTCGTGGAACTGGAGACCTACGTCGATGTGGTGACCATGGTCGCATCGATCATGGGTGGGAGTCTGGTGTCATGGATCGTGTTGTCGCGGCTGATCAGCGGCATCCGCCACCGCTTGGATCTCCACACGCTGCGGCTCATCAATCGCAGCGCCGGCGTACTGATGTTCGGCTTCGGCATGATGCTTCTGGGCGAGGTCGTCCTGAAAGGCCCCACGATCGTGCCGGGGTAGTCGGCTAATGCGCCGCGCGGGGCAGCGTAAACTCGCCGGATCGGATGCGCGTGCCGAGACCCGCGGCCAGCACCGCGACGGCATCCTCGCCGTATGCTGCAACGAGATCGCTCAAGGCCGTAAACAGCGCCGCATAGGCCATGCGCTCAGGCGCCAGGCCGCTCGCCGCACCCTCCTCCCACGCCTGCAGGATGAAATGCAGCGCCCTCAGCGATTCGTCGTCACTTTCGGCAAAGCCGAAGTCATCCAGATCCATGATTCCCCGTTCCTGCCGGTTCGTCCTCGGCGACGATCGCGTACCCCTGAGATGGTGCTAGCACAGCAATGCAGGACGTGCGGCAGCGGTCGCTGGAAAAGGTGAATTGGCAACCCTACCGGCTTGCCTAGGGCACACTCTTGACGAGGGCATCCGCCAGCTGGGTTCCCTCCGTGAGGAAGCGCGTGATGGCCGTCTGCGCGGACGGCGTGCAGCTCTGATACGTGCGGCTGTAGCTGCGGTAGCCGTTGTTGAAGCTGCGCGTCAGTTTGGCGCGGCGCAACGCCGATGATCCCTCGCCATCCATGATGTCGCGCATGCGCTCACGCCAGAGTTGGCCATCGCTGGCCCCGCACAGCTCGCGCAAATAGTGAACGGCGCCCAGAATCTCCGAGAGGCGCATCAGCCTGTCGTCGTAGGGCTTGATATCCTGGGCCCGCACCGTCGCGGCGGCGAACATACCAAGCGAGACCGCGAGGCAAACTGCGAGATGTGATCCGGCTCGTGTCATGCGCGCCCGGCAATATGAGAAACGGCCGCAACCATACCTGGATTCACCGCTAGTGTGATGATCGATAAATTCGCCGTACCTACGGACTGCCTCGGAGCGAATTTATCAATCTGAATCACACTAGTAAGAATACGATTCTAGTGTCCCTTTTGAGTCCGAAGTTCGCTCCCCTACCCATCTGAGAACTTAGGCGAACTTCGGAATCGGGACACTAGGCAAGAGCGGTGAAAAGATGCCAGGCCCGCGCGATGATCGGTCGCGCCCCTGGTGTCAGCCGATAGCTGTCGAGATCGTCGAAGCGGACGAACCGAGCCGACACACTGTCGCCGCCCGCGACGGGCTCGCCTCGAACCCAGCGTCCGAAATACACGGACAGGACATAATGCGCCGTCAGGTGCCCGTCGGGACCTTCGATCATCACATCGTGCACATCGGCCAGCCCGAGAATGTCGGCCTCGACACTCGTTTCCTCGCCGACCTCGCGCAGGGCAGCCGCCATGGCCCGTTCGCCGGGCTCGATATGCCCGCCGGGCAGACTCCACGTGCCGGGCAGCGCGCCCTTGCCCCGCTCCACGAGCAGGACGAGCCCATCGCGAAAAATCGCGGCGCTCGCCGCAGGACGTGGCCAGGTCGGTCGCGCAAGAGGCGGGGACAGCATAGCAGGGCCTTCATCAAACCTACCGCCGCACCCTACCGCAGCCGCACCGCTGGCGTCGATCATCCGGCACGCGCTTCGCTGTTGCGTGGTGCCCGGGCCCCGCTATGGTGCACGCCCGGACAGCAGGGAGAGACCGATGACGCCATGGGCACGCGCACGATCGGCGGGGAAGCTGGCGCTAGCCGTCCTTGCCATGCTCACGATCTGCGTGGCACCGCTCTCGGCACAGTACGGCAAGGGGCCGGGCGGGCGCGCGCCTTATGCCAACCAGCCCTCGGAGCGCAACGAAGCCGGCCGCTTCGACTACTACGCGCTGGTGCTGTCCTGGAGCCCGACCTTCTGCGCCTCCCAGCGCGATCGCAACGACCCGCAGTGCAACGCCCGCGACGGGCGCCAGTACGCCTTCGTCCTGCACGGGCTGTGGCCGCAGCATGAGCGCGGCTGGCCCCAGGATTGCCCGACGCGCGACCGTCCCTTCGTGCCGCGCCCGACGATCGATCGCATGCTCGACATCATGCCCAGCCCGCGCCTCGTCATCCACGAGTATCGCAAGCACGGCACCTGCTCCGGGCTCTCACCCGACGCCTACTACGACCTCTCCCGGCGCCTGTTCGCGAAGGTGAAGATCCCGCAGCGCTTCGTGCGGCCGAACCAGTCGTTCTTCGTGACACCGGGCGACCTGCGCGAGGAGTTCCTGTCCGCCAATCCCACCCTGAAGGATGACTCCGTGGCCGTCGGCTGCGGCGGGCCGGGCGGACGCCTGCGCGAGGTGCGCATCTGCTTCTCGCGCGAAGGCGAGTTCCGCCCCTGCGGCCGCAACGAGGACGCCCGCCGCCTGTGCTCGCAGCCACGCATGTACGTCCCGCCCGTGCGCGGCGGCGGCAGCAACCCTGATCGCGAGCGCTCCCCCCTCCCCGGCCCGCTGGATCGGCGGATTTGAGCGCAAATGGCAAGATCGTGAAACCAGGACGGCCCTGCCGAATGCAGACGCGTCTCGTTAAGCCCTCACCATTCCGGCAGAGGCTTCAAGCCAAGGGGCGAATATTCTGGTTCAGGCGGAAGAAATTCTTGGGATCGTATCTGGCTTTGACCTGCTGGAGCCGCCGGTAGTTGGGTCCATAAGCAGCGGCTACCGGGTTACCCGTCTCGTCGTCGTCCAGGTAGTTGACGTAGCGACCGGGCGCGAAGAACGCCTGCATGCGCTCGTGAGTCTCTCGCGCCCAAGTTATGCAGGCGTTCGTGGCGGCAGGCTCTTTCCACTGCGCAAGCACAAGGAAGTTGTAGCCTCGACTGCGGTGTGGAAATGCCGTCTCCGAGATACCGACCCGCGTTACCGCGCCGTGGATATGCTCAAGCAGGAGCTGGCCCATTGGTGTCGGGCAGCGTGCGAAGCACTCAATCATGGCCTCGATCGCACCGTCGCTGAGCTCTGTAAGGAAGTTCGATTTCCAGTAGTTGAGCGCGCCCTTGGGATAGTTGGCGTCGAGCATGCTGTTGAGCTGCGAGTAGGGCATTGGGCCCACCCCGTCCAACAACGGCGAAGCAAAGGCCTTTAGCGGCCGCATGGCCCGTTCCGCATCCGCGGGCGCCCCGCAATGGCACGTGACGAGAGCGGCGACGTCGGTCCCGGACCCATCAGGAGCATGCGTAAGGGAGGCGAAGATCGTGTGCTCGTCCGGCAGCGCGTATGTGCTCTCTCTGAAAAAGTGCAGGAGATCGCGGGCACGGGTTATCGGGTGAACGATCGGTCCGCCAGTGACGGTTGGCCCCACCGGATATAGTTCATACTCAAGGCAGGTGGCGATGCCGAAGTTGCCGCCGCCGCCGCGAACAGCCCAGAACAGATCCGGCTCCTCATTCTGACTTGATCGCAGCACCTTGCCGTCCGCCGTAACGAGCTCGACGGCCCGCAGATTGTCGAGTGCCAGGCCGTACTTGCCCATAAGCCAACCGAGGCCGCCACCAAGGGTGAGACCGGCGATGCCCGTACTGGAGACCACGCCACCCGTGACTGCCAGCCCATGCAACTGCGTCTCGCGATTGAGTTCGCCCCAGGTGACACCACCCTGCGCGCGCACGACTCGCCGCGCAGCATCGACATGGATGCCCTTCATCAGCGATAGGTCGATCATCACCCCGCCGTCGACCGTCGCGCGGCCTGCCACGTTGTGTCCGCCGCCGCGGACGGCGGGTTCCAGGCCAAGCCTGCGGGTGAGCGACACTGAATCCACGACATCGGCCACCGCGCGGCACCTGGCGATGAGGGCCGGGCGTTTGTCGACCAATCCGTTGTGAACCTTGCGCGCCTCCTCGTAGCCAGGGTCTGCCGGATTCAGGAGCTGCCCTCCGAAATTCGTGGCCAGCTCTGAGGCTGCCCCTGCAACCGACGCGATCGACGACATGGCTCGCTCTCCTCAATGCGCTGCAACACGTTTTCCATCAGCACCGCGTTGGAGGCAAACGCGAAGATTTCAGGCGAGGATGAAGCAAATTCATCTACGATGGTCGCATGCAGAATTTGCCGCCCCTCATCGAGCTCCGCGCTTTTGACGCCGCAGCCAGACATCTGAGCTTCAAGAAGGCTGCCGAGGAACTGGGCGTCACTCCGACCGCGGTCAGCCACCAGATCCGCCTGCTGGAGCGCTACTGCGGGTGTCCGCTGTTCCGCCGCCGACCGCGCCCGCTCTCTCTGACCGAGGCCGGCGCACGGCTGTTTCCCTCCGTCCGCAGCGGGCTCGAGGCGTTTGCCGCGGCCATCGCAGCGGTCAGGGGCGACGGAAGTCGGCAGCCCCTGAGGGTGACGACCACGAACGCGTTCGCCAGCCGCTGGCTGGTGCCGCGCTTGCCTGCGTGGGGAAAGCTGCATCCGCACTCCCCGCTCGAAGTGATCGGCACCGACAGCGTGCTCGACCTGCGTGCCGGGGACGGCGATGTTGCCATTCGTTATGCGACCAGGCGGGCCGCGCCGACGGACGGGATCGCCGAGCCATTCCTCAGCGACACATTTTGGCCTGTCGCCAGTCCGCGGCTGCTTTCAGCGGGTGGCCTGAAGCGTCCAGCAGATCTCGCCAAGCACGTTCTCATCCATTGCTACTGGGCGCCGTCTGACCGCGAGCCGCCGACGTGGCAGAGATGGCTTGCTCTTGCGCAGCGCCGATGGCGCCATGTTCCAGAGTTCAAGCACATGCAGCATCTGAGCTTCCGAGAAGAGCTGCACGCCATCGAGGCTGTCATCGCCGGACAAGGTGTGGGAATTTTCAGCAATGCGCTCGTAGCGCACGAACTCGAGGCCGGAACATTGGTGAAAGCGTTTGACCTCAGCTTGCCGGGTTATTCGTTCTACCTGGTGCGCAGGCCCGGCCATCCGCGTGAGAAA
>JBKKCB010000091.1:0-5580 GCA_046713545.1 Hyphomicrobiaceae bacterium | reverse complement strand
GAGTTATACCTGAGGTCAAGGGTGCGGGATACGGAAAATTGCCTTTCCTGTCAGAGGCTTGACGGCGTTCGCCGCCTACAAAGCACAGCTTACTTTGCGACTTACCTGCCATGCGCAGGCGCGCTTTACTCAATGAAATCAATGTGTTATTGACTAAGCGTGCCCTACTCAAAATCTCGCGTTGGCAACAACGTGCCCGTTCGAGTCGGGCCTGGGGCACCAGTGCCGCGTAAGGCTATCGCTTGGCTGGCGCCGAAGCACTTGGGACGGTGCTGACGGACATCGAGATGTTACCGTAGCCGAAATACACGAGTGATCCGAACACGAGGGTGAACACGACGGCCGTCACGAAGGCGTTCACGACGCGACTGCCGAACGCCAGCGTATTGCCGATCAGGTCGATCACAAAGACGACCACTGCGGCGATGATGACCGGCTCGAGCCACAAATATTGAATCGGTAAGAACATCTTCCGTTCCCTCCATCCGCCGTCTGGATCTTCCCGCCGACACAAACGCCGCTGACGCATGCGGGTTCCATACGGCGGTGGAGGATTGGTGGGCGTGTTGACGTCGTGTCCTGCCAGATGATGCATGCGTGACCAATCGCCGCGAAATGCACACTCTCGCGTCGAAAGCCCTGATCCTGCCGCCCTTGGGCGCTAATATGCTTGGTGATGAATCACTATCGTTCGGGCGCGGGGAACACCATGAAACGTTGGCTGCCAGCGGCCGCTCTGGGGATGGTCCTGACGACGAGCGGGGCCACGGCCGGTCCCACGCTTTTGTTCGATCCGGGCAACGGCAAAATATTGTACGCTGAAGATCAGGATGATCTATGGCATCCGGCGTCGCTGACCAAGATCATGACGGCGTATCTCACGTTCGAGGCGCTCAAAGCCGGACGCCTCACTCTCGAGCAGAAAATCTCGGTCAGCGAAAACGCTCACATCCTGCCGCCGAGCAAGGTGGGCCTGCCGGTCGGCGCCGAGATGAAAGTCGATCTCGCCATTCGCGCCCTGATCGTGAAGTCGGCCAATGATGTGGCCGTCATGTTGGCCGAGGCCATCGGCGGATCCGAAGAGGCGTTCGTCAAGCAGATGAACGACACCGCGCTGCGGCTCGGCATGACACGCACGCGTTTCGTCAATCCTCATGGCCTTCCCGCGCCGGAGCAAATCACCACGGCGCGCGATCTCGCCAAGCTGTCGCGCGCCGTGCTCGCCGATTTCCCCGAGCAAGCCTCGCTCTGGGCGCTGGCCGACATGCAGATCGGCCGCCGCCGCCTGCGGACGCACAATGGATTGCTGAAAACCTATGATGGCGCGGACGGCCTCAAGACCGGCTTCATCTGCGACTCCGGCTACAATGTCGTGGCCAGCGCATCGCGAGACGGGCGCAAGCTGGTGGCTGTTGTTTTGGGCGAATCCTCCGGCCGCGATCGTAGCGTCAGGGCCGCAAGTCTGCTGCAGCACGGCTTCGATACCTACGGCTGGAAGCAGATGTTCGACAACACCACCATCGATTCGCTGGCGGTGGGCGAGGCCAAGGCCGTCATGAGCATCCGCCAATCGCTCGCGTCCTGGCATTGCAACGGCCGCAAGCCGCCGCGCCGCCTGGTCGCCAAGAAGCGCAAGGGCAAACCGTCTGCACAAAACGCCGCTCAAGCCGATAGCACGGGCAAGGGCACGCCCGCAGCGGATGCGACAGCGGCAAATCGGTCGCCACCGGTCAAGGTCGTCAGGCCAGACGGGGCAAAATCATCGCCGGCTGCTGCACAGGCCAAATCCATCCAGTAACGACCGCCATTCGGCGCAGCGGCTCTCAGACAATCAGCTCCAACTTGCGTTTGATATACGGGCAGCCGCCGGGACCGGATTTGGGGCTGTCCCCGCTGCTCTCCGTCCCTGGCTTGCTCTGATCTTCGCGATCTCCTGGTTTGGCGGCCTTGTTGCCTGCCTCCCCGGCTCCTGTCGCAGGCGCCGCCTCCGGCGCGGTACGCAACGTGCCCTGCGAGAGCGCAGGCGTCGTCAGCCCGAAGAACAGGCCCGCCCACAAACCAACCGCGACCACCGACCGCGCAATTTTAGTCATTGGGGCCCCTGCCTTCGCATTGAGCAACGCTCGATATTGAAATTGCCGTTCGCCGCAGTGTGCCGCAATGCGACGGTCCGGCCAACACGTTTACGAACTTTGACACGGTAACTGCTCCCGCCCGGCTTCGAGGAGCCTGCCTGTCGCCGAAATTGGCGCTGTTCTTGCTAGCTAGACGACGGAAGCAAATTGTTAAGGATTTGGAAATGCCTTCGCTCGCTGATCCCACCATGATGCCCAACTCCGCGGAGGTGGAGTCGATGGCTTGCGTCCTGGAGGGGCAGCACGGCTTTTTCGCCACCGGCATCGCCGAATTCTTCTCGACCTATCATGCGATTGCAGGAGATTGCGAGCGCTCGCGGATGTGGACGTGCGTTGCGCAATCCATCCGCGACCGCGAGAGCGCACGCATCGCACATCGCTAAAACCGTTTGCAATGCAACTCGCGAGAGCCGCTACGACGGACGGCCAATCCGTTTCCCTTGTGCTTGCATACCTGGCCATCGCCACGGCGACGGCTTGCACGGCAAGCGTAGCGCTCAACGCGCTCCTGGCGCGGCAGCAGCCGGCTTAGAGCGGCGAACCCACGACCAGGGTCCAGAACGTCTTGAACTCGGTCTTCGGGTCCTGCACCAGGGCAATGCCCATGTGCTCGGCATCGGTCAGCAGCAGGTTCTTGTTGTGGCCGGGGCTTTCCTGCCAGCCCTTGAAGACCTCGTCGATCGTAACCTGACCGGTGCCGACGTTTTCAGCTGCAAGCCGGGCATTGTAGCCGGCCCGCTTGACGCGATCCCATGGGTTCGACCCGTCGGAGCCGAAATGCGAGATGCGGTCCCATTTGGCGAGATCGCGCGAATGCGCCTTGGACGCATTAGAGAGTTCGGAGTTGAGCTTGAGCGCCCTCAGCCCTTTTTCCTTGCGGTATTTGTTGATGAGCTCACGCGCCTTTTCGGCATCGAGCTGCGTCGCTGAATAGTTCCGATCCCCGAGCGCGCCGGGCGGAGCGCGGTCGTATGAGCCTTGTGGTGCCTTGTCGTCGAGCTTGGCCACACGCTGCGGCGTAGCGCTTGCCGGTGTCGCCCGTGTGGACGGCTCACCACCCAGCGCACCCTGCCGGCTGCTCGTGGAACGCCGCAACGATGCGGTGTCGTTGTCGGACGACCCTGCAAATCCAGACGTCAAGCTTTGGGTGTTGAGGCTGCAACCGCTGAGCAGTGTCAGGACGCCAGCCGCTAGCAGAACGCGGTACATGAACCCTTTACTCCCGCTATAGGACGCGCGGTACTGTGAACACATCATGCCGACCAGTTCTTAACCGGCCGTTAAGTTTAATGAGGTGATGCGAATCATCAGCAAAGCGGCGCATCAGGCACCACCGCGTCGATCCCATTTCGTCAGCATCTTTGAACCCGTCTTCCCTCAAACAAATTCGACTGCAATACCTTGACGCTAATGGGGCGGGATTCACGGGTCTGCCACAATTCAGTTGCCCGCCGGAACCACATCCGTCCGGGTCGCGGAATTGGCGCCCGCCAACGCATATTCCGCTTGGCCATGGCCGGCGTTTTCTCTCACTATGCCAATAATTTCCCGGTGATTCGCGCGTCCGGTGGCTGTTTCAAGGCCTGATCGAGGATTGATCCCAGTCCCCGGCAGGTATTGTTCGCGCCAGGGAGACGCGAGCCGATGAACCTTGCAGCATTGGAATTTGCCCAGACACCGCAACCGGGCGCGGTCGCAGCCGCCCGGCTGTCCGGCATTGTTCTCGTTCGCCTTGCGACGGCGCCGGAAGGCCGCGACAACGCGGATCTGGCGCGGGATCTTCTCCCCATCATCTCGCACAAGCTTTCGCCTGAGGACTGGCGGAAAGTCCTGTCAGGGATACTTGCCTCCCTTGCTGCCGCGGGCTTCGTCAGCTCGGCGCACGGGAGAGCACGTGCAACGTCCAGCGGGAAGGCAGCCGCCGCCGAATTTCTGGGATGGCGCAAGACCAATGCGATGCCGGCATGGCCCGAGGTCCGCGACGGGGGCCTGATCGCCCGTGCGCTGGGACTCGAAAAAGAAGCAGCCAGCCGCCTCAAGGGTCTCGCAAAGCTCGACGGGCTGCGCTGTCTGATCGTGCTCAGCGCTCATGGGCTCAAGCTGCGCGGATCTCTGTCTGCCTCGCGCCTGCGCTCGGCCCTGGCGGTGATCGCGCTCGAACGCGCCTTCGGCAATCACATCAAGCACAGCCTCGGCGAAAAACCCGGTCTTTCGCCCAAATCCGGCCGCCTGCTGGCGGCACAGCTCGCGTCCAAACCGCGAGACTTCGGCACCGACGGACGCCTCATTGCAGCACTTGCGGCCGATGCCGTCGAAGCGCCGCGATCGGACATCGGCACGTTGAGACTGGGTGTATTGCGGCGCTTCATCACGAATGCGGAAAAGCAGCGGTCCGCTGCACCGGCCACGCCCAAGTCTCGGCCAAGTAAGATCCAGAGGGCCCGGGACGGCAACACCGCGCAGGCTTCCCATCCGAGCGAGCCCACCCCTCCGATCACGCGGCCGGTCGCAACGCCTGTTCCCAGCCGGCCCGATCCCACGCGTTTCGCGCACGCGGTTCTCGCCGCAGCCCACGCGAAAGCCGAAGGATGGCCGGGCAATCGCAAGGCCTATGTGTCACACGTCTGGAACGTACTGCGTGAGCAACGGCCCGAGTGGGCCCTCACCGAGATCGAATTCAAGTGCATGCTGACCGAAGCGCATCGCACCGGACTTTTGACGCTCGCCAATGCCGATTTGAAAAACAAGCGGAACCTCAAGGAATTGCAGGAGTCCGCCATCAGCTACAAGAACACGATCTGGCACTTCATCCGCGTCGACAACTAGGCGCGAGCAACCGAGAAAATATCCGTGTCAAGAAACGCAACAGGCAGGCCAAGCGACGTGCACGAACCCCTTCCGCAGGAGAACCTGGCGGCGGCGTTCGAGCACTCCATCACGTGGGAGGACGACCTGTGGCGGGCCGATCCCGTCGACGTCGAGCAGGTGCATGTGGCCGCGCGCCGCAAATTCAAAACCCTTCTAGAGGCTGTGACCTCCGGCCAGGGCTCGGCAACGCAAGCGCGGCTCCTGCTCTTTCACGGCCAGTCTGGGGCCGGCAAAACGCATCTCATCCGTGCGCTGCGCACGTCGGCACATCGCGCCGGCAAAGCCTACTTCGGCTACGCCCAGATGACGCCCGACGTCACGAACTATGCCGAATACTATCTCCGGCGGCTCGTGAATTCGCTGGAGAAATCCTATGACCCCGACGGCGGCAGCGAGAGCGCACTATCGCGCTTGACCAACAAGCTCGTCGGCGATGCGCAGGTCTTGGGCGAAGGCGAACTCGCGGAACTCAGGGACGCACAACTCGACGAAGCCACGCTGGCCCGTTTCATCGTCGAGCTTGCCGACGATATCGTCGCCAGTCCGAAGTTCGCGGATCAGGAACTGGACATCAATA
>JBKKCB010000090.1:0-6614 GCA_046713545.1 Hyphomicrobiaceae bacterium | reverse complement strand
AGACCCTCACCCCCTGATTGTTTTGGTCTTTCTGCAGGTCGCAGCGCCCGGTCCCTTGACCGGGCGTTCGCTTTTGGTGACGCTCCGTGGGGTCGGCCGATTGCCGCCGTTGCGAAGCGAGGGACCTGATGTTGCCGCTGGCTGCCTATGCCAATCGCCTGTCCGTGCGTTCCGGCGAGACCATTGAGTTCAAAGTGTCCAGTCAATCGGCGACGCCATACTCCGCACGGCTGGTGCGCGTGATCTGCGCCGATGCCAACCCGGCTGGGCCCGGTTTACGCGAGGAAGCGACGCCCGCGGTGCTTGAAGGCCAATACCCCTCCCGAAAGCAGCCGGTGCACTTGGGGTCATATGCACGCATCGAGAACGGCTTCGATCTCGCTGCCAGCGGCCAGCTCACATTTGTCGCGACAATCTGGCCCACCACGCCCAACAGCGGGCGCCGGCAAGGAATTATCTCGGCCTATGATCCCAACGTCCGTGTCGGGTTCGCGGTGGCGATTGGAGAGGACGGCAGCGTGGAAGCGCTGATCGGTGCGACCCGCGTCAAGACGCGGGTGCCCTGTATGCCCAGGGCCTGGACGCGGGTCTGGGCCACCTTCGACAGCCAATCGCGCACGCTGAAGGTCGGGCAGGTGCCTTTGGTGCGCGGGCAACCGAGCGGGCCTGCGGTCGAAGTGCAGGCACAAACTGATGCGGCACTTCCGCCCAAAGGAATGCCGTGGCTCATCGGCGCGTTGGGTGGTGCCCCGGTGCGAGGCCACTTCAACGGTAAAATCGAGCGGCCCATGATGTTCGATCGGGCGCTTCCCGCCGATGCGATTGCGGCCGTTGCCGGAGGAAAAGCGGCGCAGGGACTGATTGCAAGTTGGGATTTCTCGCAGGGGATGTCATCGGTTCGCATCGTCGACACCGGCCCGCATGGCTTCCACGGCGCGCTGGTCAACCTGCCGGCGCGCGCCATGACAGGCTCAAAATGGAGCGGCCGTGAAATGTGCTTCCGGCACGCGCCCGAGGAATACGCTGCGATCCATTTTCATGATGACGATCTGCATGATTGCGGCTGGCAGACGGATTTTTCCTGGCAGGTGCCGGAGGGCACGCGATCAGGCGTCTATGCCGTCCGGCTGACGTGCGGCGACGCGCAGGAGAATGTGCCGTTCTTCGTCCTGCCCCCCAAGGGCCGGCGGACATCCGATCTGTGCGTGCTGATGTCCACCTATACCTACACCGTCTATCACAACCATGGTCGCCCGGAGGCTGGCAGCCCGACGTGGATGAAGATGTGGAGCGATCAGGCGGCCGGGTGGGGCGCTTATCCCTACAATCCCGGAGTCAACAGAGAGTACGGGTTGTCGACGTATAACTTTCATTCAGACGGCAGCGGCATCTGCCATGCGTCCTGGCTAAGGCCCATGCTGACCATGCGCTGCGGCTTTATCACCTATCCGGACGAAGCCATTCGCGGATCGGGCTTGCGGCATTTTCCGGCAGACACGCACCTGATCGCCTGGCTGGAGGCCAAGGGATACAGCTACGACGTCATCACTGACGAAGAGCTGGACGTGGAAGGCTTGGATCTCATCAAGCCGTACCGTGCCGTCGTGACCGGCAGCCATCCGGAGTACCATACGGGTGCCATGCTGGATGCGCTGCAGGCCTATCGCGATGGCGGTGGCCGCCTTGCCTACCTCGGCGGCAACGGCTTCTACTGGAAAGTGGCCCGGCACAAGGAGGTGCCGGCGGCCATCGAAATCCGGCGCGGCGAGGGCGGCATCCGTGCGTGGGCGGCAGAAGCCGGCGAATACTACAACGCGTTCGATGGCGAATATGGCGGGCTGTGGCGGCGCAACGGGCGTCCCCCTCAGAGCCTGGTAGGCGTCGGGTTCACGGCCCAGGGAAATTTCGTCGGCTCCTACTATCGCGTTCGCGATGATGCATTGACCTCACGTGCCGCGTGGGTGCTCGACGGCGTTGCCGATGAGAAGATCGGCGATTATGGCCTCTCGGGTCATGGAGCAGCCGGATTCGAGCTGGATCGGGCCGATTATCGGCTCGGGACACCCAGGCATGCCGTCGTTATCGCTCAATCCGAAGGTCACAAGCCCGAAGCGCCCTGGGTGCTGGTGCCGGAGGAGCAGCTCACGCATCTGCTGACCTGGTCGTTGGAGCCTGCCCCCAAGCTGATCCGCGCCGACATGACATTCTTCGAAACGCCCGGCGACGGCGCGGTCTTCTCCACGGGATCGATCACGTTTTGCGGCTCGCTGCCGTCCAATAACTTCGACAACAACTGCTCGCAGGTTCTCAAGAACGTGCTTGATCGCTTCCTTGATCCCGAAGCCAAGTTTCCGATGCCCTGAGGTCAAAGCAGGTCAATGAGCGTATTCGGCGCTGCGGAGCGCCTGTCCAAGCGAATAGGCATCCTCGATGCCCAGTCCGCGAATGGCTACGCGCCGGCATTTGCCGAACTTGAAGCGCCTGCCGAGCTGGGCGTGGGCCTCAGCCGACACCAGGATCTGACCGCCGCGCGCCAGGCCCTCGAGCCGGGCCGCGAGGTTCACGGTGTCGCCCCACACGTCGTAGGCAACCTTGTGAACGCCGATCACGCCGGCCGTCACGGCCCCGGCGGCGATGCCGATGCGCAGCGTGAGGTCGATGCCTTCGGCCTCGCCCACCACCCGCGCCACGGCCTGCATGTCGAGCGCCAGGCGGGCCAGCCGCTCGCAGTGGTCGGGCTGGGGATGGGGCACGCCGGCAACTGCCATATAGCCGTCGCCGATGGTCTTGATCTTTTCGACGCCGTGGCAGACGGCCAGGGCATCGAACTCGCGGGTCAGGTGGTCCAGGAGCGCCACGGTGCGGGCGTTGCCGAGCCGCTTGGCGATGGCCACGAAGCCCTGGATATCGGCAAACAGGACGGACGCGTCGGCAAAGTGGTCGGCGATGGAGGTTTCGGGGGCGGCCATGAGGCGCGCGATGACGAAATCCGGGAGGATCTTGCGGAGCAGGGCCTGGCTCTCGGCGTTGGCCCGCTCTGCGAGAATGAGCCGGTCCTGGAGATCTGGTATGATGGCGATGGGCTGCATGACCTGCCTGTCGAGCTTGTGTCTTGCCCGTTGGTCGCGGCAGCCGCGCATCCGGTTCAAATGTCATTGCGCTTTCCCCAGGTAACAGCCATCTCGCGGCAAAATGAGCGAAAATCGGCGGTTTTTCCGGGCATGAGCCGGGCAACGACCCTCGTCTTTGGTGGCCGGAGCCCCTAGTTTGCCTTGTTACGGCAACTCTCAGAGGTGGCACATGAAGGACCCCCGCTATCGCAGGCACAGCCTGGCCAATCATGTCCTCCACCCTGAAACACTCATGTTGGGCTACGGCTACGACCCCCTGCTGTCGGAGGGCGCCGTCAAGCCGCCGGTCTTTCTGACCTCCACGTTCGTCTTCAGGTCGGCGGAGGAGGGGAGGGACTTCTTCGACTACACCGCGGGACGCCGTGAGCCGCCCGAGGGGGCCGGACCCGGTCTTGTCTATTCGCGCTTCAATCACCCCAACAGCGAGATCGTCGAGGATCGCCTCGCGGTCTATGAGGTGGCGGAAGCCTGCATTCTATTCTCATCGGGCATGTCGGCGATTGCGACGACCATCCTGTCGTTCGTCAGGCCCGGGGATGTCATCCTTAATTCCCAGCCGCTGTACGGAGGAACCGAGACACTCGTATCGCGCACGCTGACACGCTATGGCGTGGCATCCGTGGGCTTCGCCAATGGTGTGGATGAGCCAAGTTTACGCGCGGCCGTCTCGGAAGCTGAACGGCTGGGACGCCTGTCGGTCATCATGATCGAAACGCCGTCCAATCCCCTCAACACCCTCGTCGACATCAAGCTGGTCCGCAGAATTGCCGAGGACGTGGGTGCGAAACAGGGGCATCGGCCCATCATCGTTTGCGACAACACGCTGCTGGGGCCCGTTTTCCAGCATCCTCTCGCATTGGGTGCCGATGTCTCGGTGTATTCGCTGACCAAGTATGTCGGCGGGCATTCCGATCTCATCGCCGGCGCAGCCATGGGCAGTGACGCCCTCATGCGGCCGATCAAGCAGCTGCGTGGCGCCATCGGAACGCAGCTTGATCCCCATTCTTGCTGGATGCTGGGACGCTCATTGGAGACGCTCGGACTGCGGATGGAACGCGCCGACAGCAATGCCAAGGTTGTCGCCGAATTCCTGCGTGACCACCCCAAGGTTGCCAAAGTCCACTACCTGCCGTTTCTTTCGCACGACTCACCCGACTATCAGGTTTTCAAGGCCCAGTGCACGGCCCCGGGCTCCACCTTCTCATTCGATATCAAGGGCGGCCTTGCGGAGGCTTTCGAATGCCTCAATCAAATGAAAATCATCAAACTGGCTGTCAGTCTTGGTGGAACGGAATCCCTGGCTTGCCATCCGGGGACAACGACACATTCGGGAATCCCGCCGGACGTCAGGGCGCGGATCGGCGTCGGCGACACGACCATCCGCCTGTCGATCGGGATTGAGCATGCCGATGATCTGGTGGCGGACCTGTCGCAGGCGCTGACGAGCCAGGGCAGCACCGGTCGCCGCAGAACCAAATCGACATAAGGCGATGGTCGCCCTCTACGGATCAATCCCGGCTGCCGCGGATCTATAAGTGGGAAGGGCGGCCGTCCAAGGCATGAGCCAAATTGGTCGGAGCGGAGGGATTTGAACCCCCGACCCCTTGCTCCCGAATAAAGGGGCATCGTGAACAGGCCACGAACATCGGCTTAACTATCACACCCGAAAGTCCGCACAGAGTCATCGTCAAGGTATTATGATGATTAGATAAAGCCGCTTGTAAGCCGTGTACGACCCCTTTTTCGATGTCACACCGAAATGGGGCCAAAAGCTTACAAACCGCTGACAAACGGGAGCCCCTTGATGTCCGGCAAGGTGTCATTGACAGAGAAGTACGCAGCCAGCCTGCAGTGGCGGGGGAAGCCGAATTTTACGTGGGACCTCCAGGTGCCCGGCTTCGGTGTCTGGGTCTGGGGACCGGGCGAAAGCCGGGCCTACGTGGTCCAGGCGAAGCACAAAGGGAAGTCGTACAGGAAGACATTGGGCAAGGTCAGCGACACTCGCCTCGCAGACGCGCGCCTGGAGGCCGTCAAGTTCAAGGGCGTCGTGCGAGCGGGCCTTGATCCGAATGCCGCCCAAAAGGCGATACGCGGTGCGTGGACGCTATCCGACGCGGTGGACTACGCGCTCGGCACCCACGCTGACGCGCAGCAGCATGCCGAGGCAACGCGAGAACTCAACGTGAAGGCCTATGAGCACCACACGCCGCCCCGCTGGCAAGGCATGAAGCTGGCGGACATCACTCGCGCCATGATTGTCGCCCAGCATAAGGCCATCACGGCGGGTACGCGCTGCAGCTACAATCGGGCGACGGGCGGTGCGCGGCGCGCAAACACTTGGCTGGCCTTTATGAGCACAGTGTTCACTGGCGCGATCCGAGAAGGCCAGTATGCGGGAGACAACCCGTGCGCAGGGATCAAGAAGAACCCCGACACGGAACGCGACCGGTACTTGTCAGCCGTCGAAATTCGCACGCTATGGACCTTCCTGCAGGCACATAGCAACGTACAAGCTGCAGCGGCCGTCCAGTTCATCTTGTCGACAGGGTGTCGGCCAAAGGAAGCATTCAACGCCAAGTGGTCGCATATCGACCAGACTTCCGGCGGATGGGTCAAACCAGCGGCCACGAACAAGCAGCGGAAGAAACATGTGGTGGCGCTGAACGACAAAGCCCTTGCCGTGCTCGGGCGCCTGAATACCCATGAATTTAGCGAGTACGTGTTTCCGTCCCCATCCGATCCCAGCAAACCCCGCAGTGACAAGTTGAAATCGTTCTGGCGGGTAGTCCGGAAGCAATGCGCCCTCGCCGACGTAAACCTCTACGATTGTCGCCACAGCTTCGCATCGTGGTTGGCAATGGGTGGGGCGACGGAGTTGGAGATCGGGGCACAGCTTGGCCATGCTGACCCCAAGACGACGAAGCGCTACGTCCATCTCGCGCAAGAGCACCTGCGCTTGAAAGCAGGCATCATGAGCGAGGTGATTGCACAGGCAATGGAGCCTGAGATGCCGCTGGATCAGATGCCCATAATAGCGCGGAAGACGCGGAGTGGCGCTGTGGTGACCGATAGCGGCTGGCAGCCCTGGCCCCCGATTGAGCCCGAGGACGAGACGGGCGCCTAGTCGCCGTCCCAAGATCCGTCGCCATGTCGCCGGTCGCCTTGACGGCGCCGTTGGGCAGCAGTTCCATCATCACCGGACGCAGTTCGTCGAAACGAGGAATGGAGGGTTCAATGGACAGACGGAACATCATCATCATCGCAATTGCCGCGGCCGTGGCGATTGGTGCCTGGATCGTATTCGCAGGTAGCGGTGCCGTCATGACGCCGTCCATGCCAACTACGACCACGACGCATCCGAAGACGCTGTAGATGTGGCCGTAGTCATCCACGTCGTCCACGCGTCACGCCAGCGCGCTAGTTGGTGCTGTGAGTGCACGGTGCGCGCCGTGCACTCCTATCCCAGACCTGGGCACCTGTCAC
>JBKKCB010000089.1:0-4918 GCA_046713545.1 Hyphomicrobiaceae bacterium | reverse complement strand
TCAAAGGCTCGTTCGAGGCTTGTTTTGTTCGGCTCCATAAACGCTGCCTCTAAAAATGAAAAGACGCCAGAGACGGGGAAGACCCTGGCGTCTACGCCAAATGCTACGGTGGGAGGCACGTCCAGTTAAGGCCTGGGGGACACTGGACTCCGCAGCAACTATGGCAGCACTCGCTTTGTGCATAAGGAAGGTAGAAAAGCTAAATCGTGTCAGCACTGATCCACGTTAATATCTTTAAGAATCTTCATGTTCGTCAGAACGGTTCCAACGAAGGGTTAGCTACGGGGGTTGGCCGCACCGAGTTGGCGTACCCTGAACCCATGTCGAACTTCTTGAGCACGCCGAGGTATTCTCACCCGGCTCATCCCAGACGAACTCGAATGTGTCGTAGGTGACCCTGCCCCCGGATGGTACGCGCTCATAGCTGGAGTCCGTCGATCCGAGAAGGAGACGGACGTGAAGGCGTAAGGGTAGGTTTTCGCAAAGAGCAGATCATCGCGATCCTGCGTGAGCAGGAAGCCGACATCGCGAGGCTCAGAAGCGAGGCAGCCCGACAGAATAGCTCGCTTACCCGACCCCTCGATCGGCTGGTTCCTGACACAACGCCCTTTTCGCTCGTTCGCTCAATCTTCTGGGCGAAGTCAGGCGCAGGCCAGTTGTACGGGGTCAGCGCTCACGGGAACTTTGCCTCCATCCAGCCGTTAATCGGGCACAAACAACGATGGAGAAAGATCATGCCTGTCCTGCTCTGGCTCTTGGGCGTTCCGCTCTCGCTTGTCATCATACTCGCGCTCGTCGGCGTAATTTGACAGCGCTCAATTTGAAGATCCCACAACCGAATGGGGACAGCATGACCGGCTGTCCCCATTCGCGTTCCATTTGCCATCATCCCGCACAGAAATTGTGCTTGCCGATCGCCCCTTGGCGCCGTTGAATACCTGCTGTTCGCCTCCCTCCTGCCACAGGCACTCAGCTATATCTGGCAATGACGAACCTGAGGGTTGGGGATGCAGTTCATAGCTCTTGTCAGCGCCTTGTCGCTTGCCGGTGCGTCGGTCGGTGCTTTATCGGCTAACCCCCGATTGGCGCTGGCCGACACGTTCGATCACACCGCGTTTTGCGCCGAAAAAATCGACCGCGCCGACAACCATCAGCTCGAGGCCGGCGTCTGGCTGGATGAATTCACACGCAACGAGAGCGTGTCGGTGCACTGCTCCATGCGCATGATCGAATTCCGCCGCTATCTGGACTTGCCGTCCAGCGATCTGGATGACGTGTGGCGGCAGCGTGAGAAGACCCGCTGGAATTCCGCCCATTGCAGCGATCCCGACTGGTACGAGGCGATCCGCCATGGCTGGACCGTCGCGTCCACTCTCATCACCACGACCGGCGAGCGCATCTGGTACACGGCGCGCTGCCGCTAAAAACCTATACGGACGCAAGCCATCCGGGCTGTGCAGCCTCCTGTGCGAGCGACGTATCGCAGAGGTTCAGTGACCTTGATGCCGCGTTGGCATAGGCGGCTCCCGGCACGTGCGCTATCCTTCCTGTCTGTCGGCGGGAATCGGAGGTTGGTCATGCACATCGTCCGTTGCTTCAGAGCACGACTTCTGACCGCAGCCCTGCTCCTGATGAGCTCGCTCGCCCCGGCTGCCGCCCAAGCCGTATACCACCGCTGCAACGACGGCGACCCCGAAACGCTCGACGCCCACAAGACCTCCACAGTCAGCGAAGCCCACCTGCTCCGTGACGTGTCCGAAGGCCTGCTGATCCACGATGCCCGCGGCAAGGTCATGGCCGGCGTCGCGGAACGCTGGAGCGCCAGCGCGGACGGCAAGACCTACACCTTCACGCTGCGCCCCACGGCCAAGTGGTCGAACGGCGATCCCGTCACGGCATCCGATTTTGTCTTTTCGCTGCGCCGGATCATGGACCCCGAGACCGGCGCCAAGTATGCGACCGTGCTCTATCCCGTCAAAAACGCCGAGAAGATCAACAAGAAGGCGGACGGCCTGAAGCCTGACGCCCTCGGCGTGAAGGCCATCGACGATCGCACGCTGGAAATCACGCTCGAGAAGCCCACGCCGTACTTCCTCGAGTTGCTGACGCACCAGAGCGCCCTGCCGATTCATCCCGCAAGCGTCGCCAAGCACGGCAAGGATTTCACGCGCCCCGAGAACTGGGTGTCCAACGGCGCCTACGTGCTGAAGGAATGGGTACCGGGCTCGCACATCGCGCTCGACAAAAACCCGCAGTTCTATGACGCGGCCAACGTGCGCATCGCTGGCGTGCGCTACTACCCCTGCAGCGATCTGGCCGCCGCCGCGCGCCGCTTCGAGGCGGGCGAGGTGCAGTCCACGACCGACCTGCCGGCCGACCAGGTCAAGCGGCTGAAGGAGAAGTTCGGCGACCAGGTGCAGATCTCGCCCTATCTCGGCACCTACTATCTGGCCGTCCGCAGCGACAAGACGCCCTTCAGCGACGTGCGTGTGCGCCAGGCCCTGTCACTGCTGATCGACCGCGAGTTCATCGGCGACCAGATCTGGTCCGGCACCATGCTGCCGGCCTATTCGTTCGTACCGCCGGGCACCGGCAACTACGGTGATCCCGCCTTCCTGTCCGACATCACGGAGTCCTCGATCGACCGGGAGGCCAAGGCCAAGGACCTGCTCAAGCAAGCCGGCTTCGGTCCGGGAATGAAACAGCTCAAGGTCGAGATTCGCTACAACATCACGGACAACAATCGCAACACGGTCGTCGCCATCGGCAACATGTGGAAGGAAGCCGGCATCGAGACGACCTACATCAACACCGACGGCAAGACGCACTTCGCCTACCTGCGCGACGGCGGCGACTTCGACGTGGCCCGCGCCGGCTGGATCGCCGACTACTCCGACCCGCAGAACTTCCTCTTCCTGGTGGAAAGCCAGAACACCGGCTTCAACTACGCGCGCTACAACAACCCCGAGTTCGATGCCCTGATGCGCCGGTCCTCCGACGAGTTGGACCTCAAGGCGCGCGCCGGCATCCTGTACCAGGCCGAAGCCCTCATCATGCGCGACCTGCCGTTGATCCCGGTGCTCTACTACTCCAACCGCAACCTGATCTCCTCGAAGCTCGAAGGCTTCACTCCCAACCTCCGCGGCGCCAACGCCACCCGCTTCATGTCGCTGAAGCCTTGACGGCCCTGGTGACACCGGCCTCGTCTAACGACTAGCGGGGAAGATCCCGGCTCGGCCGCTGTCGCGGCGGAGCCGCGCTCCGCGGACTGCGCCCGGCCGGGAACGCAAGTTTATTGGGGGCGGGAGTTCGGAAGAGCTCAGAACATTTTGCAACACCCTCTCCTTCCTGCGTTCCCGGAAGCGGCGCGCTCGTGCCTTCGGCACGACGCGCGGCTATCCGGGACCCTCCCCGCTGCTGTGGTCCACACGCGATGACCACGCACGATCCCAACGCCAAGCATGCCGCCCTCGCTTCGAATCGCTACAGTCCCCCCAGAGGCAGGCCGAGCGCCTGCCAACCACGGGATCCGAGCGCGCACATGCTGTCTTTCATCCTCAAGCGTCTCGTCTCCACGCTCCCGGCGCTGTTCCTCGTCATCACCATCGCGTTCTTCCTCATGCGCGTCGCCCCCGGCGGCCCGTTCGACCTGGAGCGCCCGCTGGAAGCCAAGGTGATGGAGAACCTCAACCGCATCTACAAGCTCGACCGGCCGCTCTGGGAACAATACTGGCTGTACCTGTCCGCCCTCGTGCAAGGCGATTTCGGACCCTCCTTCTACTATCGCGATTTCTCTGTCGGCGAATTGCTGGCCCGCGGACTGCCCGTATCGATCGCCCTCGGCTTCTGCGCGCTCGCCGTTGCGCTGATCTTCGGTGTGATTCTCGGCGTATTGGCCGCCCTGCGCCGCAACCACGCGGTCGACTACGCCGTCACGGGCCTCGCCACCTTCGGCATCACCGTGCCGACGTTCGTCACTGCGCCCATGCTGCAGATCGTGTTCGCGCTGTCGCTCGCGTGGCTCCCCGTCGCCGGCTGGAACGGCGGCGCGCCGGCCAACATGATCCTGCCCGTCGTCGCCCTGGCGCTGCCGCAGATCGCCATCATCGCGCGGCTGACGCGCGCCGCCATGATCGAAGCCCTGCGCGCCAATCACATCCGCACCTTGCGCGCGCTCGGCCTCGGGTCCACGACGGTCGTTCTGCACGCGTTACGCGCCGCGGCTCTCCCCGTCGTCTCCTATCTCGGCCCCGCCGCAGCCGCACTCCTCACCGGCTCCGTCGTCATCGAAACCATTTTCGGCTTGCCCGGCGTGGGCCGCTACTTCGTCGAAGGCGCGCTGAACCGCGACTACACGCTGGTCATGGGCACGGTCGTGCTCATCGCGGTGTTCGTGATGGCCTTCAACCTCGTCGTCGACATCGCCTACGCCATCCTCGATCCGCGCGTGCGCCATGAGTGACGTCGCCACCTCGACCGCCGGCATCGAAGGCCGTTCCCCCTGGGCCGAAGCGCGCACGCGCTTCCTCGGCAATCGCGCCGCGGCAGCAAGCTGCCTGTTCCTCGCTTTGATGGGATTGGCGTGTCTCATCGGACCCGCCGTCACCGGCCATGCCTATGACCGCGTCTATCAGGACTACGTTCGCACGCCGGCCAGCCTCGCCGCCCGTCCCGCCCCCGCCGACGCGGTTTCAGCCCTCTCGCGCATCGGCGCCCGCATGCGCGCCACTGCCGTGGATGCGCAGGTCTCGGGTGACACCATCCGCTTCACGCTGACCGCCCTGCGCCCCATCGACGAACGGCTGCTTGCCTACGTCGAACGCTCCGACCTGTTCGGCCCCGCCCGCGTCCTGGAGCGCCGCAACGAGGGTGCGATCCTCATCGCGGAAGCCCCCATCGAATACCGCCGCTTCCTGTT
>JBKKCB010000088.1:0-12117 GCA_046713545.1 Hyphomicrobiaceae bacterium | reverse complement strand
GCACAACACTTGGCAGTGCATGCCGGTCTCTTCCGCAAGCATCGAATGGCTTGGGCTTAGGATAGATTTGCCGGGGACAGAGTCAATGCACTGTGAGGGCCGTCCATGGCCGCGACGCCTGGATCGGCGGTCTGGCCTGCATGAGTGATGCTCACCACTGGGACCGACCATCTTCGCAACGGCCCCAGGGGCGTCAGCCACAAATCCTGTCCACCCTTCCCTCATGCGAAGCATGGCTGCGCCATGACGACGGGGAGGATCGCCCTCAACGTAAAGCGATCAATTGAGATTTGAGGCGATGTTGAGGACGGGGTGGGGTGAAGCGGGACGCGTAGCGCTTGTGGTTTCACCCCCCACCCTGTCCCTCCCCCGCAAGGGGGGAGGGAACGATAATGGAGGGGCCGGAGGCGCGCTTCCAGCGCGACGAGCTGCGCCTTCGGCGCGAATGTGCTGAACCAACATTAGTGGGACAAGCCCGAGGATGACACCGGGGTGTGGGTAAGGCAGTGCTACACGCACATTGGGCGGGCAACGCTGCGCAACGATCGAGATGGCGGCGCGCCGAGGAGATCAGCCCGCGTTGGGGGCGTTGCGGTCGAAGCCGACGAAGACTTCGAACTCGCCCGGCCGGGCGCCCTCGGGGATGGGGAAGCTGATGGTGCGGACTGTCGAGAAATAGCCGATCGGCTTGTCGAGGGAGACGCTCACATCGACCATCGCCTTATCCGTGGCGATCTTCTCGCGCTTGGCGTCGGTGGCGAAGATCGCGACCGGCAGCATCACCGTGCCGCCCTTGCCGCGAGGCCCGAGCAGCACGCGGCCCGAGAAGCCGAATTTTACGGTCACGCGCCCGGGCTCGACTTGGCATTCGCGGGCGGTCTTGGTGATTTCGCCCTTGTGCATGACGGCAAGGCCGTCACCCACGCGGCCGGCCTCGTAAATGGTCACGTGATGATCGCGCGGCCACACCTGGAAGCGGGGGCATCCGCCGGCGATGTCGCCGCCGACTCCCTGGGAGCTGTCAGCCTTGGCGGCCGAGAGCATCTGCTCCTCGGTGACCTTGCCATCACTTTTCGAGGAACCGCTGCCGAACATGCCGCCGCCGATGCCGGAGGTGAGGGACGACATCCCGCAGCCCGACAAAAGGCACAGCGATGAAACAGCCGTCAGCTTGAGAATCAATCCAGGTGTCCCCAACCGTGAGTGCGTCACGATATCCCTGTCTGCGCGCTCCGCCACATCCTTTCGGACCGGCGTCCCCGAGCCCCCGAGCCACGACGGCTCAAGAATGTTATTCGTATTTCCCCAAATCAACTGTATCACCCCGCTAGCAGCGCGTCCAAGCGCTTCTAAAGCCTCGTTAACACTTCACCCGGGTCACCTTTTGCCGCATGCCCGCATCCATGAGCACCACGTCTGCCATTTTCGAGCGGCCCCCGCTCACCGTCTATCTTGCCGCCCCGCGAGGCTTCTGCGCCGGCGTCGACCGCGCCATCCAAATCGTCGAGCTGGCCCTCAAGAAATACGGAGCGCCGGTCTACGTGCGGCATGAGATCGTGCACAACCGATTCGTCGTGGACAACCTTCGGGCCAAAGGCGCCATTTTTGTGGAGGAGCTGGACGAGATCCCGGATACGGATGCGCCTGTGATATTCTCGGCACACGGCGTGCCCAAAGCCGTGCCGGCAGCGGCCCGTGCGCGCAAGATGTTCTTTCTGGATGCCACCTGCCCCCTGGTTTCAAAAGTGCACGTCGAGGCCGAGCGGCACCACACGCTCGGGCTCGAGATCGTCCTGATCGGGCACGCCGAACACCCTGAGGTGATCGGCACCATGGGCCAGCTGCCCGAGGGCGCGGTCAGCCTGATCGAGACCGCAGCGGATGCCCGCGCATTTGTGCCGCGCGATCCCCTGCGCCTCGCCTACATCACCCAGACGACGCTGTCGGTCGACGACACGGCGGAAATCGTGCGCATCCTCGCGCAGCGGTTTCCCGACATCGTCGGGCCGCACAAGGAAGACATCTGCTACGCGACCACGAACCGGCAGGCCGCCGTCAAAGCCATGGCGCCCAGATGCGACTGCGTCATCGTGGTGGGCGCCCCCAACAGCTCCAATTCGTTGCGCCTGGTCGAGGTCGCTTCGCGCGCTGGTTGCCCCAAGGCGCTGCTTGTCCCTCGCGCCAGCGACATCCCCTGGGGGGAGCTGGGTGACCTGAAGACGCTGGGTGTGACGGCCGGAGCATCGGCGCCCGAGGTGCTCGTCGACGAGATGATCGACGCGTTCCGGCAGCGCTACGCCGTGACGGTCGAGCCCGTAAAGACCGCGGAAGAGCGGATCGCATTCAACGTGCCGCGCGAACTGCGCGACGGCGCGCAGGGCTGAGAGGGCGCACAGCGGTTATCCATCATGGCTGTCTACACCGAGGTTGCAGACGAGGAGCTGCAGAGCTTCATTGCCGGGTACGGCCTGGGCCCCGTCATATCCTACAAGGGCATCGCCGAGGGCGTCGAGAACACCAACTACCTCGTGACCACCGGCAAGGGGCCCTTCATCCTGACGCTCTACGAGAAGCGGGTGGCGCTCGGCGACGTGCCGTTCTTTCTCGCCCTGATGGAGCACCTGGCGCGCTCGGGGCTGACGTGTCCGACGCCCGTGCGCGATGCGCAGGGCCGCAATCTCGGTGAGCTGGCCGGGCGGCCGGCGGCGCTCGTGACCTTTCTCGACGGCGTGTGGATCCGCCGCCCCCGGACGGAACATTGCGCCGCTGTCGGCGAGGCGCTGGCGCGGCTGCATCTGGCGGGCAAGGGGTTCGGGATGCGCCGGCGCAATGCGCTGAGTCTGCAGGACTGGCGGCCGCTGTTCGACCGGTTCCGGGCTCGTGCCGACGAGATTGCGCCGGGACTTGGCGCTGCCATCGATGCCGAACTGACGGCGCTCGAACGCGACTGGCCACGGGATCTGGAAAACGGCGTCATTCATGCCGACCTGTTTCCCGACAACGTGTTCTTTCTCGACAACCGCTTGTCGGGGCTGATCGACTTCTATTTCGCGTGCAACGACGCGCTGGCCTACGATGTCGCCGTGTGCCTCAACGCCTGGTGCTTCGAGCCGGACTATGCCTTCAACATCACGAAGGGGCGCGCGCTGCTCAAGGGCTATACGGGCGTGCGGCCGCTGTCGGCCGGCGAGCGTTCGGCGCTGCCGATGCTCGCGCGCGGCGCGGCGCTGCGGTTCCTGCTGACGCGCGCCTACGACTGGATCAATACGCCGGCCGATGCCCTGGTGCGGCGCAAGGACCCGCTCGAGTATCTGCGGCGGCTGCGCTTTCATCAGGCCATCGTGCACGAACGAGAATACGGGATCGAGGACGCGCCATGAGCGAAGCCACGGGCGGCCGCCCTCGCGTCGTCATTTACACGGACGGCGCCTGCTCGGGAAACCCTGGCCCCGGCGGCTGGGGCGCGATCCTGATCTCGGGCGAGCGCCGCAAGGAGCTGTCGGGCGGCGAGACGCCGACGACCAACAATCGCATGGAGCTGATGGCGGCGATTTCGGCGCTCGAGGCGTTGAAAAAACCGTCCGACGTGGAGTTGCACACGGACTCGATCTATCTGCGCGACGGCATCACCAAGTGGATTCACGGCTGGCGCCGCAACGGCTGGAAGACGGCCGACAAGAAGCCGGTGAAGAATGCCGAGCTGTGGCAGCGGCTGCAGGACGCACAGGCGCGTCACACTGTCGAGTGGCGGTGGGTCAAAGGCCACAGCGAGCACGCCGAGAACGATCGCGCGGACGAACTGGCGCGTGAGGGCATGGCGCCGTACAAGCGCGGCGCATCGCCCACCTGACATTCGGATGCACCCATGACGGATTTCCTCAGCAGCGGACCCGACGACGCGACGGCGACGCTACTGCTGGCGCATGGCGCCGGGGCGGGCATGGAAAGCCCCTTCATGATGCAGATGTCAGACCTGCTGGCAGCGCGTCGCGTGCGCACGTTGCGTTTCGAGTTCGGCTACATGGCTGCGCGCCGCCAAGGCGGCAAACGACGGCCGCCGCCGAAAGCGCAACTCCTGGCCGATGAGTATCGTGCCGCGGTGGCGGCCGCCCGCCTGTCGGAGCCACGGTCAGGCAAATTTGCCATTGGGGGTAAATCGATGGGCGGACGCGTGGCGAGTTTCGTTGCCGACGAGCTGTTTCAGGCCGGGACGGTGAACGGCCTGGTGTGTATCGGCTACCCCTTCCATCCGCCGAACAAACCCGAACAGCTCAGGACTGATCACCTGCCGTCCATGGGGTGTCCGGCGCTGTTCATCCAGGGTGTTCGGGACCCGTTCGGCGGGCGCGAGGAGGTGGAAAGTTATCCCCTGCCGCCGGCCATCCGGTTCCACTGGGCCGATGACGGCGACCATGATCTGGGGCCCCGCGGCGCGTCCGGGTTCACGCGCAAGGGCAATCTCGCGGCGGCGGCCGATGCTATCGCGTTGTTCCTCCAAGGCGCGTGAGACGCCTCAAGCCCGAGCCGTGGCGATCTGGCCCTCCGCTTCGGGAAGTTGTCGCGGCAGCAGCGAAACGGCGCCGAAAATGACGACCGCAACCGCCGAGAGCAGCATGAAAAGCGTGTCAAACCCCCATCGGCCATGCACCCAGCCGATGAGCGGCAACGCGGCGGCCAGCACCATGAAACTGATGACGTAGCGCACGCCGTAGATCGACGCCCGCAATTCGGACTTCGCCAAGCGGCCGATCATGTAGTCGTTGATGGGAATCTGGCCGAAGGCGCCCAGCATGAATCCGAGTGCGACCGCCAGCGCAGCCCAGTCATTTAGGCCCGGCATCAGCGCGAAGAATATGATTTGCATCGCTGCCGCACCCATGAAGACCCGGCGCGGGCCGAGCCTGTCCAGCATCCTGCCAACAACTAGCTGCGCAACCGACGCAGCCGCAAACACCAGAAATGCCAGCCATCCGACCAGCGTCGCCGATCCCGCGATGCCGCCCAGGCGTTCTGCAAAGACCTTGGGCAACGCGAACGTCGTCGATTGAAATACGAGACTGGACACGGCTGTGGTGAAAAAGATGATGACTGTAAGGCGGATGAGCACATCGCGCTGTGCGCGGGTTGCGGGGCTCGGAGCCGGGGCGCCTGCCGCCGCCACGGGCTTGCGCAACCGGCTTGCGCGAATCTCGGGCCACGTGAGCCACGCATAGGCCAGACCGAGCCCGATCGTGACGATGCCCGGAAATACAAATGCCGCCCGCCAGCCGGCCTGATCGATCAGGAAGCCGGTGATGAGGGCCGCGCTGCCCACGCCCAGATTCCCCCAGACGCCATTGATGGCGATCGCCATGCCGGTGCCGGACTTGGCGGCTCCCTCCACCACCATGGCCAAGCCGACGGGGTGATAGATGGCGGCGAAGGCGCCCAGAATGACAAGCGATATCGCGATCTCGAGCGGCGTTCGGGCATAGGCGGTGGCAATCGCTGACGCACCGGTACCTATGAAAAACACGGCCATCATGCCGTGCCGGCTCCAGCGATCCGCCAGCCAGCCGGCCGGGAGCGAAAACAGGCCGAAGGCGATGAACCCAGGCGTGGCATAATAAACCAGCTGCTCGTAACTCATGCCCCATTCGCGCGTGAGTGCGAGCGCTGCCACAGTAGCAAAGATCAATGTGAATAAATGATCGAGAAAATGACCGATATTCAAGAACAGGAAGTGCAGGCGTTGGCGGGTCACTGGCGCTTCCCCTTGTTATTGTTCTGACAAATCTAACGCTTCCGTCCATTGCCCGAAAGGGCCTGCGCCAGCTCAGACAGCGTTACCCGCAGGCGAATTGACGCCGCGGACGGCTACCCATAGGTTCGCGCGCGAAACCCATAGCCCCATGATCCCATGAATGCTCCCATGACTCCCATCGAAATCGCCGCAGCGCGCGAGGCCCGCGCCTGGCCGTTCGAGGAAGCGCGCAGGCTCATCCAGCGGCTGGACAAGCTGAAGGACGGCGAAGGCAAGACCGTCATTTTCGAAACCGGCTATGGACCCTCCGGCCTGCCGCACATCGGCACGTTCGGCGAAGTGGCCCGCACCAGCATGGTCCGGCATGCCTTTGAAGTGCTGACCGAAGGCAAGCGCAAGACCCGCCTCATCTGCTTCTCTGACGACTTGGACGGTCTGCGCAAAGTCCCCGACAACGTGCCGAACAAGGAGATGCTGGCCCAGCACCTCGGCAAACCACTGACCAGTGTACCCGACCCATTTACGAACGAGTATCCAAGCTTCGCGCATCACAACAATGCGCGGTTGAGGCGTTTCCTCGATCAGTTCGGTTTCGAGTACGAGTTCTTCTCGGCCACCGAGTGCTACAAGTCGGGCATGATGGACGAGACCTTGCTCAAGATGCTGCGGGTCTACGACAAGGTCATGGACATTATCCTGCCGTCTCTCGGCGAAGAACGCCGCAAAACCTACTCACCCTTCCTACCGATCTGCCCCCGCACGGGTCGCGTCCTGCAAGTGCCGATGGTCGACCGCCACCCGCGCAAAGGCACCGTCGTGTACATCGATCCCGAAACGGGAAAAAAGGTCGAGACCAAGGTCACAGGCGGCGCGGTGAAGTGCCAGTGGAAGGCCGATTGGGCGCTGCGTTGGACGGCGCTCGGCGTCGACTACGAGATGGCCGGCAAGGATCTGATCGATTCAGTGACGCTCTCCTCGCGCATCTGCCGAGTGCTTGGGGCCACGCCGCCTGAAGGTTTCAACTACGAATTGTTCCTTGACGAGCAGGGTCAGAAGATCTCGAAGTCGAGGGGCAATGGATTGACGATCGAGGACTGGCTCACGTACGCAAGCCCCGAAAGCCTATCGCTTTTCATGTACCAAAAGCCTCGCGCAGCCAAGCGGCTGTACTTCGACATCATCCCCAAGGCAGTCGACGAGTATCTCGCATACGTCGTCAAATACCCAGCCGAGGAGACCAAGTCGCGCCTCGACAATCCCGCGTGGCATATCCATTCCGGTCATCCTCCGCAAAATGAACTGCCGATTTCCTTCGCGCTGCTGCTCAATCTCGTCGCAGCATCAAATGCGCACGACAAGGCGACGTTGTGGGGCTTCATCCGCCGCCATTCACCTGATGCCACGCCAGAGAGATATCCGCTTCTCGATCACCTGGTAGGCTACGCCATCGCCTACTATTCCGATTTCGTGCAGCCGACGAAGAGGTTTCGCCCGCCGACGAACGAGGAGCGCACGGCGTTGCTGGCGCTCGATCAGGCATTGGCCGACGCGCCGCCTGACGCGACTGCCGCAGACTTGCAAAACATCGTCTATGAGACCGGCAAGGCGCACGGCTTCGCTGACAAGCTGCGAGCCTGGTTTCAAGCCATCTACGAGGTGCTGCTTGGTCAGTCGCAAGGGCCGCGTTTTGGCAGCTTCATCGAGCTTTATGGTGTAAACGAAACGCGCAACTTGATCGCGAAGGCGCTGAATGGAGAGCTTGCCACGACCTGATCAATTCATTTGGCCGCTACGAGCCGGCAAAGAACTTCATGGCCCTTGCAGTCACCGGCTTCCTCGTCGCCATGGCATTGATTGAGGGCGCGCTTTCGGCCTTTTGACTGTCGAGACGCCAGACCGATCTGACGATGGCGAGCAGGCGCTGCTCCCGATCAATGATATTTTTCGGCCGCCATTCGGTAAACCCATTGAGTTCGGACGTCACAACGGGAACGACCGTGTTCGGATCGCCAAAATAGATTTCCAGCTTGCCCGACAGCTCACGGTTGCGCGCGTTTTCGTTTTGCCGACGCCTCACGAGAACGAGGTTGCCGATCGAGTTGGTGCATCGTTCGCGCTCTTCCGCGACCGGAAACCATTCGCGCCATATGCTGTTGCGGGCGGGCTTTTGCGGCAGGACATGCTCGACGGTGAACTCGCCCGCCGATAGTGATTGCTGGCTTCCGGCCAGCTCGTCATTGAGACGCAGAAGTACGAGCTTGCAGGTCAACGGGCTGCGCACATGAAGATTGCGGAGATTGTGGAGAATGTTGCGTTGCTCGTCCCGCCCGAGCTGCAGAGGGCTCCGGGACTCATCCATCACCGTGCCACGACGGATCGCCTGCACGACAGCTCGGAAGCGAGCCACGCGCTTGTCGGCACCGATGCCGAGAAGGCGCAGCGCATAGGCAAGGCGCTCAAGGGCGTGCAAAAAGGCATGCAGCTTGTCGGGATCTGCAGAGTTCAACCGCCACCATAGGAGCGCGGGGGGGACCCAGTCAGCACCGCCAAGCCACCCAAGATATGTCAGAAGCTTTCTTATTTCGGGCGAGTGCGCGGAGCCTGCGTGCTGAGCGTGCCGCACCGCATGGTAAGCGCGACCATAGGGCTCGAGTAGCTCCTCGACGAAGGCTCGTCCGCCGCCGGCGTTGGAGATCACCTCGCGAATTCCCGTGATGATCTGAGATTTTGGGCCGAGCTCAGCGGCCCGAATATGACTGAAGAGCCCCTCGAAGTCAGCGCCAAGAAGAGCGTCCGTCCGATCCCATATGGCATCAGCAGATCCTCGAGCGTTTTCGTCGATCTGAGCGAGGATCTGGGCCTTTAGAATATCATTGCGCGCAAGCGGCCGGCCGCGGTCGTTGAGGACCATGAAGATGCGGTAGGCCCGATCGATACTCGCAGCCGAGATGAGTGCGACGTGACAATGCTGCCCAATGAAAGATGCGATGCGAGCAAGCTCTTGCACGCTGCGCTCCCGGAGTTCTGCCAGGAGGTGTTCGCGAACGTCCAGAATCCGCCCCTCAACCTCAGTCAGATCGTCCGTTTCGGGCAGCGTCGCAGTGGCCAAAGGTTCCTGCACATGCAGCTTGAAAAAATCGCGCTCCCGCTCCCTTAGTTCAAGGCGGTAGGTCCGCTGCTGGCCCGGTGCTCTTGGGCACTCTATGTGCTCCCGCAATCCGGACGGCAGCTCGCCATCGGTCTGAGCCAGCAAATCGCGCAGGACTGCGAGCAGTATCGTCAGTGTCACAAGACGCTGCTGTCCGTCGACGACGTCATGGACAAATGCGGCAACCGTGCCGTCAATTACCGGCGGCGCTAGCGGTGGCGCAGAATTCAGGAGCATGGCTCCAAGAAAATATTCGCATTCGCCTCCAATGCTTTCCTCGGCCTGCTCATCAAGAGCCAGGGTCACGTCATCGAGCAGTTGCCTGGCTTCCTTTGTGGTCCAGGAATAGGGGCGCTGAAACGATGGAATGCGAAATCTGAACGGATCGGACAGAAGATGCCCTAGCGCCAACGGCGTTGCTGTGAATCCAGATGGCATGACTAAAGGAACTGACCGGCGGGATGGGAAGATTTGAGCCAGCACTAGCACGACCTTCGCGGAACGGATAGACACGAGGTTCAATAGACTCGACTACCGCGCTGACACATGCACGCGATAAGGCAACCGATGGCGGACGCGAACAAACCCACTCGGATTTACAAAATTTGCGATCGGAACACATGGGAGCAAGCGCGCGCGGGCGGACGCTATTTTGGTTCCGTTGATGATGCACGTGATGGGTTCATCCATTTGTCCACGCCGGATCAGGTCGCGGGGACACTAGAGCGACACTTTGCACATCACGATGATCTCGTATTGATCGGCGTTGATGTCAGCCGCCTCGGCCCGGCGTTGCGATGGGAACCTTCGCGCGGCGGTGTCCTGTTTCCGCATCTGTATGAACCGCTCGATTTCGCCGCGGTGGTATCGGAAATGCCTTTGGTGCGAGGCTCTAACAGGCAGTATCAACTACCGGACGGCCTGACCCCATGCTGAGGACGCTCGCCGAGCTGGTGCGACCGGCGCTTCTCGCGCTCGATCCGGAGCAGGCGCACGAGTTCACCTTGAAATCCCTGGAACGCGGCCTCTACCCTCGTGATGGCGGGCGCGACGATCCGATTCTGACCTGCCATCTCGGCGCATTGGCCCTCCCCAATCCCGTCGGCATCGCGGCCGGATTCGACAAGGATGCCCGTGTGCCCGATGCGGCGCTCGGGCTCGGCTGCGGTTTTGCCGAGATAGGCACCGTGACACCTCTGCCGCAATCGGGAAATCCCAAGCCGCGGGTTTTCCGTCTCATCAGCGACCGCGCCGTAATCAATCGCCTCGGTTTCAACAACGGCGGTCACGCGGCCGCACTCGCGAGACTCGAACGGCGCACCATGAGCGGGATTGTCGGCGTGAACATCGGCGCCAACAAGGACACGGTAGATCGGGCGGCAGACTATGTTGCTGGACTGGAGGCTTTTTATCGTGTGGCGAGTTACTTCACCGTCAACATCTCGTCTCCCAACACACCAGGGTTGCGCGATCTGCAGGCGCCAGGCGCCCTCGATGAGTTGCTGACACGCGTCATGGCCGCGCGGGAACGCATGGCCGCACAGGGCGCTCCACGGCGCCCTGTTGTCGTCAAACTCGCACCGGACATCGCCGAAGCCGATCTTCCGGCTATGGCAGAACAATTCCTAGCCCACGGAATTGATGCCGTCGCCGTGTCGAACACAACACTGGCCCGTCCCGGGCTTAGCATGAAGACTGAAACAGGAGGACTTTCCGGACGGCCGCTGTTTCGCCGCTCTACGGTCGTGCTCGCGAGGATCTACATGCTGACTGGCGGACGCATTCCCCTGATCGGCATAGGCGGCATCGATTCGGGGGAAACAGCTCTCCAGAAAATGGAAGCGGGGGCGAGTCTGATTCAGCTCTACACGGGATTGATCTACGAGGGCCCGGGGCTCATCCGCCGCATCAAAGATCATCTGGCAGGTCATGCGTACGGCGCGGGCCTACAGCGCATCGGAGACATCACGGGACGGCGCGCGGCGCATTGGGCGACCCTGCCGCTCGAAGGCTAGCACACCCCAAGCTCTGAAGACCGGCTACCTCGGGTCCCGATCGCGCGTGACGGAAAAAAGCCGCGTCAGCAGCCAGATCGGCACGACAATAACAGCGCCCAGGATGAGATAGCCGAACGCGTTCTGGAACAGCCCAAATCCCATGTCATAGATGCGCCGAACAAGTAGTCCTAGTCGCTCCAAGATGTTGGCGGGATGAATGTCGAGTGCCGACAGCACAATGCCGACGACAATGGACAGCACGGCAAGCCGGATGATAACGCCTAGAGGGTTGCCGCCGAACAGGCGCTCCCGGTCCATGCTGAAACTCTCCTCGACCACTGGCCACTCCATTGGCGGCCAAATCTGCGATGACAACGGGTTCCGATTAGCACAATGAAGGTCCGGCGCGAAACGTCGAATGCGGCCCTGCGGACGACCGGCGCCTCCGTTCGCCGGCGGGGCGTCGCCGGCGCGCCCCGGCCTTTGCCGCCGACACCAGAGACCACCGATGTTCCTCCGCGATTTCGCGAATGGTTCGCCCGCCGTGGCTGGCAGCTACGTCCACACCAGTTGGCCCTTCTCGCACGGGCAAGAGCGGGACGATCCACGCTTCTGATTGCGCCAACGGGCGCCGGCAAGACCCTAGCGGGTTTTCTGCCAAGCCTTGTTGCGCTCGATGAATTGGGACGAAAGGCGCGCGGTGCGGGCCTGCACACGCTGTACATCTCGCCCCTCAAGGCACTCGCCGTCGACGTTGCGCGCAACCTCCTCACGCCGATCGAGGAGATGGACCTGTCGATCCGGGTCGAAACCCGCACGGGCGATACGCCGGTCTCGAAACGTCAACGCCAACGATTACGGCCGCCCAATATTCTCCTCACGACACCCGAACAACTCACCCTGCTGCTCAGTCACGATACAGCGAGCTATCTCTTCGCTGACTTGAAATGCGTCGTACTGGACGAGTTGCATGCCATTGCGCCTTCGAAGCGAGGCGATCTTCTTGCGCTTGACCTTGCGCGCCTGAGACGCCTGGCGCCAGCCCAGGTCACATTCGGCCTGTCGGCGACGGTTGCCCGCCCCACCGAGTTGCGCGCATGGATCGTTCCCCAGCCAGACCCTGGCCGTGTCATGACTTTGGCCGATTGCGTGCAGGCCGGCGGAGGCCCGACGCCCCACATCGAAATTCTGCAAACGGAAGCGGATTTGCCTTGGGCCAGCCACACGAC
>JBKKCB010000087.1:0-14826 GCA_046713545.1 Hyphomicrobiaceae bacterium | reverse complement strand
GAGGACGTGACGGCGGACGACTGGTACGTGGGTCCGTCGCGCGTCAGCGAGCTGCAGAAGAAGGCCGGCGCGAAGTCATGAGTGGCGTCGAAATCCGCGATCAGCGCTTCGAAAGCGTCGTCGGCCGGGCGGTGGAATTCGAGCGGCTGGCCACCGGCTGTATCTTTACCGAAGGGCCCCTGTGGCACCCGGGCGAGAAGGTCTTGCTGTTCAGCGACATGCCGGGCGACCACCTGCGGCGCTGGAGCGAGAAGGACGGCGTCACGACCTTCCGCAAGCCGTGCAACAAGTCGAACGGACTGGCCTGGGACCTGCAGGGCCGGCTGCTCACGTGCGAGCATGCGTCGAGCACGCTGACGCGCACCGAGGCCGATGGCAGGATTACCGTGCTCGCCAGTCACTACGAGGGCAAGGAGCTGAACAGCCCCAACGACCTCGCTGTGAAGAGCGACGGTGCCATCTACTTCTCGGACCCCAGCTACGGTCGCAAGGAGCACTTCGGTTTGCCGCGTGAGCCGGAGCTGGCCTTCTCGGCGTCTATCGTCTGGCACCGGACGGCAAGACGTTGACGCTGCTGGCACATGATTTCGGGCAACCCAACGGCGTGTGCTTCTCGCTCGATGAAAAGATCCTGTTCGTCAACGATACCGACAGGCAGCACATCCGCGCCTTCGACTTGAAAGCCGACGGCACCATCGCCAACAGCCGCGTGTGGGCGAAAACGGTCGGGGACGGCCCAGGCGCACCGGATGGCATGAAGATCGACAGTGCCGGCAACGTCTATTGCTGCGGCCCCGGCGGCATCCATGTCTTCGCCCCCGATGCCACGTGTCTCGGTGTCATCAACGTGCCCGAGTATACCGCCAACTTCTGCTGGGGCGACGCGGACCTCAAAAGTCTCTTCATCACAGCCTCCACATCCGTCTACCGCATTCGCGTCGCCGTTGCGGGCACGTCGCAGATGCCATCAGCGTTGTCCCGTTCGCTGACCGGGGCGTCGACGCGACCGCTTGGGTAGCACCCTGGCCGACGCGCCTTTTGCAACCTCGCGCAATCCTAGAAGAGCATTGCGGGCAATCTCCAGCGCCGGCTCGTTGCGCTTGCTCCGGTGCTCGATCAGCGCCAGCGTGCGCGACAGCGGTGGCTCTAACGGCCGAACAATGATCTCGTCGTCACGCTCGTGCAACGCGATCTCAGGAATGATCGCCATACCGAGGTTCGAGGCGACCGCACTCTTCATCGCCTCGATCGTGCCGAGGTGCATCGGGACGCGCGGCTGGCCGCGCTGGCTCGACAGCCAAAGCATGACGAGATCGTGGAGTGCGGCGCGCGTGTGCTCCAGCAAGAGTGGCTGACCCATCACGAAATCGGGCGTGACCTGGTCCGGCACATCGCGTGCACCGGCAGGAAAAATGGCCATCATCCGTTCCGATATCAGCGGGGTCACCACGAGCTGCGTTGTCTCAACCGGCAGCGACACCAGGGCCAGGTCGATCCTGTTCTGGATGACCGCTTCGACGCTCTCGCGCGTCGGCAGATTGGTGATATGCAAGTCGATCCCTGGATGCTCGCTGCTCAGCTTGCGCAGCACGGGAGGCAACAGGAAGGTCAGTGCCGTATTTGTCGTCGCAATGCGTACACGGCCGATCCAACCCTGGCGGTAGCGACGCATGGCCAGCTCGGCGTTGTCGCATTCTGCCAGGATGCGTTGCGCGAGCGCGAGAAGCTCGCGGCCCGGCGGCGTGGGGTGCGCTTGTTTGCCGAGCCGTTCGATCAGCTTCACGCTGAAACGCCGTTCGAGCTCGCGAATCTGCAAGCTCACGGCAGGCTGTGACAGGTTGAGCCTGCGCGCGGCGAGCGAGAAGCTTTTGCCGTCGACCACCGCTTGCAGGGCCCGCAGCTGGTCCAGGTTGAGGCTGCGCATCTCAAAGAATTCCTTATGGAGATGATGACGACAACAAATTTGAATTATTCTTTGGTCTGATGCAATCAGGCGGCGATCGAACGGTTACGGCAAATGCCGCGCATCAATTGACTGAAATCGATCAACACCGCGGGTATCAGCCCGAACTCGGACAATGTCGCTCTCGTGTACCCGCGCGCCGCTCCGTCTGCGGCGTGCACGGTTAGCACGCGCGCGTCATCGCGGGATCGGCGCTGGAGCCCTCTGTGAACATCCTGAACCCAACACGAGGGACGTGTCATGAAGGAAACCTTTCGCTCTGTCAGCTTTATCTCGATAGTGGCCGTAATGCTCGGCTGCGCCGGCGCAGCTCCTGCGTCGTCCGAGCCGATGCCGCGCGCCGAAGGATGGCTCGCGAAATCATACGACCAGGTCGCGCTGCCCGCTTCGCCCAACAGCGTCCAGGGCGAGCTCGCCGCGCTCAAGGGCATTGTCGCCAAGCGCACGCCCGATGATGTCGCCCGCTTCCAATGGTGGTCGGCCGGCGGCCCCGTTTATCGCTGGAACGAGATGATCCTGGACGAGATGCAGGACGGCTTCGTCACCCTTCCCATGGCGGTGCGCCACCTCGCGCTTTTCCACACGGCGTTGGACGATGCCCTCGCGTCGGCGCGGCAACAGCGCAAATCGGCGGCGCGCGCTGAAACATCCGGGATGGATGCGGCCGTCAATGCCAACCTGAAGTCGGCAGCGGCATTGTCTCCGTCGGAGCACGCGGCCGCTGCTGCCGCGGCGGGCGAAGTGCTCGGCTATCTGTTCCCTGCGCGTGCCGCGCATTTCTCAGCGAAGGCCGAGGAGGCCATGCAGACGCGCTTGATGGCTGGTGCCGAGTACCCGCATGAGACGGCCGCCGGACGTGCCATCGGGCAGCACGTGGCAGCACTCGCCATCGCGCGCGGCAAGTCCGATGGCTCGGACGCCAAGTGGACCGGTGCTGCGCCGGAGGGGAAGGGCCTGTGGAAGGGCACCAACCCCATTGCGCCTCTCGCCGGCACCTGGAAGCCGTGGGTGCTGACGCATGCCGCCGAGTTGCGCCCTGCGATGCCGCCCGACGTCGAGTCCGACCAGGTCAAGGCGGCGTTGAACGAGTTGAAAACCTTCGCGCGGACACCGAAGACCAATCACCGCGCAACTTTCTGGGAGGTCAACGGCGGCGCCCGCGCGCACACGATGTGGAACGACATGGCGCGCACCAAGCTGCTGGAGCATCGCTATGGGTCCCATGTTGCCTCGCGGATCCTCGCAGCGCTCAACGTTGCGCTCATCGACGCGGGGATTGCGTGCTGGGATGCCAAGTATACGTACTGGTACATCCGGCCGACGCAGCTCGATCCCGAGTTGAAGTCGGTGTTCCCGCCGCCCAATCACCCGAGCTTCCCGGCCGCGCACGGATGTTTCTCGACGGCCGCCGCCACCGTGCTCGCCCACGTGTTCCCGCGTGACAGCGATCGCCTCTTGGCGTTGGGCAAGGAAGCGGCGGAGGCCAGGGTGTGGGCCGGCATCCACTACCGCTTCGACATAGATGCTGGGCAGGAGATAGGGCGCAAAGTCGCCGAGAGGACGCTCGAGCGGGCCTTTGGCGCACGGACCAACTAGGCCCACCGTCGCTCGCGCTCTCAAGTTGTGCCGCCTTGAAATATCTTGCACGACTTGAGAAAACAAAAGGGAGGTTGCGCTCATGGCCGCGATGGATTCGCAGGTGCACGCCTACGAGCGCAACCACCCCGGTCGGCCCTGGGCCGGGTTTTACACGGACCGGCGCAGGTCACGGGCGACGACAGGGCGGCGGCCATGGACGCGGTCGCCATCGATAGCCGGATCGCGCTTTTTTTGTGAAGCTCGGTGGTTGATGACATTTCGAAGCGGTGGTATCAGATGCTCAACAACCGGAGTTGATATGACGACCGATCCCGCATCAGCCGAACCTATCAAAGTGTTCTGGCAGCCTGGCTGAACCAGTTGCTTGCGCACTAAGGAGTTCCTTGGCAAGCATCAGGTCCAGTTTCTCTCGCGCAACGTCTTAAGTGATGCTGGTGCGCTCGATGAGCTTTTGGTATTGGGAACACGCCAACTCCCGGTCGTTTCGCGTGGCAAGCAGTGGGTGAATGGGCAGTCCCTCAAGGATGTCGCTGGTCTGGTCGGCATTGATCTCGGCATCGTCAAACACCTGCCTCTTGCCGAACTCGTCCGTCGGATCGATCTGATCCTCGAGGCGGCAGCGCGTTTCTTTGTGCAATTCCCCGAGCAGCATCTAGACGATCAGCTGCCCGGCCGGCCGAGATCCCTTGCACAACTCACCTGGCATCTTTTCAACGTTGTCGACGCCTTCCTCGAGCATGAGCAGGGCATCCGCCTGGAAGAAGATGCGTTCCGCCGGTTGCCAAGGGAGGGGGCCACCCGTCCCGAGATCCTGGCTTATGGCGCCGACGTTCGCCGCCGCTTCGACCAATGGTGGGACAGCGCCAAAGACCGGACGGACTGGCTCGACAAGGCCGACGTCTACTACGGGGATGTGAGCCGGCACGAATTCCTGGAACGAACCACTTGGCACTCAGGTCAGCATTCCAGGCAATTGATGTGGGCTCTTAAAGACAAGTACGGCATTGCGCCCGATCGCCCCCTTACTGCGCCGATGTGGCAGGGGCTGCCCATGCCAGAACAAGTCTGGGATTAGCTGAAGGCCAGGGCGCTCAGGGCGTGCGTGCGCAGCGCTCTCTTCAATGCTCGGGCCGGCGCAAATGAATCTCAGGCACCGGCAGGCGATGACCGAAGACGGCCTACTGCAACCACGACACGAGTGGAGCCGGATGGTCCGTGAAAAGCATGACAACGCCGACAGCGACGACGGCCGCGATCCCGATCGAGGTGACGACTCTATGATCCATGTGGAGCCTCCCGTGTCGTCACGGTGAGAGTCTTCCGCGCCATCGTCTTCAGCACGTCGGGATCGTTCTGCCCCCGTTCGTCAAGCCAGATAATTCTGCGCGCCAGGGTAGCCCGCGCCAATTTGATTTCACCCGGCTTGTGGTCCGCGTAAGTGGGCTCAACCGTTGCCCAGACGTCGTCAAAGACCTCGCCCATCATTTTCACGGTTTCAGGACTGAAGTTGGTTGCCTCACTGAGGCGTCGAACAACTGACATGATGCCTCGTCCTTGTTATGATTTATGGTGAGGGCGCTACGTGCAAGCCCTTTCCGGTCGGCGATGTTGCCCTCATAGGTCTCGCGCCGATTGCATGAGGCTATCACCCTCAGATGGGACGGGAATTAACCTGGGTTAGGCTCGGAAAACAATCCGCGCGGCCCGCGTTTCTTCATCGCCATGTCATGGGAGTATGTGGCGGCCGCGTGCTCGTGGCTGCGGTCGCAGGTGCGCCCACTTTCGGATTGGCGCTACTGGCTGTCCGCTGCCGATGGACTGACCCGTTGCTCTCTCTCGCCCTGAAATCTGAATCAAAGGCCGGTCACAAAATTGTAACGGCGGAGTTCGGATGAATGTGAGAGGGCCCCAGCAGACAGCGCGGTCCGCTCTCTCTCTCCCGCTGCAACGGGGGCCCTCGACTTTCCCCGCCCGCGAATCAAGCCATCTGTAACCTTGGCTTGCTCTAACCTGCGTTAGTGTTTTGCAGGTTTTCCACCGCCACCATGTGCCGCCGGCTACTCGCGCGCGTTCAGGTAGCCGCCCTGGAAGCCTGCAAGCTTTCTCAACCCGTTCAGATCGTGAATTTTGACGCTACCCTTGATCATCGTGAGCAACCTCTTTTCACGCAACTCACGCAACACGCGATTGACGTGGATCGAGGTTAGGCCCAGCGCGTCGGCAAGGACGAACTGACTGAGCGGGCACTTGAATTCGGCCTCGGTCGCCAAGCCAACGAGGCTCAAACGTTCCGCCAATTCCATGAAGAAGTGCGCGGTGCGTTCGATGGCGCTGCGCCGCCCGATGTTGACGAGATGCTCGACGACCATGGCCTCGTCACGCGAAGCAGCCCACAGCAGGGCGACGCCCAACCGGGGAAATTTGGTGACGCACTCCAGGACCTGCGTCCCATCCACCGGACTGACCACCGCATCGGTCAAGGCAGCGAACGAGTGATCTGCCGTGCGCAGCAGGACGCTGCGCAGACCTACGCAGTCACCGGCTATCGGAAAGGAAATGATCTGACGATTGCCATTAGCCAAGTCCTTGTAATTGCATGCCCAGCCAGCGTGAAGGACGAACACCTTGTGACCGGTTTGCCCCTCGTGGGTGAGTTGCCTGCCGCGCTTGATCTTCATGCGCTCCGCTTGAAGCCCATCGAGGCACTCAAGTTCGTCGCGTGACAGCGGCATGAACGCGTTGAGCTTCTTTGCGAAGATGCTGTTGAACTGTTTAGCCACGCGGCGACCTGCGGGTGGCGAGAGCCGTCATCTCGCACGATGGATGGTGCCCAATCCGCACCCTCAACTGAGCAAAGTTATCATCCTGGCGGCTGCTCCGGTACAAAATTGTACTTATGCGAACAGATTAGGAGATTGCCAAAGAAACCAGTAGGTTGGGTTGATCGTCTGCCGACTGCAGGGGCGCGGACGGCTAGGAGACGGCGCGTGCTCTTCCCCGATGGGGCTGAGCCATGGCGAAAAAATCCCGCAACGGAAATGAGAACCGCGTTTTATCTCGTCTGACGCGCGATGACCTGGCTCTGTTGAAGCCTCACCTCGTGTTTGTTGACCTGCCGATCTTCACCCAGTTGGAGACTGGCCACAGACCGATTTACAACGTGTACTTTCCAGAACGAGGCTTCGCTTCGGTGGTGGCCAATGGACCCGGTATGCAGGCGATAGAAGTCGGCCTCATTGGACGTGAGAGCATGACAGGCTTGGCCGTAGTGATGGGCCGCGATCAGTCTCCTCTCGACATGTACGTTCAGGCCGGAGGGCACGGTCAGCGCATCAGTGCAGCCAGACTACGCGGGGCCATGGAGCAGAGTCCCCGGCTCCAGCGGTCGCTTCTGGGCCACGTCTTCTCATTTCACCTTCAGACCGCACAGACAGCCCTCTCCCACGGCAGAAGTACGACCCAGCAACGCCTCGCTCGTTGGCTGCTGATGGCAGATGATCGCCTCGACGATGCCGAGCTGCCGCTCACGCACAAGCTATTGTCGATCATGCTGGGCGTGCACAGGCCCGGTGCCACAGTCGCTGTGCAGGCGCTGGAACGCCAGGGGCTCATCACAAGCGGTCGCGGCACCATCACCATCGTCGACAGGGCCGCTTTGCAGAAACTCTGCACGGGAACCTATCTGCCTCCCGACTGAGGAGCCATCCAAGTAGAGCAAAATGGGCGCTGGGCCCGAGAAATCCCTCGACCGACGCTAGTCCCAACATGGATCAGCGCGCGGCGGCGTGCTTCTCGATAAAGGTGGCCGTCGAAAGGAAATTCACATGACAGAACATGTACGTTTGTACGGCTCTGAGGGCGTCGCCGCCCTTGGCATCTGCGAGTCCCTTCTTCTTGCCCTGACGGACCTCAAGATTGTCAGCGAACAGGATGCGCGCGACCTGCTGACGGATGTCGTCACCACGCACACTGAAGCTGCCGCAACCTCGTCAACGCCAGAGAGCCATCAGGCGGTGGTGGACATCATTCAACGCATCCTGGCTGGCAAGAATGGCGTGCGCGACTAGCCCAAGCCTGCCAACTCATCGACGTTGATCGCTGCCGCCTGTCAGATGCTCCGCGCTTAAAGAAACACTGACCCATGTTGGCGTCGGGCGCTCGAGCCGCGCAAGCCGGAACGCTTGCGACGCCTTTGCGTTCAAAGTCCGAGGATGGCCAGGGAGCCGGTTAGCATCTGGTGCCATTCATGATCACACCTCATGGGTTCATGCGAACTCTGCTCCAAAAGCTCGACCGGAACCGTGCCTCGGCCTTCTGCCGCTAACACGAGTACGGCCAACAACGTGTCAGCAAAGCAGGATCGAATCGACATGCGAATTCCCAGCGAGCTTGAGATATCCCGGCGTCACGTATTGGTGGGCGCCGCCGCTTCCGTGGCGACCACAGCAGTTCCATCCGTTGCCAGGGCACAGGCACCTTCGAGCAGCGCGGCAGCCGCGATGGGCGAAGCTCCTTCGATGTCGAAGGTATCGTTGATGGTGAACGGCAAGGCGAGCGGGCTCGAACTGGACACACGAACGACACTGCTCGACGCGCTGCGCGAGCACTTGCTTCTCCCGGGCACCAAAAAGGGGTGCGATCACGGCCAATGTGGTGCGTGCACGGTGATTGTGGACGGGCGCCGGATCAATTCATGCCTGACGCTGGCGGTCATGCACGAGGGCCACAGCATCACCACCATCGAGGGGCTGGGCACGCCTGGGAACTTGCACCCGATGCAGGCCGCCTTCGTGAAACATGACGGCTATCAGTGCGGCTATTGCACGCCGGGGCAGATCTGCTCGGCCGTGGCGGTGCTCAATGAGGTCAAGGCCGGCATTCCGAGCCACGTGAGCGCAGATTTGACCGCGCTGCCGCAAGCGACCGTTGCCGAGCTCCGCGAACGGATGAGCGGCAACATTTGTCGCTGCGGCGCCTATTCCAACATCGTCGATGCGATCACAGAAGTGGCCGGGAGGCAGGCATGAAACCCTTCACTTACGAACGCGCGACATCGCCCGCCGAGGCAATTGCGGCCGCCGTGCGCGCGCCTGGGGCCAAGTTCATCGCGGGCGGTACCAACCTGCTCGATCTGATGAAACTGCAGATCGAAACGCCAGCGCATCTGATCGACGTCAACGGCCTCGCGTTCGACAAGATCGAAGCGACGCCAGAAGGCGGTCTGCGCATTGGAGCGCTGGTCCGCAACACGGATCTTGCCGCTGATCCGCGCGTGCGGCGCGACTATGCCCTGCTGTCACGCGCGCTGCTCGCGGGCGCCTCTGGGCAGCTTCGGAACAAGGCGACGACAGCGGGCAACCTGCTCCAGCGCACCCGCTGCCCCTATTTCTACGACACCAACCAGCCGTGCAACAAACGCCAACCCGGCAGCGGCTGCGCAGCCATCGGCGGGTTGAGCCGCCAGCATGCGGTGGTGGGTGCGAGCGATGCCTGCATCGCGACCCATCCGAGTGACATGGCCGTGGCGCTGCGTGCGCTCGACGCGACCGTGGAAGCGATACGACCCGACGGCTCCCTGCGGAGCATCCCCATCGCCGATTTCTACCGGCTGCCAGGCGACACGCCACACTTGGAGACCGTACTGGCGCCGGGCGAGCTGATCACCGCGGTGGCGCTGCCCAAGCCAGTCGGCGGTACGCACATCTACCGCAAGGTGCGCGACCGGGCCTCTTACGCCTTCGCCTTGATCTCGGTCGGCGCGATCGTGCAGCGCGACGGGACGGGCAGCGTGGCATTGGGCGGCGTGGCGCATAAGCCGTGGCGCGTTGAGGCGGCCGAAGCCGAGATGCCGCGTGGCGCGAAGGCCGTCACGTCGCAATTGCTCGCTGGTGCCCGGACGACACACGAGAACGCATTCAAATTGCCGCTCGTCGAGCGAACGCTCGGCGCCGTGCTGACCGAAGCGAGGAGCTGAAGACATGAAGTTCGACACTCCTGCAACCACGAACCCGATCGACCAGCTGAAGATCATAGGCAAGCCCACAGACCGTATCGATGGTCCGCTCAAGACGACGGGCACTGCGCCCTATGCCTATGACCGGCACGATGTCGCAGCAAACCAAGCCTATGGTTATGTTGTGGGTTCGGCCATTGCCAAGGGTCGGATCGCCTCGATCGATCCGCAGGCGGCAAAGGCGGCCCCTGGCGTGCTCGCCATCGTCACGGCGGAAAATGCCGGCAAACTTGGCAAGGGCAAATATAACACCGCCAAGCTGCTTGGCGGCCCCGATGTCGATCACTATCACCAGGCGATCGCTGTCGTCGTGGCGGGGACCTTCGAGCAGGCGCGGACAGCCGCGCAATTGCTTCGCGTCAACTATGTCCGGGCCGAAGGCAAGTACGACCTCGCGGCTGCAAAAGACTCCGCGATCAGTCCCGGCCGCATAACGGGCGGCCCGGCTGATACCGCCGTCGGAGACTTCGCCGGCGCGTTCGCCGCGGCGCCGGTCCAGCTGGATGCGACCTACACCACGCCCGATCAGGCGCACGCAATGATGGAGCCGCACGCCTCGATCGCCGCTTGGAATGGCGACAAGCTCACGCTGTGGACCTCCAACCAGATGATCGACTGGAGCGTAGGCGACCTGGCGATGACGCTGGGCATCGCCAAGGAGAATGTCCGCCTTATCTCGCCCTATATCGGAGGTGGTTTCGGCGGGAAGCTGTTTATCCGAGCCGATGCGTTGCTCGCGGCGCTTGGCGCACGGGCAGCCGGACGGCCGGTGAAGGTGGCATTGACGCGGCCTCTGATGTTCAACAATACGACGCACCGGCCCGCAACAATCCAGCGCATCCGCATCGGCGCGACCCAAGACGGCAGGATCACGGCAATCGGCCATGAGAGCTGGTCCGGCGACCTGCCCGGCGGCGGCCCCGAGGCAGCTGTGGCCCAGACCCGGCTGCTCTATGCTGGCCCCAATCGGATGACGACCACGCGGCTCGCGGTGTTGGACCTTCCCGAAGGCAATGCCATGCGTGCGCCGGGCGAGGCGCCGGGCATGATGGCGTTGGAGATTGCCATCGACGAGATGGGCGAGAAGCTCGGGCTGGATCCGATCGAGTTTCGTATCCTCAACGACACTCAGGTCGATCCCGAGCAGCCTGCCCGGCCTTTCTCGCAGCGTCAGTTGACCGAATGCCTGCGTAGCGGCGCCGATCGCTTCGGCTGGAGCAAGCGCAATCCGCTACCCGGCAGGATGCGCGAAGGGCGCTGGCTGGTGGGCATCGGTGTGGCTGCAGCGTTCCGCAACAACGTCGTCATGAAGTCGGGCGCACGGATCCGCCTCGACAGCCGTGGCGTCGTGACGGTCGAGACCGACATGACCGACATCGGCACGGGCAGCTACACGATCATCGCTCAGACCGCGGCTGAAATGATGGGCGTGCCGCTCGACCAGGTGGTGGTGCGCCTGGGCGACTCGGCCTTTCCGGTTTCGGCCGGCTCCGGCGGGCAATGGGGCGCCAACAGCTCGACCTCCGGCGTCTATGCCGCGTGTGTCGAGCTGCGCGAGGCCGTGGTGCAGAAAGTCGGCTTCAACTCTGCGGAAGCGGTGTTCGCGGACGGCCAGGTTCGCGGGGGCAACCGCAGCGTGCCGCTCGCCCAGGCCGCTGGCGCGAACGGTCTCGTTGCTGAGGATGTGATGGAGTTCGGCAACCTCGACGAGACGTACCAGCAATCGACCTTTGGCGCGCACTTCGTCGAAGTCGGCGTCGACGCCGCAACGGCCGAGATCCGCATCCGGCGCATGCTGGCGGTATGCGCCGCCGGCCGCATCCTCAATCCCAAGGCGGCGCGCAGCCAGGTGATCGGAGCGATGACGATGGGAGCCGGCGCGGCGCTGATGGAAGAACTCGCGGTCGACAAGCGACACGGCTTCTTCGTCAACCATGATCTCGCCAGCTATGAAGTGCCGGTCCATGCCGATATTCCGCACCAGGAGGTGATTTTCCTCGACGAAACCGATCCGATTTCGTCGCCGATGAAGGCCAAGGGCGTCGGCGAACTGGGCATCTGTGGGAGTGGTGCGGCTATTGCCAACGCGATCTACAACGCCACGGGTGTACGCTTGCGCGACTATCCTATCACCCTCGACAAGTTTCTCGATCGGTTGCCGGATGTAAGCTGAGCGGTCTTTCGAGGACATATGCGGCGACGGCTCGCTTCTTCCGACACTCTAGGGGGTCGCCACGGTACTGCGGGCTTGGCTTGTCTTCCGCAGAAATTTTGATCGCCGCATTGCCCTTGGCATGGCCAGTCCGTGGCCGGCGTCATTGTGCTCTCCGGGTCAGGTCAGCCTTCGCTCTCCAGTCTGGTGGGGTCGCCTGGCATTCATGGCGCTTGCATCGCCTCGGGCTTGATAACAATCTGACGCGCAGGAATTTTGCGGCAATCGGCATGAACGATGCTCCCAGGCTTTTCCGCTAACACGCTCGCGATTGTTGTAGGACTGTGTGCTGCCGCCATTGCGCTGCTTGCAGCCTGGATAACGACCCTACCGCAGGGCGAGCTTTCAATATGGCTTCGCCCCGCGCTGCTCGTTGGGGCGTCCCTCTTTCTGGTGCTCGCACTCGCTACTGCTGTTTATGGAATATGTGCGTGGAGGCGCTATCCCGCGACAGTCGTTGTCGTTGAAGGTAGGCGAGAAGTTGTGATCGGCTTCTGGGATGCAATTGATCTCATCCAAAAAAGAACCCGCTATGGAGAAGACGGTTGGGTTCGCTACACAGAGGAAGAGTATTTGAAGGTGGTGCGCGAGCGCTTGCTCGGCGACTTTAGTGAAGGGTATATCGCGCTCTTTGGGCGTCTGCCGCACGCAAGCGCCTACCGGCGGATTGACCGACCGGAATTCGCGGACATGTATTTCGATGAGGAAAAGGGAATACTGTTTAAGGACGAAGCAAAAACGCGGCCTCATCGCGTAGACGTTGCTGCAAATTATCAGCACGTCAAACACTGCATCACGAGGATGCGAGGCAAGAGCTAGGGCGGGGCACGACCTCACATCGTGCAAATGCAGAGCGCTGTGTCCGGCTCCTCGAGAGCCACTCTCATAAAGCAGAAGGTGCAAGGCGTCAGGGTGATCGTCTGGGGCGATAGGGCTTGGCTGCACGAGTCGTGGGCCTCGTGCCGGGTCGATCGGTTTGGATGAGCCTCTTGGCCGCATCTGCCGCAGCCAATGCATAACGGCGATCGCCGTGCACCAGCATCAGCGAGATGGCGCCCTCGGACAGCAGCCAGATTTCGCGCGCCCGCTCCCGTGGCGACGCGATATTGGCTTTGGCCAGGATTTCTGCCATGTGGGCTTCGAGCATGGCCTTGTGTCGGCGCGCGATGAGGCGCGCAGGATGTCCGCGCAGGTCGGCAAGCTCTATGACGAGCCGTGTAAAGCCAGAGCCGGCCCACCTCGGCGTGTCTGACCATGCGGCAAGGTCATTGAACATGGTGTCAATGATCGCCTCTGGTGAACCGTCGAGCCGGTCACCGAAGGTTCGAAACGCGGCCAACGCCAAGGCGTGCTGCGCTTCGAGCACTTCGGCGAGGAGCGTGTCCTTGCTCTTGAAGTGATAATACAGCGTGCGTTTGGTCAGTGCGGCGGCACCGGCGATGTGATCCATGCTGACACGGGTGAACCCCTTGCGGCGGAACAGGGCATAGGCCGCAGCGAGAATGCGCTCGCGGGTTCGCCTCGATGGTCGTGGCATCAGCTTTGCCTCTTCGCCATGTATACCGCTTAGTGTATTTACGCCGCAGTATAGTTCGTCTTCAATGCATGGCAGTGTGGCATCTGTACCAGGTCAACGCGGTGACGCGAGGCTGCCCCATGAGGGATGCACCCCCGATAGTCCAAGGCGCTCGCGCCGCGCGGACGGCGCCGTCACCCGCTCCGGTGTTCATCTATTGCAACCCGTGCCTGGGGATTCCGCCCATCGTGATCGAGTCGCCAGCGCGCTACTTCGGGATTCAGATGCTTGTGGGAGTGGCCTGCGTCCTGGGCGTCTTGTTGTTCGGAGAACGCCATGATTTTCGAGAAGCTGACGTTCAGATCGGTGACCGCTCGGCCGGTTCTGCTGCCGCTTCGCCGTCCGGTGGTTTCCAAGGTCGGGCTTTTTGACCAGTGGCCCATTATCCTGATTGATATCGAGACCGAGGAAGGCGTCGTCGGGCGCAGCTATCTTGAGCCCTATCTCAAGAATTCGGTCCGCTCCATTGTGCCTGCCATTCACGATCTTGCCGCGCAGCGTAAGGGCCAGCCGATCCGGCCGATTGACGATTTTCGCCAAGGGCAGAAATCATTGAACCTCATCGGCTACGAGGGCGTGTCGATGATCGCCGTATCCGGCCTCGACATGGCGGCATGGGATGCCCTGGCCAAGGCGGCGAACATGCCTCTGGCAATGTTTCTCGGTGGGTCGATCGGGCCCGTTCCCGCCTACAACAGCAATGGGCTGTGGCTGACCGACCTTGCGGCATTGGCCGATGAGGCTCGCGTGCTCGTGAGCGAGGGGGCTTTCAAGGGCCTCAAGTTGCGTCTTGGCCGCGACAGGTTGGTCGATGACATCACGGCGATCGAAGCGGTCCGTTCGGCCGTTGGCCCGGACGTGAAGCTGATGGTCGACTTCAATCAAGGGCTGAGTCTCGGCGATGCGCTGCACCGCTGCCATGCGCTCGACGGCCAGGGGCTGTATTGGTTCGAGGAGCCGATTGCTTACAATAACCTGGCCGGCTACGCGCAGCTGACGCGGGAGCTGAACACGCCGGTGCAGCTTGGCGAGAACTTCTATGGACCCCGCTCACTGCAGCAGGCGCTCGCGAACGGTGCCGGAGACTATGTCATGCCCGACCTCATGCGCATCGGCGGTGTGACCGGCTGGCTCCGTGCCGCGGCCATAGCAGGGGCCGCCGGCATCGAGATGTCGTCGCACCTTTATCCCGAGTTCTCGGCGCACCTCCTCCGCGTCACCGAAACCGCGCACTGGCTGGAGTGGCAAGATTGGGCTGATCCCATTCTCGCCGAGCCGTTCGTGGTCGGCGACAGTTGCCTTGCTATCCCCAACCGGCCTGGTGCGGGCATTGCATGGAACGAGAATGCCGCGAAACGCTACCACTACGATCCCTGACTTTGATCCACATCAGCTGTTGGTACAAAGCGGTCATCGCGTGTGATAGCTACGAACGTCCGCTTCGGGAGGTCGCGCCCTTCCAC
>JBKKCB010000086.1:0-6471 GCA_046713545.1 Hyphomicrobiaceae bacterium | reverse complement strand
GGCGGGCCGCCGCAATATCGCCGCCGAATCAGATAAACGGTTGATCTCGGCGGGCGAATTGACGGACTGACTGCGGGGGCAGTTGCGCATGGATAGTATTCCCTACGCCATTCAGCCGATGGCGAATGGTTCTTTTATCGTGATGAAGGTTGTCGCTACGAGTCAGGCGTCGCTGCCGGGCCGGGATGTGAAGCTCAACGCGTTCCGCGGGTCGTTCGCGACACGCGAAGAAGCGGAGCGCGAGGTCGATCGGCTCATGGCGTCACGGCGGCTATCGGAAGCACAGCGTGTTGCGTGACGGCGTTTCAAGCCCCTCACTGAGGACATGCTGATGTTCGATGCCAAACAGGCGCCGCCGCCCTGTATCTATCTGCTCGGCGACCATCTCGACGCATCCCTGGCCACAGGCGAGGACCTTGCGGCAACGACGCTGAGGCTGGCACCACCGACAGCCGTCGGCGGCATGGCGGAGCTCGAGCAGCGCCACGCGGCGCTGTCGGCGTTCATCAACCGTCTGCGCACGCTCGAGGCCGCGCTGGTGGCGCGCGTGCTGCATGCCCGGCGCCGGGCCGAGGAGATCCCCCGGCCCGATGCGCACATGAAGCCCCTCATCAGCCTGTTTCTCTCAGGCACGGCCATCCTGCTCGATGCCGTGGAAGAGTACGGCGACCCGTCCGGCATCGCCTTCCATGCGGGCGCCGACGGCTTCCATTTCCTGCGTGACCGTGGCCTGATCGCACCCGACGCCGCGAGCCTGCCCGTGAGCGGATCGCTCACGGTCGACGACGGGTATCTGGTCGCAGGACGCGTGCCGCTCGGCCCGCTCATGGACCTGACGTCGACGTTCCTCGATGCGCTCGACATGCGCTTCAGTCTTTATGACGACGACATCGAGGATCAGCCCGGGCCGCCCGATGAAGCCCCGGCGGCAGCCCTCGCCGCGCGCGGAAGGGCCGAACGCGACGCCCTGGCGGCAACCCGGCCCAAGCTCGTCGCCGAGGCCCTGGACGCCCTGTACCGGCCGCGCTGATCTCGCCGCATCGGCAGTTAACAGCACTGCCGATTTGCGGCACCATGATCCCCTGCCCTACTGCAGGCCGTGAACCGCACGCTGACGCGCGGTTGGCAAGGGCGATGCCATCACAGCCGACTGCGTTGCTGCCCCAGACTCATCCGTGCTTTGGACGTTGAGAGCAGAGCAGGACCGCTTGTTCGGCGGTTGACGCGGTGCTGGGCCCAGCGCGCCTTGCGCTGGCTCAGCCGCGTCTTATGCTTGCTCTTGCGCGCCGAGGCGAGCTGGCGCTTCTTCCACCCTTGCTTGTGGACTTTTGCCATCACCTTGCGTCCGCTCGCGGCTGACGCCGTCTTGACGTAGCCGGGGCGCGACGAGGACATGGTCCCTTCCGCGGCCGTGGCGGGCGATATGACGAGCCGGGACAGTGCGCGCGTGGCGTCGGTCATAGCCATTTCCAACGAAGCAAAGACGCCGATGAAGCCCGGTACGGCAGCGTAGGTACGCCCGCGCTGATACCGCGCCTCGCGCTCGGTCGGCGCCTGCAGCACGCGGACGCTCAGTTTCGCCACGCCCTGCTTGCGGAAACCCAGCGCGTCCGCCGCGGTGCGTGAGACGTCCAGCAGGCGCCGGCCATGATAGGGCCCCGCATTGTTGACGCGTACAACGGCCGTGCGCTTGGTGCCGGGGTGCCAGACCAGGAGCTTGGTGCCGTCCGGGTAGATGGGGCTCGCGGCATTGTCGGCGCGTTGCGGCTGGAAGCGCTCGCCGGACGATGTCGTGTTGCTGGGATTGAGCCTGTCGCGGCGCGCATCGTCATAGAACGACGCGTTGACGTCCATGGTCTGGCCGACGTCTGCCTGCGTCTCGGCCAGGGTCTTCACGCGATGGCAGATCTTGTTGAAGCAGTAGGTCTTGCCCGGAGTTTTTGCCTCTGTCTGCAGAGGGGTCAGAAGGAGAGAAGAAACTGTGGCAATTGCACACGCGAACGATCTTGATACCCAAGGAGATTTCAACGTTACGCCCCACGCTTGTTTTACCGAATCGGGGTTGTAACGCCTCACACGCCGATGTCAGTCCGGGGAGGCCGATTTGCCGCATGCGGAACCTGCGGCGCAGGGCCGCTACTCAGGCGTCGATGCCCTTGTCGCGCAGGCGCTGGCGCAGGCGGGCCTCAGCGGCCGGAAGGCGGTCGGGATCGGTCGAGCGCAGCACGAGCTGGGTGCCGAACACGCGGGCCTCGCGGTTGAAGGGATAGCTGCCCATCGGCACGTCGGGGAACTCGGCCTGCGTCTCGCCGAACAGTTCAGCGATCTCGCCTTCCGGGCGCAGCAGCTCGATGGTGACGGAGAGCATCTTCTTGCCGGTCTTCAGGCGCGGCGTCACCGAGTCCAGCATCACCTGCATGACGCTCGGAATACCGGCCATGACGATGACATTGCCGACGCTGAAACCGGGTGCGACCGAGACCTTGTTCTCCACCAGCTCGGCCCCGTCGGGAATGCGTGCCATGCGCAGCCGTGCGGCCGTCACCTCGACACCGCGACGGTTGAAGTTGTCGATCAGCAGCTGCTTGACCTGCGGATGATGGTCGATGCCGACGCCGAAGGCCTTGGCAACGCAATCGGCCGTGATGTCGTCATGGGTCGGGCCGATGCCGCCGGTGGTGAACACATAGGTGTAGCGCGCGCGCACCTGGTTGATGGCGGCAACGATCTCAGGCTCCTCATCGGGAACGATGCGCACTTCCTTGACCTGGATGCCGATGGCCGTGCAGTGATCGGCGATGTAGCCGATGTTCTTGTCCTTGGTGCGCCCCGAGAGGATCTCGTCGCCGATGACGAGGATGGCTGCCGTGACAACGTCGTCCCTCGCGCTCATTTTGCCACGCCGCTCCCGTTGATACCTGCTGCCCGGCAGTGTAGCGGCTTGCGCCCGTTGCACGCCATTTTGTTTTATCGTGCGTCTTATCGGAAAACCGGTTCCCACTTTTCCGGAAGCACTCTAGCTTGCCCGACCATGCAATTCACCGCACCCCTCATTGGCGGCACGCTCGTGCAGCGCTACAAGCGTTTCCTGGCCGACGTCAGGCTGGATACCGGCGAAGCGGTGACCGCCACCTGCCCCAACACCGGCTCGATGCTGGGGCTCAACACGCCGGGGCTGCGCGTGTGGCTGTCCACGTCGGATAGTCCGACGCGCAAGTACCGGCACACCTGGGAGATGGTGGAGGTGGATCTCGGCAAGGGGCCGAGCCTCGTCGGCATCAATACGGGACATCCCAACAGGCTGGTGGCGGATGCCATCGCGGCGGGACAGATCAAGGCGTTGCGCGGCTATGCGGGGCTGAGGCGCGAAGTGAAGTACGGCCGCAACAGCCGCATCGACATCCTGCTCGAGGATGCCAAGCGCGGCTCCTGCTATGTCGAGATCAAGAACGTGCACATGATGCGCAAGGCGGGCCTCGCCGAGTTTCCCGACTGCGTGACCGAGCGCGGCGTCAAGCATCTGAGGGAACTGGCCGACATGGTGCAGCAGGGCCACCGCGCCGTGATGATCTATCTGGTGCAGCGGAACGATGCCAGGAGCTTCACCCTCGCGCGGGACCTGGACGCGACCTACGCGCAAGCGTTCTCGGTGGCGACCGCTGCGGGCGTGGAGGCCATTGCGGTACGATGCCGCCTGTCGCCGCTGGAAATCGCCGTCGACAAGGAGCTTCCCATCAAGATCGTCAAGTGACGGCGCCGGGCGACCCGATCAGCGCATGAACGCCGGGCCCGCAGTGCGCATGGCGGCCTTGACCTGCTCCTCGATGGCATCGGCCAGCAGATCGGCGAGGCAGCCGTAGGACAGATCGTTGAGGTGGAAATTGTCGGGGGCGAGAAGCTGATCGGTGCTGTACTGCCCGCTCTTGACGAGATGCTTCATGATTGCGAAGCGGCCGAACAGAGGCACGTTATTTCCCTCGGCCACGAGGCGCATGGCTTTCAGGTAGTCACCGTACACCGCGACACGTTCGGAGCGCGGGTAGAATTGCATGTCGACCAGGACCACATCGATCCCGGCACCCCTCAGTTCGCGAATGCCGGTCTCCAGCGTTTGCTGGAAGGCTTCGATGCCGACATCCTGCACGGCGTCGTTGACGCCCGTCTGCCAGATCACGAGGGCCGGCATCTGGGTCAGCACATCCTCGCGGATGCGCGCGAGCATGTCGCGCGCAAGTTGCCCGCCCGTGCCGTAGTTGGTGACGATGAAGTCTTTGCGGGGAAAGCGCCGGTCGAGTTCCGCGTCGAGGCGCGCGGGATAGGACGCGAGCTGGTTGGAGGCGCCGCTACCGGCGGTGGACGAAGAGCCGAGCGCAATGATGTGGATGCCGCTGGCGCCGGTGACGGTGCGCGTCAGATTGGGGAGTGGCGCTGCGAAGCGTCCCAGTTCCTTGGGGACGAGACACGTGCGCTTGGCGGGCTGGCTGCTGGATGCTGTGGCCGGATTGGATGCCCCCGAAGGAGCTGTCGCCGTCTGCGCCCACGCCGGGGCCACGCCCAAGGCTATGCCGATCGCAACGGCTAGGGTTGCGAGCAGCCGCTTCAATGCGGACGCGTCTCTTCGGGCACCGCCGGCGGCTGGACTTGAGCCGCCTTGCCGACGCCCACGGCGAGGCGCCGCTTGCGTTGCATCAACCACCATGCCGTACAACCCAGGAGACCAATCCCGAACCCGTTGACCGCCACCTGATACTCCAGGCCACGGCCACCCTCGAGCATAGCCACAAAACCAATAAAGGAGAGTATCGTTACAAGACAGAATATTACAAGCGAGTTTCTACCGCAGTTAACAAGCACCTGAGCCGGCCCGGATTTCAGCCACCGCGCGCCGGCCGGCACGTACAGCGCAACAAGGTAGGCCAGCGCCAGAATGTGCGTGAGCCGCCACAGGGACAGGCGCGACTTGCTGTTTGGCCCGATCGCGTCGGGGTGGATGAGCCGGGTGCCCTCGAGCCCGTCGATGACGACCCAGGGCGCGGCGACGACGAATGCGAACGCCACGTAAGCAACGGCCAAGCCTGTGAGCCAAGGGGCACGAGGCAAAGAGCCTCCGCGCTGCACATGAGCGGCCGCGATAGCCCCGCAGCTGAACACCAACTGCCAGGCGAAGGGATTGAAAAACCAGCCATAATTGTCGGGCCAGCTCGGCAGATTGAACAATATGAGGTTCGGGAGGAGCCACACAGCGAAGCTGACGGCCAGCGCCAGCCGCAGGTCGCGCTGCATCAACCACCACAGCGCCGGGAACCAGGCCAGCAGGGCGATATAGAGCGGGAGGATGTTCAGGTAGCCCAGCTGGTAATACAGCACCATCGTGCGCCAGATCGCCCCGAACGGATCGTAGGCAAAGGGCGTCAGGTTGACGTATTCATAATAGAGCGGGTTCTCGAACCAGCGCGCAGCGATGGCCAGGCCCAGGGCGCAGACGGCCGTCAGCAGGATATGCGCGGCGTAGAGATCCCAGATGCGCGCGGCCACGCGCTTCACACCGGCGAGCAACCCCTGCTGCTCGAACGTGCGCGAATAGGCCAGGACCGCCGTATAGCCCGCGATCAGGACGAATGTCTCTGCCGCATCACTCAAACCGTAGGCGCGCAAGGTGACGTAGCCCAGCAGATTGCCCGGCGTGTGATCTATGAAGATGCAAATGAGGGCCAGGCCCCGAAACAGGTCGAGGCGGACGTCGCGGGAGCCGGCACTGTCGGCCGGCAAGGAATGTGCAGCAACCAAGCTCAAGGTGTTTCCCGTCGTCGGTACTCAGGCACGTACAGCCACCCTATCGAATCGCGTGCAGGCCGGATAGATGACGCAGTGCAGCACGGCGCGCATCAGACCTGCGCGTCATGCATTACAACGCCTGAAAACGGCATTTCCGGCGCATAGCGTCCGCGTCTCACCAAAATGTGAAACCTCGTTTGAACCCCAAGCTGTCACGCAGCTCTATTCACCGCTGTCTCAAGCGCCACGGCATTTCCGCCCGCCCAAAATCCACGAGGCCGAAGGTTGGCAGCTTCGAGACGACCCGTGTCGGCTTCATCCACATCGATCTCAAGCATCTGACGCACCTGCAAGGCCGGCCTAGCTTCGCGTTCGTTGCCATCGACCGGGCGACGCGTTTCGTTCACGTCGAGATCATCGACCGGCGCGACGCGCGAACGGCGTCTGCCTGTCTGGAACGCTTTCTGGCCGTCTTTCCGCACGCCGTCCACACCGTGCTCACCTTGCCTACAAGGCCCCGCTTGAAGTCCTCATTAATCCGCCGGGACCAAACACGCAGGCGGCCAAGACGTCATGCCCTAGCGCTTCAGCACCGAGCGGATGATGGCGTTCTTCACCTGGGTGATGATGGAACGCGTGATCGAGCGCGTGACGTCGCGCGCCATCAGTTCGCCCATGGACGCGCCGCCCCGTGGT
>JBKKCB010000085.1:0-23339 GCA_046713545.1 Hyphomicrobiaceae bacterium | reverse complement strand
AAGTTGGATTCCGTGCAGGGCAGCAACGTCTGGATGACGTTCAGCCTGCGTGAGGGCAAGAACCGCGAAGTGCGCAACGTGCTGTCGACCCTGGGCCTCGACGTGAACCGCCTGATCCGTTTGTCGTTCGGTCCCTTCCAGCTGCTCGATCTGGCGCCGGGCGCCGTCGAGGTCGTGCGCCGCCGCATTCTGGCCGACCAACTCGGCCTCAAGCTCGCGCGCGAACTCGGGCTGCGTGACGAAGCCGATGCCGTGCGCGACCGGCGCATCGGCGCACGGGCCATGGCCAAGGACGACGACGCGTGAGGATCGTGGCCGGCAGCCTGCGTGGCCGCACGCTCCTGAGCCCCAAGAGCGATGCCATTCGGCCCACCTCCGATCGGGTGCGCGGTGCCATCTTCAACATCCTGACCCACGCCGCATCCGATGTTCCGATCGACGGCGCCCGCGTGCTCGACCTGTTCGCCGGTACGGGTGCGCTGGGATTGGAAGCCCTGTCGCGCGGTGCCGCGTTCTGCCTGTTCGTCGAAAAGAGCGCTGCTGGCCGCGTGCTGATCCAGCGCAATATCGATGCGCTTGGCTTGGCCAGCCGCGCCGAGGTGAGGGCGGCCGACGTCACGAAACTTGGCTCAGCACCGCGCGAGGCTTTCACGCTCGCATTTCTCGATCCGCCGTACGGCCAGGGTCTGGCCGAGAAAGCGCTGACGGCCGCAGCTGGCGGCGGTTGGCTCGCCCCGGGCGCTCTCGCCGTCGTCGAGGAACGGTCCGACGCCGCCATCGATTGGCCGGAGGGGTTCGAGGTCATGGACGCGCGCCGCTGGGGCGATACGCAGGTGCTGTTCGCGCGCTACCGGGGCACATGATGCAGACAACAGCTCAATCCCCCGGCACGCCATCGAACGGCGCGCGGCAGACCCGGAGCGGATGGATCGAGGCCGGCCTCTTCATCCTCACCATCACGCTGCTCAATCTCAGCTACGTCGTTGCGCACACCGTGGGCGCGCACCCGATCGTCTTCCTCGTCTACGCCATGCTGACGGCTGCCGTGATGCTGGTCGCGGTGGCAGGCCCCGGACCGCAGCCCGTGCGCATCATGCTGGCGCCCCTGAGCTGGCTGGTCGGTGCCGGTATCATCGGCATGGAGGCCTTCTACTTTCTGACGCTGTGGTACGTGACGCCGGCCGAAGCCAGCGTCCTCACGCGGCTCGCTATCCCGGTGGCGATGGCCATGGGCTATGGCGTCACTGGCCGGCGGCCGGCTGCCCGCGCCTTGCTCGGTGCCGGCTTCGTGACGGCGGGCATCCTCTGGCTGTCGAGCAGCATGCCGGCGGAAACGGCCATTCCCGGCCTCGCCCTGGCCTTTGCCTGCGCCATCGTCATGAGCATGCGGACGTACGCGACCGAGTTTCATCCCTGGAATCGCAGCGCGGTCACCGTCATCGACAAGATGCGTGTCACCGGCCTCGTGCTGCTGTCCACGTCCATTGCCGGCACGCTGCTGGTGGCTGCATTGCTGGCCGCGCGCGCCGGAGGGCTGCTGGGCCCGGCTCAGTGGCTTCCGGCGCCGGATCAGTTCCTGCACCTGCCGACCCTTCTCATATCCTTGCTCGTCGGCGCTGTGGTGCTGACGGCCATGCAGTATCTGTCCTTCTCCTCGGTCGTGAAGATCGGCACGCAGAACTTCATTGCGACGACCGCCTTCACCCCGCTCGTGACGCTTGCCGCGCAAGAGCTCGTCGTTGCCGCCGGGTGGCTGCGCCCGATGCCGGTCGACTGGCAGATCCTGCCGGCCATTGCGATCGTTGCCGTGGGCGTGTTCGTTATCATTTCGGCCGGGCGTCCTGCCGTGGCGCAAGTCCCGGCGCAGCCGCCTGCGGGTTAGCGTCGCCCGAACAGGCGCTCGATGTCCGCGCGCTTCAGCTCCACCCAGGTCGGCCGGCCGTGATTGCATTGGCCGGAATGGGGCGTCGCTTCCATGTCGCGCAGCAAGGCGTTCATTTCCGCCGGTGTCAGCCGGCGCCCGGCGCGCACGCTGCCGTGGCAGGCCATGGTGGAGCAAACCGCTTCCAGGCGTTCCTTGAGCACGCTGCCGCCGCTGTCCGCGACAAGATCCCGAGCGAGGTCCTGCACCAGGCCGCGCACGTCGGTATCGCCCAGCAGCGCCGGGGCCTCGCGCACGATGACGGCGCCCGGTCCGAACGACTCGACAACGAGACCAAGGCGTTCCAGATCGGGCGCTGCTTCCACGAGAGCCGCGATCTCGTCACCGTCGAGATCGACCACTTCGGGAATGAGCAGCCCCTGGCGCGCGACTCCCCCGTTCGTCAGCATCGCCTTCATACGCTCGTAGACGAGCCGCTCGTGCGCGGCATGCTGATCGACGATGACGACCGAGTCGCGCGTCTCCGCGACGATGTACGTTTCGTGCAACTGTGCGCGCGCTGCTCCGAGTGGCCGGTCGAGTTGATCTGCGGGCGCCGGGTCTTCCGCCGCTGCGGTGTCCGCGCTCGGATCATCGAGGCTGCCGAGTGGAGCCTGCATCAGCTCCGTAAAGCCGGTTGCCATGTGTGTCCTGTGCCCGGTCGGCGATAATGCCCATGCCGGGTTGCCATCTGCGGTGTTCCGCGTCAGCGTTTCCAGCGTGCGCATGCCGCCCTGCGTGCTGGCGCGATGCCCGGCACGTTCGAGTGCGACGCGTAGCCCGCCAATCAGGAGGCTGCGCGTCAAGCCCGCATCGCGGAAGCGCACCTCGGCCTTGGTCGGGTGCACGTTGACGTCGACATCGCGCGGATCGAGATCGATGAAGATCGCCACCAGAGGATGGCGGCCGCGCGGCACGAGATCGCCGTAAGCCGCGCGCACGGCGCCGAGCAGCAGTCGGTCCCGCACCGGCCGGCCGTTGACGAACAAGAATTGCAGGCCGCTGTCGGGCCGGTGCAGCGTCGGCAACCCGGCGAACCCGGACACGCGGGTGCCGTCGCGAACGCCATCAAGCTCGATCGCATCGTCCAGGAAATCACGTCCCATGATGCGGCCCAGCCGCTGCAGCCGCCCGGCGGCGTTTCGGGCACAGGGTGGAAGCGTCAATCCGGCGCGCTCGCCCACGGTCAGGCTGAAGCCGATGTCCGGATGCGCCATGGCGAGGCGCTTCACGGTTTCCGATATCGCCTGGTTCTCGGCGCGCTCCGACTTCATGAACTTCAATCGCGCCGGCGTTGCCGAGAACAGGTCGCGCACCTCGATGCTGGTGCCGGAGTTCACCGCTGCCGGGCCGATGCGGCCCTTGAGGCCACGATCGACGGCCAGCTCCAGTCCGTTGGCGGCGGATATGGACCGCGTGCGGATCACCAGCGACGCGACCGCACCGATCGACGGCAGGGCCTCGCCGCGAAATCCCAGGGTGGCGATGTTGAACAGGTCTTCGTCCGTGAGCTTGGACGTGGCATGCCGCTCGACCGCCAGCGCGAGATCGGCCGCATCCATGCCCGAGCCGTCATCGGTGACACGGATCAGCGACAAGCCGCCGCCGACGGCCACCACCTCGATGCGCCGCGCCCCGGCGTCGATCGCATTCTCGACCAGCTCTTTGACGACGCTGGCCGGGCGCTCGATCACCTCGCCGGCCGCGATGCGATTGATGGTTGTCGACGAGAGCTGACGAATGGCCATATGGAACGCTCCAGCGGGCCTGTGGGATCGTCAGGCTCGAGTGAGACGGTCCCGCGTAATCACCTTGGACAGCTCGACAGCGGGTTGATCGAACGGGTCGACGCCCAACAGCCGGCCGGCGAGAATCGTCTCCAGCATCAGGTGCATCATCAATGCTCCCAGCGCCGCCTCGTCAAGCCGGGCAAGATCGAACGTGCGCACAGGGCGCCCGGCGCGCAGCAGCGCTTCGGGAACCGCCTGGGCCTGGGCGGCCACCAGGTCGCCCACCGCGCGGCCGGCCATGAAGGCGAGGCCTGCCTTGTCGCACAATGCCGGATCGAGGCGCGGGCCCGTGCCGGCGACGGGCACCCGCACCACAGTGATGCAATGCTCCTTGGGTCCGTCCATGAACAACTGGAGCTGGCTGTGCTGGTCCAGCGGGCCGAGACACGGAATGGGCGCCGTGCCCTGTCCGTCCTTGCCAAGGCTTTCAGCCCAGAGCTGGACGTACCATTCGCTGAGTTTTCCCAGCCGGTCGGCATACGGCATCATCACCATGACGCGGATGCCGCGCTCGCGGTTCAGGCCCACGGCCGTGGCAGCGCCGATTGCCGGCGCGAAGTCACGCGGATGCTTGGCGGCCAGGAGCGCATCCACGACGGACCTGGCGCCGCCTCTCAGGGCACGTACGTCGAGTCCGCGCGCCAGCGCCGGCAGCAGGCCGACATTCGTCAGGCCGGAGAAGCGCCCGCCGATGCCGGTATGATGGTCGAGCAGGGGAACGCCGTAGGCTTCGAACAGCGATCGCAGGGCATTGGTCTTGCCGGTCTGCGCCGGCTCCGTCACGCCCAGAAAGAGGCGAGGGATCTGCGGCTCCAATCCCGCCGCCATCACGGCCTGCAACGCGCAAACCGCCTGCACCATCGTTTCGGGCGTCCCCCCCGACTTGGACACCACGACAAATCGCGTGCGGGAAAGATCGAAGGACGCCAGCGCCTGCTCCAGCGTCGTTGCGTCCAGATTGTCGTAGAAGCGCGTGCGCGGGCGCTTGCGCTGTGCCGCGTCGGCGCCGCCAGGAATGTTCCAGCCTGCCAGTTGCGCCAAAGCCTGTCCGCCGAGGCTCGATCCGCCGGTGCCGAAGAACACAATGGTCTGGGCACCCTCGCTCAAGCGCGCGAGCGCGGCCTCGGCCGGGGCGATGTCGTCCGTGGTCTCCGGCACGCGCAACAGCGTTAGCTTGCCGCTGACATAGTCAGCTTTCAGCTCGGTGAGCGAAGGCTCGAGCTTGCCCAGCCAGGCGTCGAGCGCCGATTGAGAAAGGCCGGCAGCCCCGATGGTCGTATCGAGACAGCCATCGACGCGCTGAACGAAGAGCGCGTCTGCATCGGCTTGCCCGGTCGAACCTTCCAAGACTCAATCTCCCGCGCTGGCGCCATCATCCCGGATGCACGACCGAAGTCCGGCGACGGCCGTACTGGATGTGTCGTTGCGTCACCCGAACGTCGCTGGCTATCCGCGTGGCAGAAGGCCTTTGGGCTTGCCCACGACCGTGACGATCAGATCATCGGTCTTCAGCAGGCGTTTGGCAACGCGCTTCAAATCGTCCAGCGTGATCGCTTCGACTTGCGCATTGCGCTTGTCGACATAATCGATGCCCATGTCCTCGCGCATCATCCAGAGGAGCTGATTGGCGATCTTGGAATTGCTGTCGAAACGCAGCGCGAACGACCCCGTCAGGTATTTCGTCGCATTGTCGAGTTCGGCAGGCGTCGGGCCGTCGTCAGCCATGCGCTTGAGTTCCGCGCGGATGACGTCCAGCGACTGGGCGATTTCCTCGTTCTTGGTGGCCACGCCACCACCAAAAATCGAGACGTGCTGGTAGGGCTGTATATAGCTGTACACGGAATAGGCCAGGCCGCGCTTCTCGCGCACTTCCTCCGTCAATCGGGAGGCGAATCCGCCGCCGCCCAGGATCTGGTTGAGCACGAAGGCCGCCATGAAATCCGGGTCCTTGCGGGGAATACCCAGCATGCCGAATTGTGCGACCGACTGCGGCACATCCATTTCGATGACTTCGAGCTTGTCCTTGGCGGCTGGGACGGTCGCCGGAATTGTGTCGAGGCGACCCTTGGCAGGCAGATCACCGAACACCTTGTCCAGGATTGCGCCGAGCGTGGCGGCATTGATGTCGCCGACAGCGACGACCTTCAACGTGTCGCGCGCAAACACACGCTTTCGATAGGCCTCGAGATCCTGTCCCGATATTTTGATCAGACTTTCCGACGTGCCCTCGGCCGGACGGCCATAGGCATGGCCGGCGAAGGCCTTGGCACTCCAGGCCTTGCTGGCCACCTTCTCCGGGCTCTTGGCCGCATAGGCGAGGCTGGCCAGCAGCTGATTGCGGACGCGCTCCACCGCGTCGGCATCAAAGCGCGGCTTGGTCACGGCGAGGCGCAGCATCTCGACAGCCGCATCGCGGTTGGCCGTCAGGGTCTCGAAGTTGCCGTACAGCGCATCGCGCGAGTCGTCGAAGGTCATGCGCACGGCCAGCTCTTCCATGCGTTCCTGGAACGCCGCCGACGTCAGATCGCCCGCACCCTCGTCCATCATGCCAGCCAGAAAGTTCGCCAGCCCTTCCTTCCCGGCCGGATCCTGAGCGCTGCCGCCCTCGAAGACAAAGCGCATCGCGATCAGCGGGACGCTGTGCTCCTCCACGAGCCATGCTTCGACACCGCCGGGGCTTTTTACACTCTGAATCTTCATGGCATGTGCCTCGGCGCCAAACAGCAAGGGAGTGAGACCGGAAACAACGGCAATCATCGTCAGCCATGCCGATCGATGCCATTGACGCAAACCGCTGAACAAGCGGGGAACTGGGATCACATGCATATGTCGGTATCCGTGTGTCAGCCTCTTGATGGCGGGCGTGGCGGATTGCCCTCGGCTTTTGGCGTTGCTTCGGGGGCGATCGGAATAAGGGTGCCGGTGACGGAGTGGCGAATGTCCAGATACTTCGCGGCCACTTTCTTGACGTCGTCGAGGGACACCTTCGAGATCCGCGCCGGCCAATCCTCGATGTCCTTGAGCGTGCGGCCGACCGTCAGGGACCAGCCGTAGCGGCGGGCAAGCGACGTCTGGTTGTCGGACTCGTACACGTATTCTGCGAGATAGGCTTTCTTGGCGCGATCGAGTTCAGCTTCCGTCACGCCGCCGGTTTTCATTTCGGCGAGCACGGCATCAATGCCGGCTTCGACCTTGCTGATATCGATGCCGTCGCTGGCCACCGCGTAAAGAGAGATTTTGCCGCTGTCGCGCGCCGCGCCCGAATACCAGCCACCGGCACTGGACGCCAGTTTGCTGTCCACCACCATATTTTTGTAGAGGCGGCTGGTCGGGCCGGAGGCGGTGATCTTCAGCAGGAGATCGAGAGCTTCTGCCTCACCCTCCGCGCCAGTGCGATAGCTGGGTGCAAGGTAGAGGCGATGCACAGATGTCTTGCCGGCGCGGGCATCCCGCAGTTCCACCCGGCGCGCGGCCCGATGCGGCGGTTCCTGAACGCGCGGCAGCCACGTGACCTGCTTGTTGGACGGGACCTTGCCGTACGTCTGCTCCGCCAGGGTCTTGACCTCATCCACGGTGACGTCGCCCGTGACGACGAGGATGGCATTATTCGGCGCATAGAACCGCTTGTAGAACGCCATGGCGTCGGCAGGCGAAAGCTTGGCCATCTCGTGTTCCCAGCCGATGACCGGAATGCCGTAGGGATGCGACATGTAGAGCGCCGCGTTCATCTGTTCGTCGAGAATTGCCGAAGGACTGTTCTCGATCCGTGAGCGCCGCTCCTCGAGGATCACCTGGCGTTCCGTGAGAACCTCTTTTTCCTCGAGCCTGAGGTTGACCATCCGGTCCGCCTCCATCTCCATGACCGTCTTCAGGCGATCCTTGGCAACGCGCTGGAAGTAGGCGGTGATGTCGTTGCCGGTGAAGGCATTGTCCTGGCCGCCGAGTCGCGAAATGATTTTCGAGAATTCGCCGGTGCCGATCTTCTCGGTCGACTTGAACATCAGGTGTTCCAGGAAATGCGCGATCCCCGATACGCCGGGCGGCTCATCGGCTGCACCGACCCGATACCACACCATGTGCGTGACGACGGGAGCGCGATGGTCGGACACGACGACCGCCTGCATGCCGTTGTCGAGGAAGAACTCAGTGGCGGCCGGCCCGCTTTGGGCCAGGAGAGTTTGTGATGTCATTGCAAGCATGGGGAGGGCCATCGCAAAGCATGAGAGGCGGCTGAGTGCACGTTCGAACATGGCGATTCCTGCACAAAATACGAGGGGCAATCGCGAGTGTCCTGCCCAGGACTGTGGGTGGGCTGACCGCCAAAGACGTGACTTGTGTGCGGCCTGCCTAGGTCACGTGTCGGACCAGCGGCGGGCCTTGTCAAATGACAACGCGTTCATCTTGCGGCCAGACGTCGTCAACGGTGGGCAACCATGATCTGAGGGCCGCCGTCGGGACCGGGCAAACTACTCCTGCCCGCCAAACAGTCCTTTGGAGAAGATCGCGAACGCCGAACCGCAGTTGCCACCGGGGGCATTGCGCTCGGCCGCCACCTCGTCCTTCATGGCCTTCTCTTTCCAGTTGCCGTCGCGGCAGAACTCGGCCTGCTTGCGCTTGGCCTCTTCGGCGTTGGCAACCTTCTGCGCTTGACGATCCTTCGGCCAGTTCTGCTCGGCGAGATCGGGCGCCGGCGCCGAGCCGGGCTCAGGCAGCCGCTTTCCATCCGGAGGCAGAACGATCGGTGACCGCTGCTCCATCCTGGGTTCTTTTCTGGGTGCAAGAGAGCTTGTCGACACGCCCAGGGCGTCGAAGATCTTGCCGTTGAGCTCCACGCCATCGTTGCCGCAACCGCCAAGCCCGGCAAGCACCGATACAACCGCGGCACAGATTGCGCGTCGCTGAAGTCTGGTCATCCCCCGACTGCTCCCAAGCATAGGCCCATGAAGCCACAGCCCTCCCCCATGTCACCCAAGCGAACTACGTGGTGTTTGAGGCGTCATTGCGACTCGACATGAAGGAATCATACAAGAGCCCCGCGATACCGGCAACAATGGCCACGTCGGCGATGTTGAACACGTACCAGTAGAAATCGAAGGCGTGCAGGGAAAAGAAGTCTGCAACCCCGCCGAGGCGTACGCGATCGATGGCATTGCCGATCGCCCCGCCTATGAGGAGGCCGAGGCTGACGGCCCAGACCCGGCCTGAAGAGCCGCCGGCCAGCCACCACGTGAGCGCCAGTGCCGCACACACAGCAAACCCGGCGAGAAGCCACTGCGCCGCCGCGCCCTGCTGGGCCAGCAGGCCGTAGCTAATACCCTGATTGAGCACAAAAACCAGGTCGAGAAAGGGCGTGACGGTGACGCGTCCGCGGTGCTGGATCTGGTAGATATCGAGCATCCACCACTTGTGCACTTGGTCGAGGATCAGGGTCACGGCCGCGACGGTCAGGCCGATGCCGAACCCAGTACCCCATAGCCTCGCGTGGCCTGCCCCGGCCATCAGCCGCCCCTTTTGATCGAGCGCAGAGGCATGTGCGTCGTCACGCCCGACCCTGCTGCATGGCATCGAACTCCCGGACAGCCACGGCGTCACGAGCGGACAAATCGGGATAATTGGGGTCTTCTCCCACATCTGTCGTGATGCGCCATGACCGCGCGCATTTTTTGCCCGTCGCGGCTGCCGACACGACGCCCACGCCCGGCACGTCGGGAATGGCAAACGCGCCCTGCGGCGGGCTGGCGGCCATCACCTCGATGCCCGACGTGATACACACCTCGGCAAGGTCGATGTTCTGCAACGCGGCCCTGAGATCGGGATCGGTGACGTACACCTTCGGTGCCGCCTCCAGCGAGGAGCCGATTTTCTTGTTCGCGCGCTCGATCTCCAGCGCACCGGTGACGACGCTGCGCACGCGGCGCACGTTCTGCCATTTCTGAGCCAGCGCATCGTCCCGCCATGCGTCCGGCAGGTCCGGAAACAGCTCCATATGCACGGAGGCGGTTTCGGACGGATAGCGCGCCAGCCACGACTCTTCCGCGGTGAAGCAGAGGAGGGGCGCGAGCCAGACCGTCGTGCAGCGGAAGATCTGCTCGATCACCTCGAGCGCGGCCTTGCGCTTCACGCTCGAATAGGGCTCGCAGTACAGCGCATCCTTGCGCACATCAAAATAGAACGCGGACAGATCCGTGTTCATGAACTGCGACAGCACGGCCACCACGCGCTTGTAATCGTACTCGGCATAGGCCTTGCGGATCGTATCGTCGAGCTCCGCCAGCCGGTGCAGCATCAGCCGCTCCAACTCGGGCATCTCATTCAAAGGCACGGTCCGCGTGGGATCGTAATGCGCGAGCGAGCCGAGCATCCAGCGCAGCGTGTTGCGCATCTTGCGGTACGTCTCGCCGAAGGTTTTCAGAATCTCGGGGCCGATGCGCAGATCATCCGCATAGTCAGATGCGGCAACCCACAGCCGCAGGATATCGGCGCCGGAATTCTTGATGACGTCCTGGGGCGCCACCGTATTGCCGAGCGACTTCGACATCTTCTGCCCCTTCTCGTCGAGCACGAAGCCGTGCGTCAGCACGACGTCGAAGGGCGCGCGGCCGCGCGTACCGCTGGATTCCAGCAGCGAGGAATGAAACCAGCCGCGATGCTGGTCGGAGCCTTCCAGGTACATGACCCGATCGTCGCCCCCGTCGCGCCGCCGCTTGATGCCGGCGAGCCCCGGGAAGGCCTCGGGGTCTTCCAGCGTGAATGCGTGCGTGGAGCCTGAATCGAACCAGACGTCGAGGATGTCCGTCACCTGCTCCCACTCGGTGGGATTGGCAACGAGCCCCGTGAGGAAGCGCTCCTGCGCGCCCTTCTCAAACCACGCGTCGGCGCCGCGCTCGGTCATGGCCGTGCGGATGCGCGCCATCAGCTCATCGGAGTTGGGGAACTTGGCCGACGGGATCACCTGTCCCGTGTCCTTATGTACGAAAACCGTGATCGGCACGCCCCAGGCGCGCTGGCGCGAGATCACCCAGTCAGGCCGCGCCTCGATCATGCCGCGCAGGCGGTTCTGCCCCGCCGCCGGCACGAACTCCGTCTCGGAGATCGACCTCAGCGCCGTCTCGCGCAGCGTTTGATTGCGGCTCGCGCCCGGTGTCTTCAGCGGCTTGTCCATGGCGATGAACCACTGCGGCGTATTGCGGAAGATCACCGGCTTCTTGGAGCGCCAGGAGTGCGGATACTGATGCTTCAGGCGGGCCCGCGCGACCATCATGCCGGCGTCGGCCAGCGCCTTGATGACGACGTCGTTGGCATCGCCCTTGTTGCCCTTGTCGTCGATGACGCGCTTGCCCTCGAAGCCCGGCGCATCCTTGGTGAAGCGCCCGTCGCCGTCGACGGTGAAGGGGATCGCCGTGTCGATCCCGCGCTGCTGCAGCTTCGGCGCAGCCTCCGTCCACGTGTCGAAGTCCTCGCGACCGTGCCCGGGCGCCGTATGCACAAAGCCCGTGCCGTCCTCGTCGGTGACGTAATCGGCGGCGAGCATGGGGACTTTAAATTCGTATCCGTGACCGCGAAGGGGATGGGTGCAGGTGACAGGAAAGGTGTTGGCCGTATCCAACGGCGACAACCTCTCAAATGTCTCTACCTTCGCCGATTGCATTACGCGATCTGCAAGCTTGTCGGCGATGATGAGTTTGTCACCCGCCTTGACCCAGTTACCTGCGGGAGCCTTCGTCACCTCATAGAGGCCGTATGAGATTTTGGGCGAATAGGCGATGGCACGATTGCCAGGGATGGTCCACGGCGTCGTGGTCCAAATAACCACACTTGCATCTGTTAGTTCGTTGACGTGTTTGAAATCTGGATCATGCCTAGCCACGACCACAGGAAACTTCACCCACGCCGCATCGCTCGTGTAGTCGTGATACTCGACCTCGGCTTCGGCCAGCGCCGTCTTCTCCACCACGCTCCACATCACCGGCTTCGAACCGCGATAGAGCGCACCTGTCATGGCGAATTTCATCAGCTCGGCGGCGATGATGCCCTCGGCCTTGTAGGCCATGGTGGAGTAGTAGTGCTCCCAGTCGCCCTCGACGCCGAGACGCTTGAACTCCTCGCGCTGCACGCCGATCCAGTGCTCCGCGAACTCGCGGCACTGCCTGCGGAACTCGTTGACGGGCACCGCATCCTTGTCCTTGCCCTTGGCGCGGTATTCCTCCTCGATCTTCCACTCGATCGGCAGCCCGTGGCAGTCCCAGCCCGGCACATAGTTGGAATCGAATCCCAGCATCTGCTGCGAGCGCGTCACCACGTCCTTGAGGATCTTGTTCAGCGCCGTGCCGATGTGGATGTTTCCGTTGGCGTACGGCGGACCGTCATGCAGGATGAACTTGGCCCGTCCCTTGGAGGCCTCCCGCAGGCGCTCGTACAACTTGATTTCGGCCCAGCGCTGCAGCAACTGGGGCTCGCGCTGCGGCAGGCCAGCGCGCATCGGAAATTCGGTTTTGGGCAGCAATAGGGTCGCGCTCCAGTCGCGCGCGGACCCGGATTTCGTGCTCATGGGAAAACCATCTTCGCCAGCGGATCGGAAGGATGAAAATATCCGGCGCCCGGACGCCCTCAAGCGGCCGGGACGATAATTCGCGACTCAATCAGCGGGCGGCGGTTGTGTGACATGCGCGCACTTCTAGCGGTGTGCAGCGGCAAATTCAACTGGCGCGACGATTGCCGGACAGGACTTCGGCCAGGTTCTGCCGGGCACGGGCGCAATCCTTGTTCATCTGCGCCACCAGCAGCTCGACGGTCTCGAAACGGCGGTCGCCGCGGATGAAGTCCACGAACTCGATCTCGATCTCGCGGCCGTAGAGATCGGCGCTGAAATCGAACAGGAAAACCTCCAGGATCGGCGTTCCGTCGTCGAACGTCGGCCGGGTGCCGAGATAAGCCGCGCCTTGGTGCTGCACGCCGTGAATGTAGACAAAAACAGCATAAATCCCGTGCGCCAGGGCCGTGCCTTTCGGCAGCGGGATGTTCGCCGTTGGAAATCCGATGCCCGCACCGATCTTGGCACCTCCGACGACCTTGCCGGACATGCGCCAGAAATGGCCCAGCATCTGGGCGGCGCTCCTGACGTCACCCTGCGCAATTTCAGCCCGGATGGCGCTCGACGAGAAGATCTCTCCGGCCTCGGCGACCGTTTCGACAACGGTCACGTCGAAGCCGAATTCTTTTCCCGCCCGCTGCATGACGAGCGCATTGCCGTCTCGCGCTTTTCCGAAATGGAAGTCGTGGCCGACGATGACGTGCCGCACGCCCAGTCCGGCCACCAGAATACGCTCGATGAAGGCGTGCGCCGTGAGCGCCGCCAGTCTTTGGTCGAACGTCAGCACCACGGCGAGATCGAGATCATAGAGTTCCAGCAGCGCCAGTTTCTGGGCCAGTGGCGTCAGCCGAAAGTGCGGTCTGTCCGGCTGAAAGAACTCGCGCGGGTGCGGCTCGAACACCATGGCACCGGCCAGTCCGCCATGTTTGGCGATGGCGTTGCGGGCCTCGCGAAATAGGGCCTGATGGCCGCGATGCACGCCATCGAAGTTGCCGATCGCAAGCGTTGCCCCTCTGGCGTCGTGGGGGACGTGGTCGTATCCGTGGAGGACGTGCATGGGCCTGGCGACGGCTGTCGATTTCGTCTGTGCCTAAGGACAGCAAGAGCCGGCCCGAGGTCAAGCCTGGACCGGCTTTATAGTCTCGTGTTGCGCAAAGATCCGGCGGACGGCGAGCAAAAGCACCGTTACGCGGGGCGCGCCGGGATCATCAGGATGGCTTCGCCTTCCAGCACCGCCTTGCCCTCGACCGTGCAGATGCAGTCGAATCGGGCACGCCGCTTGGCCGGAAACAACTCTGCCACCTTCACCTTGGCGATGACTTTGTCGCCGATTTTCACCGGACCGCGAAAGTTGAGGGTCTGGGTGACGTAAATCGCGCCTGGGCCGGGCAATTCGATGCCGAACACCGCCGACAGATAGCCTGCGGTCAGCATGCCATGCGCGATGCGCGTCTTGAAAATCGTCTTGGAGGCGTAGACTTCATCCAGGTGAACCGGGTTTTTGTCGCCCGTGACCTCGGCAAACGTGTTGATGTCAGCTTCCGTGACCGTTTTTGCGAAGCTGGCTTCCATGCCAAGCTGGAGATCTTCGAAGAAGTAGGTCTTGCGCGTAAGTACCGTCATGGCTCTGTCCAAGTATCCCGAGCGTTGCTTTGCTTAGCCGCAGTGCACACTATGCATGATAAATGTGCACTGCAACGAGGGAAAACGTGTTTTTTGCTCTTGCGAAGCTCTTTTGACACAGCCTGGAAAACGCAGGCGATTCGCCCATTCCCGGCGGGGTATTCCAGCACTGCTGACGGTCGAAATTTTGCACTGCGTCAACGCGCTAGGCCGGATTTGGTTCATCTATCGTCACGGCTGGTGCGATCTGCGGTTGCGGCGGTGCAAAGAGACACGATATAAGATGTCATTCCCTCACCTTTCCCTCATTTGTGGCCATGTCCGCCTTGTGGCGGGACAAGGCTCGGAGAAGCCCTACTATGAGCAATCGCAAGCCGCTAATGCCCAAGGCTACGGCCGTATGGCTGGTCGAGAACACGTCGCTCAGCTTCGAGCAGATCGCTGAATTCTGCGGTCTTCACAACCTCGAGGTTAAAGGCATTGCCGACGGCGACGTCGCGCAGGGTATCAAAGGCATGGATCCGATCGCCTCGGGCCAGCTCTCGCGCGAGGAAATCAAGCGCGCCGAGACAGATCCCGACTACCGTCTGAAGGTGGCGGAATCGAAAGTCGAGATTCCGCAGGTCAAGACCAAGCCGGGGCCACGCTACACGCCCGTGTCGCGCCGGCAGGATCGGCCGAACGCCGTTCTCTGGCTCCTGCGCAATCACCCCGAGCTGAAGGACAGTCAGATCATGCGGCTGGTCGGTACGACCAAGCCGACGATCGCAGCCATTCGCGACCGCTCGCACTGGAATTCAAACAACCTGACGCCGCAGGATCCGGTGATGCTCGCCCTGTGCTCGCAGATCGACCTCGATAACGAAGTCAGCAAAGCGGCGCGGCGCCTGGACCGTGACCGCAAGGCCTCCGGCAAGTCCGGCACGCTTTTGCCGGCGGCCGAGACCACGCCAGGACTGGGCGCTCAGCCGGACGTGGTGGTGCCTGTGCCTGAACCCGAGACGGGCGGCGAAACACCGGAACAGGAAGCGTCGCGCGTTTTTGCGCAGCTCAAGGAGCTGTCGCGGCCGGAAGACGAGAAGGAGTAAATTTGCCGAGACCAGACACTGCTCGTCACGGGGTCGGCGCTTGTGGCGCCGTTCCCGCTGCTTCTGCTGTCTCGCTGTCGGCGGACGTGAGACTGCGTCCGAAAAAGAAAATCGCGACGATCACGGCCATCACCAGCAGCGGCAGGTTGCGTGCAGCCAGCCTCAGCAGGCCGGGCAGCGCCACCGGCCCCGCCGTCGTCAGGAGCGCGATCAGGGTCTCCCGGTCCATCAGAGGGGCGGCGACCTCGGCCATGTCTTCCGCGACGCTGGGGGTCGCTTGCGGTGCCTCCGCCTGTGCCGTCGTCCCGTTTGCCGACACGATGGCTGCGATGACGCCGCCTACCGCCGCAAACAGCCCCGCCATCATCGTATAGGACACGGCGGGGCCATACGTTTGCGTCAACGTCACGGTCAGGGCGGCCGTCCCAAATCCTGCCGCGATGACGAGCGGCACGGCCACGGCAGCCCGCGTCAGGAGTTTTTCAACGGTCGAATCGACTGCGCGCTGCGCTTTCTGAAGTGCGGCCTGGAACATTGGTGCGCCCTGTTTTCTGCGTGCAGCGTGATGCTACGACTTCCACAGCGCGCCGATAACGAATGCCACCGCGGCCGTCAGCGCTAACGTCGTGATCGGCTGGTCGCGCACCGACTTGTCCAATGCCGTCTTGAAGTTGTCCGCCACGACCTGGACCTGCTCGCCCATTTCGCGTCCCTGGTCGCGCACGGCCTTGGCTGCGCCTTCGACCTGCCCGGCCAGCTTATCTATCTGCTCGGCGGTCTTTTCCTTGAGATCGCCGGCGATCTCGCCGACGCGGCCCGTGTCCCGAGCTTGATGCGTGCCCTGTGCCATAGAAATGCTCCCTGTGTGAAAATCTGCTGTGCGACAACGCTTACAGGTCGAGTTGGTTTCATTCCGGAAGGTCGGGTTTTTCCTCCATGAATACATGCCGTATGACTACCATGCCCGCGATCAGGAGCGGCACCGCCAGAAACGCGCCGATCGGCCCCCACATCCAGGTCCAGAATGCGATCGATAGAAATATCGAGAACGGATTCAGCGTCAGGCGATGGCCGATGACCGCGGGCCCGATCACCTGTCCCTCGATCGTCGTGATGGCAATGAACGCTGCCGGCGCGACAAGGGCCTCCGGTACCGTCGGTAGGGCAAAGACGCCGACAAAGAACAGAGTGGCCACGACGATGGCCGGCCCGATGTAGGGAATGTAGTTCACCACGGCGGCCAGAACGCCCCAAAGGAGCGGATTGGGCAAGCCGACGATATAGGCCAGCAGCGCCGTCACGATGCCGAGGCCGATGTTCACCACCGTGAAGGCCCCGAAGTAGGTCGTCATGTTCTGTTCGATGTCGGAGATGATGCGCAGCGTCTTCAGGCGTGCGTCTCTGTCGTGCACCAGAAACACCGCCCCCGTGCGGATCTCCTTTTGATAGATCAGGTAGAAGATCATGGCGAAGAGGAACAGCACGGTCTGGCTGACCGCCGGTGTCAGCAGAGAAAAAATGCCGCCGACAATGTTCGTCGAGGATTGATCGACTTTCAGGCCGCCTTGTTCTGCGCCGGTCGCCTGGCTGAAGACCGCGCCGAGTTCTTTCAGCATGGACAGAGGCTGATTGATCGAGTGCAGCTTTTGCTTGATCAGTGAGCCCAGTTCCGTTGCGCGGCTCAGCCAATAGGTCAGCGGCAGCGACAGCACCGTGGCCAGGACGAACACCACGCCAATCAGCGCCAAGGCCACAACCACGACAGCCAGCGCGCGCGGCGCCCGCCATTTCTCCAGAAACTCGACCACAGGCAGCAGGATGGTTCCGACCACCAGCGCCAGCAGCACCGGCACGACCACGCTGTGCGACAAATACAGACAGCCAAGGACGGCTAGGGCAAAGAGCCCGATCGTCGCGAACTGCGTGGCGCGTTGCCAGCCATCGACCTGCGCCAGATCTCCATTGTCGCTGTCCGCGTTCTTTGCCCGCTTGACGCGCGCGACAGTGATCGCCTCTTGCCGAGTCTTGTCTTCGACCCGCCCCTTGTCTTCGACAACTGCATGATCAGAAGCTGCTTCGCGCGCTCCCATGGCTCTCACCCGTCGAGTTGAGTTTTACTTTTTGAGTGTTTGGACGATCACGCGGCCGGCGTTGGCCGCTTGGCTCCACAAGCGCGCCCAGTCCCATCGATCCTTGAGGTCATGCAATGACCGGATGAGTTGGGCGCTTTGTGCCTCTGGCAGCAGTCGTACGATCTGCGCCCAGACGGCATCGATATTGTAGGGTGCGGAGTTCGGCGCGGTGCTGATGGCGACCGCTTCGTCCGGTGAGAACCCAAGCTCCTTGGCGATCGCCGAAACTGCGTCTCGGATCGACACGGCCTTCGGCCGATCGGACCGCGTCAGATCATAGGGCGGCTCCCACTCCTGGAATGGTCTCAAACGATCGATCTGGGAAACCACGAGCACCACGGGCGGCCGCCTTCGGTTGAGACGTTCTGCGAAGTGAAGACGAAAATCACGTAACGCACGCCCATCCGCATCCCGGTCTGCGCGATGCGACGCGACAACCCACAGCACCAGGTCTGCTTCTGCTGCATTCTCGATCAACAACGCGGCATCGCCCGGCCGGGTTCCCAAACCTGGACTGTCGATCAGCAAGGCCGCGGGAAACCCACCGCGTTTGAGTTCGTAGGCCGTAAACGACGGCGTGGTGGGCAGGGCGTCGACAGCCGCGGTCACTTCCTGGGCGAGGGCATTGATCAGGCTCGACTTTCCGGCACTGATCTGGCCGGCAATGAGGATGCGCAAGGGCTCGGCCACGCGGGCGGCAACTTGAGCTTTGTCGGTGGCCGAGGTCCGCGTCACATGCGCCGCAAGAGCTTCGCCCGATACCCTCAGGCGTCCCCCATACAAGTCGATCGCCGCCCGGCCGATCTCCTTGACGTAGGTCGCCGCCAGCCGCCGCGCGATATGATCCCGCCCCCATTGCAACATCTCGCGCGACAGCCGCTCGCGGACTTCATGGGTCGCAGCCGACAGCGGATTGATGAAGCGGGCGAGGCGCCACAGATCATAGGCCTTCTCCGCAAGCTCGACGGTGCCCTTCCAGCGATAGATCGCCATCATCTGCGCCACGGTCAGGCGGTCGCCCAGCGGCACGTTCTCGTTGACGAACACGCGCATGCGCACGCTGACGCGTTCCAGGATGGCGAGCGCTTCCGGGATGGTGAATTTCCAAAGCGGTTCGCGTTCCTCGGGATGCACGGTCGACGCGACAGCGCGTATCGTCTCCAGCCCGAGCTGGAGAGCCGCGTCGCTGCTGTCGAGATGATCGGGAGACACCGATGATGCCATGGCCCGGACGCGCGTCCAGGCTTCTGCTTCTCGCGGCGTCCAGCTCGGGTCTGCGGCATCCGCTGCAGCATCGCCTGGATCCGACGTCTGACCGCTTGCAGCGGGTTTATCCGGAGACGGCGTTTTGCCCAGCAGACGAAGCTGAAGCGCATAGGCGGCAAGAACCGCCAGACAGGCTGCGACCGCCCAATGCAGGAGGTAGCCGTTCTGCCAAAGCCAGATGCTCCCGAACGGAATCAGAGTCAGAGAGGGCAGCAGCAGGCCGATGCCGACGATCGCCAGCCGCAAATACAGCATCGATCGGCTGCCCTCATCCTTCACGGCCTGGCATCCGTGCTCGAGCTCCGGTTTTTGGCGAGGCGGAACGCGTCCTGCAGGGCCTGCCGATAGGCGCGCGCCACGCCGGCTGGATCGTGGGAGCCCATGCGGCGCTTCGACAAGAAATAAACGGCGGCCTTGCCCAGCGCGTATGTCACGGCAAAGCTCGTTGCTGCGGACGCTGCCAAACCTGCCGTCTGCCCGTAAACCGGGATGAATTTCATCAGCTGGCGAATGCCCAGACCAGTCAGCACGCGCGCCGCGACGCCTGTGCCCAATGCCGCTGCAAACTCACCGAACATCCGCCGATCCCAGGTCACCCCGTAGATGACTGCAAGACGCTGCAGGAGCCGGGCCTGGATGGCGGAGACAGCCACCGCGCCCGCGACCGGTACGAGGTCGCCGCCGGCTGCTGCCGTTGCATGACCCATGATGAGGGGATCGGCCTGCTGCAACCGCGCATCCCGCGTGAAACCAGGCATTGCTTCCAGTGCTGCAACCATCGCCGCCGGCGCGACACGCACGATCGCCTCTGCCAAGGCATCGAGACCGAAAGCGACAGGCGTGTAGCCGTCGCCGTCCTTCGTGAAGTCGATCGGGACGAAGGCAATGGAGCCGGTGCCGGGCAGGGCTGCAAACAGCGCCCGCTGGTGGGCAAGACTGCGCAACAAATCGGTCGGCAGTCCCGTGGATGTGCCAGTTCCTGAACCGGATGTATCGAATGGATAGTCGGAGGGATGATTCTGTCCGGGCGCGTACCCCTCGTGAAGACTCGTCTGCGCGACAATCAGAGGCCAATCGGGCTGTGCAAGGCGCACTGTGCGCAACGCGTCGAGGACAGGGCTTTGTTGCGGGTCCATCGCGCGCGCCACGGCCAGCAGCAGATGCGAGCGTTCGGCGCAGAAGGCCAGATCTTCGGCTGGATCGTAATCGGATTCTCCGAGCCCTCGCGTATCGAGGAAGCGCAAGACCGGCGCCTCCTCGGGAAAGTCGAAGATGCGCGCTGTGCGCGTGCAGGCCTTGAAGCCGCCGCCGAGCGCTGCGGCATCGCTTTGCGTGATGGTGCGGACAATCGAACTCTTGCCGCTTTGCACCTTGCCGATCATCCATATGACCGGTGCAAAAGCGCGCGCGCCGTCGGCAACGGCGTCGCTCTCGGGCTGCGTGGTGCGGCTTGCCCCGGCAAGGGTGCCGAAATCAGGCAGATAGCGCTTGGCTAGCGAACCGAATATCGACATTGGACCTGTGCGGCGCGTAAACGCCTCATTTAATGCGTTGAGCGCGACGAAGCTACGTGCATTTACGGTCGCCGCGGGCCATGGACAGCGAATCTCGTCTGGAAACGAATCTGGCCGGCAGGAGTGCGCCTGCCGGCCAGATCAACGACGCCACTATTTCTGCTTATTCGCGGCCGAGCCAGTCGTCGACTTCTTTTTTGACCTGGTCCTTGCCGTAGCCATACCGCTCCTGGATTTTGCCTTCCAGCTGGTCGCGGCGGCCATTGATGGTCGTGAGATCATCATCGGTAAGCTGACCCCACTTCTCCTTAACCTTGCCGGTGAACTGCTTCCAATTGCCTTCAACACGATCCCAATTCATGCTTGGTCTCTCCTCTGCTGCGATTTTGAATGATGTCAGAGCCTGGGGCTGCGCCCTCTCATCAGTCCGCCGATCAGCGAAATGACGAACAGGATGATGGCGACCCAGAACAAGATCCGCGCGCCTTCCATGGCTGTGCCGGCCACGCCGCCAAAGCCGAGCGCTGCTGCCACCAACGCAACCACAAGAAAGACGATTGCATAATGAAGAAGGTTGCCCACCTCGGTCCTCCAGAACCATTTGAACTGAGAAGGAAACGCGGCTGTCCATCGAAGGTTCCGTCGCGCAGTGTCAGTGATAACGGCCTTGGACCTGCAAGCGCGAGCGTGCGCACAAACGCTGCGTGATGGCGCGGCGTTGATGGGCACGCATTCAGCTTTATTGGTCGTTAAGCGGCTTCCTTGCCGGTGCGCTTGGCGCGTGTGTCGAAGAACAGCGCCTGACTGATGACCGCCTTGACGGTCTCCGGTTGGAAGGGCTTGGTAATGAGGAATGTCGGCTCGGGTTTTTGCCCGGTCAACAGGCGTTCTGGATACGCCGTGATGAAGATGACGGGCACATTGATGGTGTTCAGGATCTCGTTGACGGCCTCGAGCCCGGAGCTGCCGTCGGCGAGCTGAATATCTGCCAGCACCAGACTAGGCTGACGGGTCGCAACGGCGGCAACGGCCTCCGCATGGGTTCGTGCGACGCCCAGCACCCTATGCCCTACCTCCGTTACGAGGCTCTCCAGATCCATGGCGATCAGCGGCTCATCCTCGATGATGAGGATGTCAGCGGCGATCTGCTCGGCAATTTCCGCGCCGGCCTGGTCGATCAGCGTCTTGACGTCCTGGACAGGCAAATCCAGAACCTGGGCCGCCTCGGAGATGGAGAATCCTTCAAGCGCCATCAACAGGAAGGCTTGGCGTGGCCGAGGTGTAATGGCATCGAGATTGCAGTCCGCACTATCGGCATCATCGGGGGAGGCTTCGCCGGCATCTGTATTGAGCGAAATCGAATCCCAGACTTTTACGAACGCGCGATAGAGTGCGATGCGCGCCGGCAGATCCCTGGCAAACGCGCTTGGATCTTCAATGAACGCTTCCAGAACCGCCACGACATAAGCGTCGCCGCTGGCCTGGCCTCCGGTCAGCGCGCGGGCAAAGCGGCGCAAATATGGCAAGTGCGGCGCAACGGCAGTCGCAATAGACATCCCCATCTCCCTGCAGGACGGCACAAATCGTAGCTTAACGCGAGCGGGGCGTGTTGGTTCCCCGCTCGCCAAAAGCGCTCATTGGTGTCACGATCGCGTGAGGGCCCCGACCAGCACGGGGTTGGCGATGGCTTCACGGCCAAACTCGCCGGGATTTTCCACGTGCAACAATTCCGCCAGCCTCACGCGCGCTCGGTTTACGCGACTTTTTACCGTGCCGACGGCACAGCCGCAAATCGCCGCGACTTCCTCGTATGAAAAACCCTCGGCGCCAATCAGGATGAGGGCTTCGCGCTGATCGTCGGACAAGCGGGACAAGGCGGCCTTGAAATCCACCATATCCATGTGTCCGTGCTGCTCAGCAGGCGTAGACAGCCGCGCGGCGTATTCTCCATCCGAGTCCTTGACCTCGCGTCGCAGCTTGCGGCGTTCGGAAAAGTACGTATTGCGGAGAATGGTGAAAAGCCACGCCTTGAAATTGGTGCCTTGCTCAAAGCTTGCCAACTTGTTCCATGCTTTGACCAGGGTTTCCTGCACGAGATCGTCTGCACGATCCACGTCGCCACAGAGCGAAATCGCGAAAGCCCTGAGGTTCGGCACCGCTGCGATCAGAGGTTGCCGAAGACTATCTTGCTCGGGAGCGCTCACTACGCTTTCTCCTTCGAGGTTGCCTGGTCTACACCAGCGGTGTCTTGCGCCTCGAGTTCTTGAGCCTTGAGACGGTCCAGCAGATCGAGCAGGGCGCCAGGAACAGGTTCATTGATGAGATCGCCATAGACTGCCCGAAGCTTGTGTCCGAGAAATGCATGCACTTCCGGCGGCAATTTCTGGCGCACACCTTGAGCGTGACCATTGTCGGAATGGCTCTGCGGACTCACTTGCCCGCCCGCGTCGTGCTGCTGTCCGCCCCGCGAACGGAAATCCGCGACGTTGCTGCCCGAATCCCCTTGCATCGGTCTTTCATCGTTTTTGCGGTTCATGGGCTGTTTGATACCTTCAGAAGGAAGAGCGTGAATCTGCCAGTTTTTCGGGGATATTCAGCAGAAACGCACCTTATTGCTGATGGTTCCCCGCTCTCGGGAGATACGGCGGCACGCGCTCAAAGAACATTGAACAGGTACAGCAGAATGATGATGGGGATCGGGATACCCAGGATCCACAGAAGTACGGGTCGCATGCCGTTGCTCCGAATTTCATAATGTCGATAGCTGGCACAACGCACCCTCGTGCAACCCAGTTCCATGGCAGATCGGGCCGTCATCCTTGCCGCGTCGAATAGGTGCATCGATCGACACACTCGTTGGGAGGCTCATTGCGCGCATGCCCTCATGCCGCGCGCGCACACTACGAGCGCATCAAGGCGATGCATTCCCGGGAACGTGTGGGGGCGGACTGCGTTGTGGCTGCAGTCGTCATTTGAACGCGCTATAGGGGGCCGCATTCATGATCCAGAGCCAAGCCGACACGTTGGAATCAGTGGCGCGCGCAGCGATGGTTGCGGACTATGATGAGCCGCTTGCCAGACGGGAGGACCGATCGGGCTGGTTTCCTGTTCTGCCCTTGGTTGGGGCAGCCGTCCTGATCATGGCGCTCGTGCTTCTGCGTTGAACTGATTATCCCTCAGCGACCCGTGATTTGAGGCCCATGCCACGTCCCTTCAGGGCGTCGGTAATCTCGCCGAGGATGGCGGGGTCATCAACGGTGGCGGGCATTTTCCACGTCTCGCCGTCGGCAATCTGCCGCATCGTCCCGCGCAATATTTTGCCCGAGCGCGTCTTGGGCAAGCGCTGCACCGTCATCACCGTCTTGAAGGCGGCAACCGGCCCGATCTCGTCGCGCACCAGCTTCACCACCTCTTG
>JBKKCB010000084.1:0-5765 GCA_046713545.1 Hyphomicrobiaceae bacterium | reverse complement strand
GGACGACCTCGTAACTGTCCTTCTCGTAAAGGGCGAGCACCTTGTCGTCGGGCATCGCCTGGATGGCGGAAACGGCTGCCGGGGATGTCGCTATGGCGGTGCTTTGCACGGCCGCGGGTGCCGCGCGCTGGGCACCGCCGCCCTTCAACGCGGCATCGACGTCACGCTTGACGATACGGCCATGCGGACCCGAGCCCTCCAGGCGCGCTAGGTCGAGATTCCCATCCTTGGCCAGACGCCGCGCAAGGGGCGAGGCAAAGATGCGCGGCTCGGCTTGGCCATTGCGTTGAGCCGGCGCTGCGCCGCCAGACTGGCTGCGCGGTGTGGTTTCAGTCTTCGTGGCCGTGCCGGCTGCGGCCGCTGGCGTCGCCGAGCCTACCGACGGCTTCTGCGATGTGGTGGACGACGTGTTTGCCGCACTGCTCGCTGGTGACGAGCGCTCCGGCGCTGAAGTCGCGGCCCCCAAAGCGCTGGCGCTCTCGCCGTCTTCGAGCAGGACGGCGATCGGTGTGTTGACTTTGACCTTGTCGGTGCCGGCTTCGATCAGGAGGCGCCCGACCGTGCCCTCGTCGACAGCCTCCACCTCCATGGTCGCCTTGTCGGTCTCGATCTCTGCAATGATGTCGCCAGCGCGCACCTTCTGGCCTTCCTTGACCAGCCATTTGGCGAGCTTGCCCTCCTCCATCGTCGGGGAGAGTGCAGGCATCAGAATTGGAGTGGGCATTGGCGTTCCTGCTCGTGTTGTGCGCCTGTCAGCGGCTCAGCCGGATTTCGGTGGGAGTCCATTTGGCTTTGCGGCGCGCAATGCGCTGCTCCGCCGTTTCGCTATCGTAACTGACAGGCTCAGCGACGCGGTCGATAAATTCCGGGACGGCCACGCCGCGCACGTTCATCACCGACCACACGTCGTCGCCGTCCTTGAGCATGACGCCGACGTATACGCCGCACGTCTGGCAGATCAGGCTCGTGCCCGTCCGCGTCGCGAACTGATAGGCCTGCAGTTGCCCTTCACGCACGACGAACGTGGCGTGGCCATCGGGGTCAGACACGGTCATGGCGCCGTGCCGGGTGCAGAAGCCGCACTGGCAGGCGCGCACCTGCAGGGCGTCGGCGGGCTTGCTGGTGACAAGCGTCGCCTGGATGGCACCGCAATGACATTCACCCTGGAGCGTGTGCGTAGAGGTCATGGCACGGGTCTCCCTGCTGCTCTGCCCACATGTGCCGCCATGTCTATCCCAGACCGCCGGAGCGCAGCACGATGAATGCCGCGGCCGGCCGGAAGTGGACTTTGTCGGCCTCGACGACCAGAGATGCCTCTCCGTCGATGCGCATGTCGTGGATCGAGGAATAGACGTGCAGGCCGCTGCGTTCGATCTCGGCCTTATCACCATCCGCCAGCAGTTGTGCATACGGCTTATGCGCCGGGCCGGGCGCGAACTGCCCGCTCATGCGCTCGTCACCGCCATCGAGACGCGTGACGAAGCCGACCACCTCGTTGCCGCAGCGAACCGTGATCCCGCCGCCTTCCTTCCTATGTACAGTGACGACGCGTGCCATACGCCCGATCCGCGCTATTCCTTGTAGAGGACCGACTTCACGGCCTCTACCACCTGCTCCGCATTCGGGAGTGCGAGCTTCTCAAGATTGGCCGCGTAGGGCATGGGCACGTCCGCGCCGCTGACTTTGGCCGGCGGCGCATCGAGATAATCGAACGCCTGGATGGCGACCTGCGCACAGATCTCCGAGCCGACCGAGCACACCGGCCACGCTTCCTCGACCGTGACGAGCCGGTTGGTTTTGCGCACAGACTCGAGAATGGTGTCGATGTCGAGCGGCCGCAGCGAGCGCAGATCGATCACCTCGGCTGAAATTTCCTCCTTCGCCAGGCGCTCTGCGGCATCCAGCGCATAGACCATGCCGCGCGCGAACGAGACGATCGTGACGTCGGTGCCTTCGCGGGCAATGCGCGCCTTGCCGATGGGCACGAGCCAGTCTTCGACCTTGGGCACCGGGCCGCTCGTGCCGTAGAGCATTTCATTCTCGAGCACGAGCACGGGGTTGGGATCGCGGATGGCCGACTTGAGCAGGCCCTTGGCGTCCGCCGGGTTGGACGGCGCAACGACCTTGAGGCCCGGGACGTGCGCATACCAGGCGGAGTAGCACTGGCTGTGCTGGGCGGCAACGCGGGCCGCGGCGCCGTTCGGGCCGCGGAACACGATCGGACTGCCCATCTGGCCGCCCGACATGTAGAGCGTCTTGGCCGCCGAATTGATGATCTGGTCGATGGCCTGCATGGCGAAGTTCCAGGTCATGAACTCCACGATCGGCTTCAAGCCGGCAAAGGCCGCACCCACACCGATACCGGCAAATCCCTGCTCGGTGATGGGCGTGTCAATGACGCGCCGGGCGCCGAATTCGTCGAGCAGCCCCTGGCTGATCTTGTAGGCGCCCTGATACTGGGCAACTTCCTCGCCCATAAGAAACACGTCGGGGTCGCGTCGCATCTCCTCGGCCATGGCGTCGCGCAGCGCTTCGCGCATGGTCTGCGTGATCATGTCCGTGCCGGGCGCAACATCCGCGCTGGGTGCGACGCTGACCGGCTTCTCGCGCGGAGCCGCGGATTGAGCCGGTGCCGGCTCCTGCTTCGCCGTGGCGGCGGGGCGGGGTGACGTTTCTGCGGTCGTCGTCGTGTGGGTCGCACCGCTGCCGTTGGCGCGCGGCGCGGCGCTCTTCGCTTCCCCATCGACGCTGACGACGGCGATGGGCGTGTTGACCTTCACCTTCTCGGTGCCTTCGGCGATGAGAAGCTCGGACACGATCCCTTCGTCGACCGATTCGACCTCCATCGTGGCTTTGTCGGTCTCGATCTCGGCGATGATGTCGCCCGGCTTGATGCGGCTCCCCTCTTTCACGAGCCATTTCGCGAGCTTCCCCTCCTCCATTGTCGGAGACAGAGCGGGCATCAGAATCTGGGTGGGCATCCGTTCAACCTTCAGGCGTTTCCAAGTCTGCCGCAGCGCGGCTTCTTTTTTTGCATCCGCGAGCCGCAGACACGCTCAGACAAACACGTCGGCATAGAGCTCGGCGGCTTCAGGTTCCGCATCGTTCTGCGCGAATTCTGCCGCCGCATTGACGATGCCGCGAATGTCGACGTCGATCGCCTTCAGCTCATCTTCCTTGATCATTCCGTTTTCCAGCACGCGCTTCCTGACCCGCTCGATGGGATCGCGCTCCTCGCGCACGCGCTCGACTTCCTCTCTGGTCCGGTACTTGGCCGGATCGGACATCGAGTGGCCGCGGTAGCGGTAGGTCAGCATTTCCAGAATGTAGGGACCTTTGCCGGCGCGGGCTGCGGCAACCGCCTTGTCGCCCGCAGCCTTGACGGCGCGCACATCCATGCCGTCGACCTGTTCGCCGGGGATATCGAAGGAGGCGCCACGGTGGGAGAAATCGACGGTGGCGGCAGCGCGCTCCACCGACGTCCCCATGGCATAGCGGTTGTTCTCGATGATGAAGATGACCGGCAGGGACCAGAGCTTGGCCATGTTGAAGCTCTCGTAGACCTGGCCTTGATTGGCGGCGCCGTCGCCGAAGTAGGTGAGGCAGACGTGGTCGTTGCCGCGATACTTGTTGGCGAACGCGAGGCCTGCCCCCAGCGGCACGTTGGCGCCCACGATGCCATGTCCGCCGTAGAAGGCCTTGGACTTGGAGAACATGTGCATAGAGCCGCCCTTGCCCTTGGAGTAGCCTCCGCGGCGTCCGGTCAGCTCCGCCATCACACCCTTCGGGTCCATCCCGCAGGCCAGCATATGGCCGTGATCGCGATAGGTCGTGATGACCTGGTCGCCGGGCTTGATCGCCATCTGCATGCCGACGACGACGGCCTCCTGGCCGATATAAAGGTGGCAGAAGCCGCCGATGAAGCCCATGCCGTAGAGCTGCCCCGCCTTTTCCTCGAAGCGGCGGATGAGGAGCATCTCGCGATAGGCCTTGAGTTCTCCAGCGCGGCTGAATTCCGCGATCGGTCCGCGCGGCGTCGCCACGGTACGTGTTGCTGTGGCAGCACCGCGTGCAATGCCGTCGGTCATCGCCGGAGCCTCCTTGCCGTCATGAGCTGAAAGGGCTGATTGGTCGACCCCGAACCTACATGAGGCCTGCCGGTTTTGCCAGCGGATCGGCAGGGCCGTTCGGGCCGGCGAAACCCTAAGGATCAGCGACGGGCCAGCGCGCCAGTGAGGATCTGATCGTTGGGGCGGGCGAAGCCGAGGATGTCCCGGGCCAGTTCATCCACGTAGTCTGGGTTCGGCCTGGCGGGAGACAGCAGGGCCACCTCGAGCTCGAGGGTCGCAAGCACGGTCTCAAGGCTCCTGATCTCGCGCTCGACAACCTTGGAGCGTTCAATCAATCGGGAGCGCGCGTCGAGACCGTGCTTGCCTTGGATTGCGTGATAACCAAAGTACCCAGCCAGGCACGCGCAGATGAGCAACACCGGAATCTGCCGCTGTGAGGACTTGAAGTCATCATGTCGGGAATGACGCAAAACTGAACTCTTGAACGACGCTGAGCTGCCGACACCCGAGTTCTACCGCAAGCCGGTTAAGCGCACGTAAAGCACTGTTCCGACGACGGAAGTTTACGTTTTAGTACGACGCGCACGGATCACCGAACGGCCCGCATAATGGCCCGTGTCGCCCAGCTCCTCCTCGATGCGGATGAGCTGGTTGTATTTGGCGAGGCGATCGGAGCGGCTGAGCGATCCGGTCTTGATCTGCCCGCAGTTGGTCGCGACGGCCAAGTCGGCAATGGTGGCATCCTCCGTCTCGCCCGACCGGTGCGACATGACAACCGTATAGCTGGCGTGCTGGGCCATGCTCACGGCCGCCAATGTTTCCGTCAGCGAGCCGATCTGATTGACCTTGACGAGGATCGAGTTGCCGATGCCCTGCTCGATGCCGCGGGCGAGCCGTTCCGTGTTCGTCACGAACAGGTCGTCGCCCACGAGCTGGCACTTGGCGCCGACCGCATCGGTGAGTTGCTTCCAGCCCTGCCAGTCGTCTTCCGCCATGCCGTCCTCGATGGACACGATCGGATAGCGCGACACCAGATCGGCAAGGTACTTGGCCATCTGGCCGGGGTTGAGGGTCTTGCCCTCGCCTTCGATATGATACGCGCCGTCCTTGAAAAACTCCGTAGCCGCGCAATCGAGCGCCAGAACGACGTCGTCGCCGGGCTTATAGCCCGCCGCCTCAATGGACTTGGTGATGAAGCCCAGCGCCTCGTCCGCGCTCTTGAGGTTGGGCGCGAACCCGCCCTCGTCGCCGACGTTGGTGTTGTGGCCGGCGTCCTTCAGCGCCTTGCGCAACGTATGGAAAATCTCAGAGCCGACCCTGATCGCATCACGGCACGATGCCGCCCCGACCGGCATGATCATGAATTCCTGGATGTCGATGGGGTTGTCGGCATGCGCGCCACCATTGATGATATTCATCATCGGCACCGGCAGCACGGCTTCGCGGTCGCCGGCCAGGTGCGCCCAAAGCGGCTGGCCTTTGGACGCGGCAACGGCGTGCGCATTGGCTAGGGAAACTCCGAGCAGCGCATTGGCGCCGAGGCGACCCTTGTTCTCGGTGCCATCGAGGTTGATCAGGCGCGCGTCGAGCCCCTGCTGGTCGTTGGCATCGAAGCCGCGCAGCGCATCGGCGATGGTGGTTTTGACGTTGCCGACGGCCTTGCGCACGCCCTTGCCCAGGTAGCGGGTCTTGTCG
>JBKKCB010000083.1:0-5589 GCA_046713545.1 Hyphomicrobiaceae bacterium | reverse complement strand
TTCTACCGCAAAAGGAGACTTGTAGGTATAACGCGCTTGAATAACAATCAGTCAGCGGATTGAATCGACCGACTGCAAGGAATGACAGCATGACGAGACTGACGCTCACCTCCATGGTGGCGGTTGTCTGTATCCTGGCCATGGGTTCTTTGCGGGACGCCCATGCGCAGCAACGGTCGATCGACCATCACGGCAATTGGCACTTCAAGTTCAAATCGCAGACGCTCCAGACCGAGCGGGCGGACCGTCCACGGCGCGTCAGATCGGCCCGCAGCGAGTCCCGAACCAGGGACAAGCCGGATACGCTGGTCAGGTTCGCCGATGCCGATGGACGCCGCTATAACCCCTCGAGCAAAGTCTGGTTTGACGGCAAGGGCTCATGCTGGTCCGGTAAAGAAGCTTTCACCTTCAAGACAGGCGCCTGGTTTTACGGTGATGCGTCGTGGACCCAATCGAGTGCGACTTGGTCGGCAGCACGCGATGAGCAACCCGAATTCGTGAGCTGCGACAGCGACCCGATCTTCGCCGCCAATGTCAAGGAGCTGGCCGCAACGGCGACCGGTGCGGGCACGACGGGCACTACGACACCCCGCTCCGGCCGCGACTCTCAGGACGTCGGCGCAAAGGGGACGGGCTGCAGGAAATATTTCGCCAACATCGGCCGAGTGCTAACCGTTCCGTGTAGCGACTAGTCGCTGACTCCGAGAGTTTGGACTTCAGCCGGGCCGCCCACCGAGAGCGTTCGGCCTGCCGCGGTCTTTTTCGACAGCATCGACCCTGGGCTGACGAAGTGAACGGAAACGCTTGCTCGAATGAGGGCTTCCAGCATTTTCACGGCCGACTGGAGGCTGGTGCCGGCCACAAAACGGGCCGAAGCAGGCGCGAGCCGGCATGTTGACGTGGATCGGGATGCTCATTTCGCGGCGTGCCTATAGCGCTTTGCGAGCGCGGCCTCTTCAAGCCGGATTTTGTAGTGCAGGACCGCCACCCAGATTGCGGTCATGATGAGGGCGAGAGCGACGGCCGAGAAGGCAGACGGCAGCAGCAGGGTCTCGGCAACTGTGATGGCGTAGTTGGGGTGCTTCACGAAACGATAGGCGCCCGACGAGGCCATCGGTGCATCGTCGGTCGTGATGATGCGGTGTGTCCAATAGGGCCCGAGAGTCGCAATAACCCAGTAGCGAGCCACCTGCAAGACGACATAGAGGCCGATCAAGGGCCAGATTGTCTGCGTGTCCGGCGGAATGAGAAAGAAAAGGCCCGCGATCCAGCCCAGATGAGTGACCGCGACCACCGGGTAATAGCTTGCACCTTCTTCCCGCGCGCCTCGGGCCAAAAGCGCTTTGGTATTGCGGGCTGAATGAATTTCTTCGGCGCCGCGCTGAATGAGGATCAGCAAGGCCGCAATTTGCGGTGGTCCGATGTCGAGGTTCACGGATCAGAGATCCAATAAGGCGAAGGACACGGAGAAACCCGGTCCAAATGCGACCAGCAAATGCAGACCGGACGCGTCCGCCGACAGTGTGCGCTGGAGCACGAACAGGGCCGTCGGGGCCGACATGTTGCCGTATTCGGCAAGGACGTCCCATGCGTGGTGGAGGGCCTCGTGCGGCAATGCGAGGGCTGTATGGGCGGCCTCGAGCACTTTGCGCCCGCCCGGATGCATGATGACCCCGTCGAGCTCGCTCGAGACGAGGCCATGGCTGGCGAGAAAATGATCCACTGCAGGCCGCAGCTCCTCGCGCGCGCACCTTGGGATGTCGGGGCTGAGGACGACTCCGAAACCGTCGTCTTCAATGGACCAACCCATCATATGCTCGCTTCGCCGCCACATATGTTCACCGGACGCCACAAGGCGGGGCAGAGCTTGGCCGCCAGACTCGCGACGCAGGAGCAGCGCCGCAGCACCGTCGCCAAACAGTGCGGTGGAGATGAAGTTCTTGATGCTATGGTCGGTGTTGCGGCAATTGATCGTGCACAGCTCGACGACGAGGAGCAGCACGATGCCGCGCGGCAACGACTGTGCCATCCGAGCCGCGCGCGCAAGGCCGCTCACGCCGCCGGCACACCCGAGGCCAAAAATCGGCAGACGCTCGATGGTGGCGGAAAGACCCAGTCGATTGGCCAGGATCGCGTCGAGACTTGGGACGGCGAGCCCCGTGGTGGACACCGTCACAATGGCTTCGATCTCAGCGATGTCGATGCCTGCCATGTCGATGCAGTCCCGGCTCGCACGTTCCAGGAGATCGGCCGCAGCTTCCTGGAAGACGAGATTGCGGTCCGCCCAGCCGTGCGGCTCGAAATGCCATTCCAGGGGCACGCATGAATAGCGCGTCTTGATGCCGGTGTTGAGAAAAAGGGCTTCGTGGCTGCGCAGCCCGGGCGCTATGGACAGAACAATATCACGTGTTGCCTGCTGATCGATGCAGTGCTCGGGCACTGCCGACGCGAGCGCGGCGATGGCAACGCCAGGCCCGGAGCGAACGCAAAGACCGAAGTCGCGCATTTGGGTTTTGGCCCTCTGACGAACTTGTCCGCAGCTAACCGCCGCAACAAGGCAAAACGAGGGGAGGCGTGCCGGAGTTCCCTCTACGATCAGCCGCTTTGTTTCAGCAAAAGCGCGAGCTTGCTGGCCCCTTTATGTCAGTTAGCAACGCCACCTGAGAAATAGTAGGGCCGGATCCAGCACAACGACCGTCCCATCGGCCGGGGCGGCAGCAGCGTCGCCTTCGCGTGAAGCGCAACGTGCAAACCGGGCCTTCTAGTTGAGAGTGCGATTCACGCTTCGCATGGAAGGCCTTCAAAACGATCGCGCTCTAGTTGAAAGCGGCATAGTCACTCGGCCTTCAGGCCGAGCTCAACCGCCGCGGCCGCAATCTTGCCCGATGCTGCCGGGTCGTCCTGGAAGACCTCGAGCGCCTTGCGGTACGCCGTTGCCGCGACCTCTCTCTCTCCAAGCACAACGCGAGAGCGCATGAGGCGAGCCCAGCCCTCGACGTCTCGCGGAGAACTCTCCAGGCGAGCCGCCAGGCCATCGACCATCGCTCGGATGGCAGCGTCGGTCTCGTGCGGAGGCGTCGCTTCGGACGTTGTTATTTTCTCCGCGCTTGGTCCGTCAGCCTTGCCGACGGCCTCGATGGGCGAAGAGGCGGCTGTCGCCGCATTGCCGCCGCCCGAGGCCTTCGCCTTGGCCTCATCGTACGCGCGCTTGAGCTCGGCGGAATTCGGATCAAGCTCCATCGCTCTCGCATAGGCGGCAGCTGCCTGCTCGTAGCGCCCCGTGTTGAAGTAGGACCAACCAAGCATCCGCCAGCCTTTGTTGTCCCTTGGCGCGGTCTCGAGCCGAGCCGCCAGCTGCTCGATCATCGTGTTCACGTCAGGCAGCAGGTCGCCGGCTGCCGCCCCAGACGCGGGTTCTTTGGTTTCAATCGAACGCGTGTAGTCCTTGAGGCGTGCAAGGTCGCCATCCGCCCCAGTACGCGAGATTGGGATCGTGCTCCTTGAGCCGGTCGCCCCGCGAGCGCCCCCCCAAAAAGAGATCGCCGCGCCAATGCCTGCAACGAGGAGAAAGACCGCGGCAGCCGCAGTCAGCGTGCCAGCGGCACCTCGAAGGTTCTGGCCGAAACTCCAGCTCGATAAATTCCGACTACTCATGAGATTGCCTCGCATAAATACCCCATCCCCAAGCCGCTGCCATCATCCACCATCGGTCAGAACTTCCTGCGGAGCTCGGCGCGGATGCCAAAGGTGTCTTCGTCGGCGCCCTCGGTGATCTGATAGGTCGCATCGGCGCGGAACAGCCAGGCCTTGCTGAGCGGGACCTGATAGCGGACGCCGAAGGCGTACTGCGGGGTCGCGACGCCGATGCCGGCGATCGGATCGCCGAAGGGCTGCACCGTCGCCACCTCGAAGAGGAGCTGCTGGTCCAGATTGAAGAGATACTGCAGGCCGATCGCGCCGCCAAAGGCGTTGGAGCCGGTGTCGTTGAGTTTCGGGTAGCCGGTCAGGGCGTCGGTCTCGAAATTGATGCCGACGTTCTTCAGGATGCCCGCGCCGTTGCCATCGACCAGGGGCTGAGGGTTGCCGAAGCCGACGAAGAAGTTGGCGTAGGGGATCAGCGTGCTCGGCAGACCTGTGACCAGGCTGTTCTCCGAAAGGATGGCAACGCCCTCGTCGTCCTTGCCGTTGCCGAAGTTCGCGAACACACGGGTCGAATTCGCCAAAGTGTTGGCATAGCGCCGGGTGTAGGCGGCGGTCACGAAGTTCGTCAGCTGGCCTTCCCGGTCCTCGAGGCCCTGTATCAGGCCGTAGCCGGCTTCGATATAGCCGCTGAAGGCATCGATGAAGGTTGTCACGCCATAGATGTTGGCGTTGTTGTTGTTCACCCCGAGGATGCCTTTGTTGTCGACGTTGTCGAACGCGGCGAAGAAGGTGGTGTCGAAGTTGGCAAGGCCCAGCTTCCGCGAGTTCTTCGCGGGGATGCTCACCGCGCCGCCGAGGATCGCGTCGTTCGCCCAGGTCCCGTTCTGGAGAAACAGCGGGAAGAGGCCAACCGTGAAGGGCAGGTCGAAACTTGCTTCCTTGCCGGAGAAACCGGAATAGAGAGAGCCCAAGTCACCCTCGAAGAACAGCGTCTGCGGGTTGAGGTCGAACTCATCGTTGAACTTTCCATTGCCGTCGCCGCCGCCGAATTCGAAGCGGGTGAATTTTGCATTGCCTTTCTGAAGCGGCGCGAAGAAGGCGTGTATGCGTTCGGTGGCGGTGAACTTGAAGTCGACGTCGATGTTCAGCCGGGTCGCGACCTGGGCAATATCCTTGCCGTTGTTGCTGTTGTAAGCGACGGCCGTCCGCCAGTCGCCGTAGATGGCGAGGCCCGGCAGCAGTGGATTCAATTGGCCGAGGAGTGTGCTACTCTCGTCGTATGCGCCAGAGGTGTATTGCGGGCGGCCCAGCTCAAGTGGCGGGCGCGGCGGGTCGACCGCGGTCTTCGCGCCGTAGACGTCGATCTGCGATTTGGCATCGTAGTTTTTGTCGTACTGCGGCCCGGGCCGGAAAAGGTCTTCCTTGCTGGCCTTGCTGGGTGCGCTTGCCGCTGGATCCGTGGTGTTGTCTGCAGCGTTCTTTTCATGGATGGAGGCCGCGCCTACGTACTGCGGACCGGATAGGAAAAGGTCTGCCTTACCGTCGACATTGCCGCGTTTGCTTGCTGCTGTGGTGTTGTCGGCAGGCGTTTTTTCATGGATGGAGTACCCGCCTGCGTGCTGCGCATCGGCTTGGGCTTCGGCGGGAGAACTCCGTGAGGCGCCGGGCCACCATTGGGTCAACCAGCCACCCTTGCCGGCGTCGCTGCTTTGGGCTGCGGTAGGTTCTGCCATTATGCCGGACATCACAAGGTAGCTACCGGCGACCAGCGCAATCGTGGTGGCCGTCCTCCTCGCTCGATATCGAAGGCCATGTTTTGTGTCATACGTCACGCGCAGACTCCACATCGTGCTCAGACCAGTGGAATAGAGCGGGGGACCTGCTGGACCCGTTGCGGATCGCAACCGAAGCCCTCGCTCCCCGGTTCTAGGGCTTGACCTCGAGCTC
>JBKKCB010000082.1:0-4636 GCA_046713545.1 Hyphomicrobiaceae bacterium | reverse complement strand
CGATTCAACCATGGACATTCGCATTCAGACCTGGCCGGCCAAGCTGATGATCCCCCTGGCGCTGAGCGTTCTTTGGCTCCGTCTCGCGCTGCAGAATTGCGACTACGCGCGCCTGATGGCGTACCCGAATGCTGAACCCATCGCTGTGCCGAAGCTGATCACTCTCGAAACTCAGGTAAAAGACGAGATCGCCGAAGCCCTGGGCCGCAAGGACGCGCAACGATGATGGAGTTGAGCCCCTCTCAGATCGGCGGTCTGGGCGTTTTGGCATTGTTGGTGCTCTGTTTTATCGGCGTTCGCTTTGCCTTTGCCGCGGCGATCGTCGGGACTGGAGGCTTGACGATGCTGATCGGATGGGACGCAGGATTGCGCACGGCCGGCATCGTGCCCTACGCGGCCGGCGCTAACTATACGCTGTCGGTGCTGCCGATGTTCATTCTGATCGGCTACCTCGCGTATTATGCCGGCATCACTCAGACCGCATTTGAGGCTGCCCGGCGTTGGTTCGGCTGGCTGCCCGGCGGCCTTGCTACCGGCACCGTATTCGCGGTCGCAGGCTTCTCCGCCGTGTCTGGCGCCAGCAGCGCGGCGGCTGCCGTGTTCGCCAGGGTGGCGATTCCTGAAATGCTGCGGGCGGGTTACAACAAGAGGCTGGCGGCCGGCGTCTGCGCAGCTGGCGCAACGCTCGATTCGCTCATTCCGCCGAGTACACTGCTCGTCGTCTACGGCATCATCACCGAGCAGTCGATCGGCAAACTGCTCATTGCGGGGTTCGTGCCGGGCCTCATCTCGGCACTGGTCTACGCGCTCATCATCACCTTCCGCTGTTGGCGCCAACCGGACCTTGGCCCACCCATCATTGGCTACACCTGGGCGCAGCGCTTTCAGTCGTTGCCCGGCACGACCCCAATTTTCCTGGTCATCGTGATTATCTTCTTCAGTATGTATTTTGGCTGGGCGACGCCGACGGAGGCCGGTGCCCTGGGTGCCTTCTCGGTGTTTGTCTTCGCTCTCAAGAACGGCATCAGCCGCGGCGAGTTGCGGCAATGCCTGCTCGATTCAGCGAAGCTGACCGTCATGATCTTCACGGTGATCTGGGGTGTCCTGATCTTCGTGCGATTCCTCGGATTTTCCGGTTTGCCCGAGGATGTGTCGAAGTGGGTCGGGGAGCTCAAAGTGTCGCCGATCTGGATTCTTATGGCGATCTATCTCCTCTACTTCGTGCTCGGCACCGTGCTCGAGGGCGTGGGCATGTTTCTCCTGACGCTGCCGATCATATTCCCGATCATCACGGCGCTTGGCTACGACCCGATCTGGTTCGGCATCGTGCTGGTCAAGCTGTCCGGCATCGCATCGCTGTCGCCACCCGTGGGGCTTGTGGTGTTCGTCGTTAACGGCGTCAGACCGGACATTTCGGTGCGCGACATCTTCGCGGGCGTCTGGCCGTTCATTTTCGCCGACGTGGTGACCCTCGGTATTCTGACGGCGTTTCCGGAGATTGTCACATTCATCATTGGAGCTGGCGACTAACAAGGAAGGAACATGGCATGAAACGCGCAGTGCTGCTGTCGGCTGGACTTTGGCTTGGCCTTCTGACAGCTCCGACACACGGGCTAGCGACCGAAAAGGTGACCTGGAACTGGTCTCTCTATGGACCGCCGCGCGCCGTCACGGTTTGCATGGAACATCTCGCCAAGGTCGCCAAGGAGAAGAGTGGCGGCAATTTCACCATCAATCTGAGATACAACGAACAGCTCGGCGATGCCAAGGACATGCTCGACGGTTTGAAGGTTGAGGCCTTCCACGGCGCGTTCGTGGCGTATTCGTACGCCCCCGCAAAGACGCCCCTGCAAGGGGTCATGGATATGCCGTTCCTGCCGATCGGCGATCTGGTGGTCCTGGAAAAAGTGCAGGATGCATTTGAAGCATGGAAGCCGGTGGCCGACGAGCTGGCCCGCTGGAACGCCATGCACTTCATGACAATCCTCTTGCCGCAATACGAATTCATGGGCGCGGGCAAGCCGCCGCTAAGTCTGGAAGACTGGAAGGGCATGCGCGTGCGGGCGCTTGGCGGGCTGGGCGATGCCATGACCCTGCTCGGCGCCGTACCGACGTCGGTTTCAGCCCCGGAGGTCTACACGGCCCTTGAGCGCGGCACGTTCCAGGCGGCGTCTTTCCCGTTCACCTACAGCTTTACCGCCTACAAGCTGCACGAGGTCTCCAAGTGGTACACGCACGGTATGCGGCTCGGCATCGTGCACAATTCGCTCAATTTCAACATCAAGGCGTGGAACGCGCTCCCGGCTGAGTACAAGAAGATCCTCGAGGATGCGCGGGCGGAGGCCTACAAGCTGCAGCGCGAGGCCTACGCTGCCGCCGACGAGAAGTCCTTCCCGCTATTTGAGAAGCGCAAGCTGGAGGTCATCACGATCACGCCGGAAATGCGGGAGAAGCTTATCAGCGTCGCCGGCAAGCCGGTATGGGACAAGTGGGTCGCCGAAACCGAGGCTAAGGGCCTGCCGGGCAAGGAAGCCCTGGACCTTGTCCTGAGCCTGATCAAGAAGCACTCGAGCTGAACATCGCAGCGGGTCATGCCGTGCCGGAAACGGCGGCGATGAGGACGAGCAGACGCATCGCCAGACGATGGTGAAAATCGCGCCTGGCGAGCGGGAACAAGAGAACTACCGCTACTCTGGCAGGCGGGATTTCTTGTAGTCGAGCTCGAAGTAGCGCGGACGGCCGACGGCCCATGGGTCGCCCCAAAGCTGCTGGCCGCCGTCAACCGTTAGCACCTCCCCGGTGATGAACTTGCCGGAAGAGGCCGCGAGATAAGCCACAGCCTCGGCGATGTCCCACGCGTCTCCGGCTCGCTTCGCGGGATTGGACTGCTCGAAGCTGGCGGCACCTTCGGGCGGATAGCGGCCAAAGGCGCTCGTCTCACAGCAACCGGGTGCGACGCAATTGACGCGAATGTTCAGGGGCGCCCATTCCACCGCCACCGTCTTGGATACGTAAACGACGCCGGCGCGTGCGGCGGCCGTATGTGCGAGTTGCGGCATGCCGCGCCAAATGTCCGCGACGATGTTGACGATGCTTCCCGGCTGCCTCCGCGCATGCCACTCCCGTGCTGCGGCTTGCATCATGTACCAGCTCCCATTCAGGTTGGTGTCAATAACGGCATTCCAACCCTTCACAGTGAAGTCTAGAGCGGCCTGCGGGAACTGGCCTCCGGCGTTGTTCACCAGCAAGTCAAGGCGTCCATGCTGCTCGAAGATTTCGCCAATCGTGGCGGCCACCTGGTCTGCGTCCCGGATCGTCATCGCCCGCAGCTCTGCCGCGATCCCCCAGGATTGAAATAGCAAACACGCGGCCTGCAATTTCTCGGTATGGCGCCCGCAGATCACGATCGTCGCGCCGAGCCGTCCGAGCAGCGCGGCAATGGCTTTTCCCAGGCCGCTGCCGCCACCGGAGACGAGGGCCACTTGACCGGCAAAAAGGTCGGCCCGAAACGCTGTCGGCCGCAACTGCAACTCTTCGTCCGTGAAGCCAAACCGCGGCCGCGTGTTCATGCCGTCGTCCTCCTGTCAGCAATGCATTCCTTGCGGACGATCGGGGCACGCCGAGCGCCTACGTCCCGGTGAAACGGGGCTCGCGCTTTTCGACCCTCGCGCGCGTCCCTTCCTCGGCGTCCTTGCTGGCGCGAACAGTGTCAACCAACGCGTCAATGTCCGGATGTCCGATACCTTCACGAAACGCCATCTCGCACCAGCAAGGCCTTGATCGCACGCAGGCTCAGCGGCGCATTCGCGGCGAGACGGTCGATGATCGCTTTTGCCGAGCTTTCCAGGTCCTCAGGGGCCGCCACGCGTGAGATCAGATTCAATTCGTGCATGCGGGCAGCCGACACGGGATCACCCAGCATCAACAGCTCGCGGGCAGCGAGAGGTCCGGCGACCTCGATCAGCTTCTTCGCCAGGAACCAGCTTGGGGCAATTCCGATCTGCGCCAGCGACATCCCGAAGCGTGCTGCCGATGAGGCCACTATGAAATCGCAGTGCAACGCCAGCTCGCAACCGCCTGCGATTGCATCTCCTTGCACGACAGCCACCAGCGGGAGTGGAAAGTTCTCCATCGCGTGCAGCACAGCCTCGATCGGTCCCTCATCGGCCGGTGCAGGATTTGTCAGGCGCTCGCGCAGATCAAGGCCGGCGCAGAACACCGGTCCCTCGGCACTGATCGCGACCACGCGCTCGTCCTGTTCAGGCGCGGCGGAGAAGACGTTCATCAGGCTCTCGAGCATGCCGGTGTTGAGAGCATTGCGCTTTTCCGGCCGAGCGAAAACCACCGTGCGTACCGCGCCCGACCGTTCGACCCTAAGCATAACACCGCTCTCCCTATTATTTCGCGATCGGTAGCCGCGGGCTCGCGTTAGCCCTGTCCTGACGTGGCTCTTCTTTCTTTGAGTTGTGGGAAAAGCAGGGTGATGTGATCATCACGGCCGTTGCGCACGGCGCGCTCAAACGCTGTACGCGAAAATGGCGCCGCGGTGGCCGACGTACGCAGTCAAGGCTGCTGCGTTGGCGATTTACGCTTGGCCAACGTCCTGCCCCTTGATGAGCATGTCGGCCTTGCAGAT
>JBKKCB010000081.1:0-10853 GCA_046713545.1 Hyphomicrobiaceae bacterium | reverse complement strand
CCGCACCTGATGGCTTCACCCGGATACCGAGTTGGCGCACTTCAGCGTCCCAGTAGAAGGCATCGGTGAGGCCGGAAGCGATGTTCGCGCAGCAGGCGTGCTGACCGTTCCTGAGCGTCCAGCACCGCTCGCTCAGACGTAGCCCAATCGCCGTGCTCGGCCATTGGCGTTCTTGTAGCGTAATTGCCATCTACTTCCACAACCGCCGGTGTGAGCTAAGCAAAGTCAGGACGCGGCGGGTTTTGCTTCGTTGCAGGCAAGCCAAAGGCGCGCTACGGCCTCGACCGCCGTTGCGCCCGCAACAGGTTGCAAACTGTCGGAGCAGGCCAGCCAGCGAACCCCCATCAGTGGAGTCGATTGACGCACCAGCGATGAGAAACTGTCGCCGCAAGCTGCTATGAGTTCCGAAAGGCTGGGGACGTAGGCATCAAAGGTTTCAGAGTGTTGCCGAGAGCCAACGGCGCGATCCTCGGCGGCAAAAAAGCCCAGACCGTTTTGCGGTAGTCCGGCATCTTTAAGTTTCCTGGCAAGCTCATAGTCCATGCTCTCACCTAACACGGTTACGGTAGGGTCCACCGTTAGCCGACGACACGGCAGTCGCGGCATCCGAAGGGTACCATGGCGGATGACCTCTTTCGCGATGTAAGCAGCTATCGCTGATATTGACCGGCCGGGTCCTCGCCCTCATCGGGATCGCTCTGGCTCATCCCGACCTGATTAGTCATGGTGGAATCATACACACACGACGACGCGCTGTGTAACGGATGGAACTCGGGAATCCGTCGAACTCGCTGCGAAATAAATCCAAATAGATCGCTTGAACCAGTGTCGATGTTACTAAGTTCTTGTGATAACGCCGGTCTCGCCAACATTGAACGGAACAAATGATGAGGAAACTGTCCACTTGGCTGGCATGCGCCGGGCTTCTGCTTGGTGTAGGGATGCTAGCAGGCCCTGCTTCTGCATTGCCTGTCGGCAATGTCGGTCTCCAAAAGCAGGCCACGTCTAATGTCGAACACGTACACTACCGTGGCCATCATCGCCGATATAGCCGCCGAGGCTGCTGGCGGCACTATGGGTATTGGCATTGTCCAAGGTACAGGCACTACTCCTCGTACGACTACCCTTACTATAGCGGCGGGTACGGATTCGGGCCTTCGATCGCACTCTCCTTCGGTGGAGGTCGTCACTGGGGTGGTGGACGCCATTGGGGTGGCGGTCACCGTTTCCATGGTGGTCACCGCTTCCACGGCGGACGAGGTCGCTGGTAGAAGCCATGCCTTTGGTGAGGGTTCTGTCCGTTTCTGGGTTGCGCCCTCACCTTAACGCTTTTAGAGCCATTTGACCTCATGCAGCCAGCCTGGTCCGACGGGCGGCGCCCTTGCTGATGGCGTATGAACGTTGTCTTTGCTAGCGGGTACTTACCAGGCCTGAATGAAGGCGGGCGCTCAAGGGGATTCGCTACGCGGACTTTCGGGCCGCCCCGCTCTGTGGCGGCCGCTCTCAGTCCCATAGTCCCTCGAACCGGCGACCGGCCACGCGTGTGTAGCGGGTCGTATGCTTTGGGTCCCGGTGGCCGAGGAAATCCTGGGTGGTGCGGAAATCCACCCCCTTGTTGGCCAGATAGTACCCGCAGGAATGGCGCAGCATGTGCGGATGCACATGCCCGAGACCAGCCCGCTCACCAGCGGTCTTGATGATGTAGTTGACGGCCTGCCGGGTCATCTCGTGCCCGCGTTCTGATACGAACAGCCAGGGCAGCCGGTCGGTGCGGCTCTTGTGCTACGATCTTGATTGTTTGAAAAAACATTCAAAGGAAATCAAACGTGGCGCGGGGCGGTAGCAGACCTGGAGCCGGTCGCAAGAGGGGCGGTCAGTGTCAGAAGACACTGGCACGCCGAGCGATCATTGATCGGCTTAGCGCAGAGGACATTGCCCCCTTAGAAGTGATGTTGGCTGCCATGAAGGAGGCTGTGGATCGCGGTGACATGGCAGCTGCGGCTGCGTTTGCGAAGGATGCAGCACCCTACATACACCCCCGGCTCCAGGCCGTGATGCACGCGCAGAGGGACAACACGGCCGATAATCCCATCGCAAGACTATTGGATGAGATCGACGGTAAGACGCGTGGCATTCCGAGCGAGCGACACAAGGTCAAAGAGCCCGCTACATAGAGCCGAATGCGCTGAAGAATGGGTAAAAGCATGGGTAGATACGCAGCACTAAGGTGATTATCCAATTGTTTCAATCTGTTAATAGCTGTTTCTGGCGGAGCGTGTAACCGTCGAAGGCGACCGCAAGCCCTATCTGCAGTTCGATCGCGTCGATGCGCTCATCGCCATGGGCCAGATCGCGGCCCTCGAATTTCATCCGTGGAATTGCGCGCCGTTCGAACCATCGGTTCCGGGGCGGCTCATTTTCGATCTGGACCCTGCACCCGACGTGCCATTCGATGATGTCATCGCGGCGGCAAAGGAACTGCGCACCCGTCTGGAAGCTCTTGGCCTCGTCGCCTTCTGCAAAACGACCGGCGGCAAGGGGCTGCACGTCGTGACGCCGTTGGCGCGCGTCAAATCCAGCAAGATCGGCTGGCAGGAAGCGAAGGCGTTCGCGCAAGCTTTGTGCGCGGCTATGGCCGCCGACCATCCGGATCGTTACCTCGTCAAGATGACCAAGAAGCTGAGGACAGGGCGCATCTTCCTGGACTATCTGCGCAACGACCGCATGGCCACCGCTGTCGGTCCTTTGTCCCCTCGCGCGCGCCCTGGTGCGACCGTGTCGATGCCGCTCACCTGGGCGCAGGTGCGTGGCGGGCTCAATCCGGCGCGCTTCACGATCCACACCGTACCCGCGCTTCTCGGAAAAATGTCGGCGTGGAAGGATTACGACGCGGCGGAGCGCCCCCTCGAGCCCGCGATGCGGAAGCTTGTCGGCCGATAGAGATCCGCGCACACTGCGCGCATCGGCACACCGCCACGATACGTGCGTGTCGAGTTGGGCGAGACGTCATCACTCGCCCGGCGCAAACAACAACCCGCAGCAACGAGGAAACGAACCGATGGCGCAGAGCGAGCTCTACAAAAAGGGCGAGGCCGTTCGCCGCAAACTCAGAGGCGACGCCGACTTCGAGCGCAACAAGCGCGAATACGACAGTGATCCGGCCATGAAGAAATTCATCGACGTGGCCACGGAGACGGTATTCGGCGCGCTATGGGCGCGGCCCGGCCTGGATCTCAAGACGCGCACCCTCGTCTGCGTCGTGTCCGACGCTGCAACAGGCCGGCACCCCGAACTCGACATCCATCTGCGCTTTGCCCTCAAAGAGGGATGGACCGAAGATGAGCTGATCGAAGTCCTTCTGCATTTGTCCGGCTATGTTGGCGTACCGCTCATTCGCGAAGCCATGCTCGTGGCGAAGGATGTGTTCGCAGATGTGAGGGCGAAGGCTAAAGCTTAGGGTTGATACGGCGAGTCCTACGGCACAGCCGGTTGCGTCGAAATGACGCGCAACCGGGACCGGCAATCGCGCTTGCGTCAATGTGTGCCCAGAGTGCGCTTGCGCATCTGGGCGGCGGTCAGTACAACCACACACGCATCTGCACATACCCCATTGCCCCTGTGGCTGCGGGTTGGGGCGGGTGACGGGCGCAGGCGCGACCTGCTTCTGCACTTCATCGTGGCACGTCCTGATGGAACCTTTGTTGGCTCCACAGGTTAAGCTGCGAAAACCGGGGACGGTTAAGCACCTTGAAGCGCGGCGTTCGCCACGTCGCCTATCTCTCAATTACTTATCTGCACGGGGCCTGCCGTAAAGCAGCGCCTCAAGATGGAAGGGCGTTTGCATCACAGTCCACCTCCTGACGGGGTTAGGTCCGAGTGGCTCACAGCTTCCGCCGTGAGTGTGCCAGCACACCTGATTGTCGTTTGCTGAGCATCGTCGGAAAGAGTGAGTAGGATGACCAAAGACCATAGTTATCGCGTGCCCGGTGGCCGCGTCGGCGTGCTCCTCCTGCATGGATTGTGCGGGACGCCGACGGAGATGCGATTCGTTGCCAACGGTTTGGCGCGGTCCGGCTGTACGGTGCACTGTCCCCAGCTTGCAGGTCACTGCGGCACCGAAGCCGACATCAAGGCTACGCGCTGGCAGGATTGGTATGCCAGCGCCGAGCGTGCTCTCGACGACCTGCGCAAGGACTGCGATGTCGTCGTCGTCGGAGGTCTCTCGACAGGCGCGGTTCTGAGCTTGCTCCTGGCAGCCAAGCGCCCGAACGACGTGCATGGCACGATCCTGCTGGCCCCGACCCTGTGGCTCAACGGCTGGCTCATCCCTTGGTATGCGCATTTGTTCCGGCTGATATTCTTGCGAAGCTTGGCTCGCTTCGTATGGTTTCCGGATCTCCCGCCGCACGGGATCAAGGACAAGCGTATCCGTGAATTCATCCGTAGCGCTTTGTTCGGCGGCGACAGCTCTGTCGCGGGTTTGCCGAGCACGCCCGGAGTTGCAGTGCTGGAGCATCGGTGGCTGGTGAACGCGACCAAGCGTGTGCTTGGGACCATTACCCAGCCTGCGCTCATCCTGCACGCGCGCGAGGATGATTACGCCGACCTCAACAACGCATCGTATCTGCAGCGCAAGCTCAAAGGCATGGTGGACACGGTCGTGCTGGACGACAGCTACCATATCGTCACCGTCGACCGGCAACGGCATGTTGTCGTCGATCGCGCGACGCAGTTTGTCGAAAGAGTAGGCAAGCAATGCCTGCGGCCGGCCGCGAGCCTCGTCGCCATGGCAGACGTGCCGCGCCGCGGCCGCGCCTAGCACCGTCGCACTCCGCGGGCAGAAATAGACCGCTCTCGGGGTGTCGTTCCGCTTGTCCGGACAAAAGCGTTGAATCCTTGACCCGCCGCTCCCTCGATGCCACGCTTGAGCGTTGGCGCAAAAACGAGGAGCGGCATGACAAGCTCGAACGCCTGGAGCGAAACGACTCATAAGATCGCAGGCAGCGATATTTTTCTGGCCAGAGCGGGCAAGGGTCCGCCGGTGCTGATCCTGCACCATGATACGGGGACGCTCGAGCGCCTCCCCTTTTATGAAGCCCTCACCGCGAAATACGACGTCCTCGTCCCGCATCACCCCGGCTACGGCAAATCGCAACGGCCCGAATGGCTGCGTTCGGTGCGCGATATTGCCGCCATGTACCGCGGCTTGTTGAACGAGCTGAATGTCGACCAATGCGCTCTGGTCGGCCTGGGCTTGGGTGGCTGGATCGCGGCGGAAATGGCGACCTTTGCACCGCGCTCCGTCAGTCACCTGGTGCTGGTCGGGGCCATGGGTGTCAAGCCGCCGGAAGGTGACATCTTCGACGAGGCCATCGTCAGCTACATCGATTACGCGCGCGCGGGCTTCCACGACCAGAAGGCGTTCGATGCCGTCTATGGCGCGGAGCCCAGCACCGATCAGCTCGAGCAGTGGGACATCTGCCGCGAGATGAATTTCCGCATTGCCTGGAAGCCCTACAAATACAGCCAGACCTTGCCGCATCTGCTGTCCATTGCCCGCGTGCCCTCCCTGATCGTGTGGGGTGACGACGACCGCATCGTGCCGCGCAGCGCGGCTGACAGGTACAAGGCCTCGCTCCCCAAGGCCAGGCTGGAGATTGTCAAGAAGTGCGGGCATTGCGTCGACATGGAGAAGCCCGCCGAGCTCGCCAAGCTCGTCACGGCTTTCATCGATAGCTAGATCGATCGAGGATCAACTCATGCACCTGATGTATTTCACCGAACAGCCGATGTCGGCCTACGACGCCAAAGAGGGCCTGAAATACGGCGCTACCGCGCTCACCTTCTCCAACAGCCATTTCGATCCCGTCGCCGGCAGCCGACTCTACAACGAGTATCTGGAGCAGTACGTCTATGCCGAGGAAGTCGGCGTTGACGGCATCATGCTGAACGAGCACCACAACGCGCCGTTCTGCATGCAGGCCAAGGCCAACATCTTCGCCGCGATCCTTGCCGCCGCCACCAAACGCGTGAAGATCGTCATGCTCGGCAATCCGCTGCCGCTGGCCGAGAACCCGATCCGGCTCGCCGAGGAGCTGGCCATGATCGACATGGTGTCGAAGGGCCGGCTCGTGTCGGGCTTCGTGCGCGGCGGCGGACAGGAGCAGCTCGCCACAGGTGTGAATCCCGCCTTCAACCGGGAGCGCTTCGAGGAGGCGCACGATCTGATCGTGAAAACCTGGACCGTGCCCGGGCCCTTCCGTTGGGAAGGCACGCACTACCAGCATCGTGTCGTCAATCCGTGGGCTCTCCCCTTGCAGAAGCCCTATCCGCGCGTGTGGATACCGGGCGTCATCAGCAAGGAGACGATCATCTGGGCCGCCAAGAAGCGCTATCCCTATATTGCGCTCAACACGTCGATCCCGCAGACCAAGCAGATCTGGCAGCTCTATGACGAGACCGCGGCTGCGGCCGGCTACACGTCGGGTCCGGAGAACCGCGGCTACCTCGCGCGTATCCACGTGGCCGAGACCGAGGAGAAGGCCATCCAGAACGCCAAGCAGTTCATGTGGATGCAGGGCGAGTTCACCGGGCTCGCGCATCCGGTGTGGGCCAATCCGTCAGGCTATTTCTCGCCCGGCGGGCGGCGCAATTTCGTCGAGTTCGCGGTCGGCCGCGCCAAGAACCCGCGCGGCAATCCGACTTTCGAGGACCAGCGCGCCGACGGCATGATCATGTGCGGAACGCCCAAGCAGGTTCTGCCGCGCATTCGTCATCTGCTGGAGGAGACGCGGCCCGGCATCCTGGCGGTGTGGGGCAACGACGGCAACGTTTCGAATGCCGATTCCAAGACGTGCATCCGCCTGCTCGGCCAGGAGGTGTTTCCGCAGGTGCGCGAATGGGCCAAGGAGCTGGATCTCAAAAGCCCCTTCGAAGCCGACGCGCCCGTCAGCATTGCCTACTCCAAGGATCTCGCAGTGCCGCAGGGCAAGACGCCAACGAAGAAGTCCGCTTAAACCGGCGCGGCTGTTCTCCGGCGCGTGCAGTTGCTGGTCGCAGCGGCTAGGATTTTCCGATTGACCCGAAGCACAGCTCGACTCCCTCTCCCATGGGGAGAGGGTTGGGGTGAGGGGGATCAAACTATCTGATGCGCTAACCCCTCACCCGGAACGCTAGAGCGTTCCGACCTCTCCCTATGGGAGAGGTGATCCGTCTGATCGGAAAATGCTCTAGAGTGGCTCGCCCGCGCCGGCTCTGGGTGTCGGCCGGGGCCGGAGAACACCGGTGGACGACAGGCCGGAAAGGCTGGGATACCGCCAGCGCACATTCGAGATCCTCGAGCATGGGCGCCGCAGGGAGCCTGCGTCGCGCGCGGTCGACTGGGTCCTGGTTGTGCTCGTTCTTGCCGATGTTGCGGCCACGGTTGCCCAGACCGTTCCGGATATCGCGGCCCGTCACGGTGCCGGCCTCCAGGTGTTTGATCGCATCTGCGTGCTGGTTTTTGCCATCGAGTATTTGGCGCGTCTTTGGGCGGCGCCTGAGCATCCCCTCCTGCAGCGGCATGGCGGGCTTTTAGCGCGTTGGCGCTTTGCCGCCACGCCGATGATGGTCATCGATGCGCTGGCGCTTGTCCCCTTCCTTCTCGAGCTCCTGTTTCCAAGCAGCGCACTGATGCCGCTGACGCGACTTGTGCGGTTCCTGAAACTGACGCGGTACTCACCGGCCCTCGCCACCATCGGGCGCGTGATCGGCAGCGAACGCCGCGCGCTGCTGGCCTGCATCGTCATTTCCGGCGGCGTGTTGTTGATCGCGGCCGCGGCCATGCATGCCGTCGAGGGCGCGGTGCAGCCCGATCGATTGGGCGACATGCCCAAGGCGATGTGGTGGGCGGCGACAATGCTGGCCAAGATCGGCGGTGGCGAGATCATCCCCGCGACGGCCCTCGGCAGCCTCATTTCTGCGCTGACGGTCATGCTCGGCATCGGCTGTTTTGCCTTGCCGGTCGCCATCATCGGTCGCGGCTTCTACGAAGAGATCCGCCGGCGCGACTTCGTGGTGACGTTCGCCATGGTCGCGCGCGTGCCACTCTTCGCGCGCCTCGAAGCGGCCGCCATCGCCGATCTCGTCGGTATTCTGAGCGCCCGCACGGTGCCTGGCGGCACGACCATCGTCCGCAAAGGCGATCCGGCCGATGCCATGTTTCTCATCGCCAGTGGTGCGGTCGACGTCGACTCGCCGGGCGGCAAGATTCGCCTCAATGAGGGTGCCTTCTTCGGTGAGATGGCCTTGTTGTTTCGCGAGCCGCGATCGGCGACAGTCACGGCAACCCGGTCGACCGACCTCCTTGTGCTCGACGCAGAGGATTTTCGCCGCCTTCTCGACCGTCTTCCCGACGTCGGCACAACCGTACAGGCCGTTGCCCGGGAGCGCATGGCCCTCTTTGAAAAGCAGACGTTAGGGGACGGGCGCTGATATGCGATCACCTGCAGAGAGTGATCGCGGTAAGCTTTGAGCAACTCTCCGAAGCCGTCGTGCCTGATCGCGCCTTCGCAACTTTCGCCAACGCTGGGTTTGCGCGGCGCAGCATGGATTGTCCCTAACAAAGGTAATGGATTTGGCATAATCTTCGCTGACGGGTGCCGAATGCGCACGCAGGTTTTCCCTGCGACCGTCGATAACCGATAAAAAAACAACCATTGCGTGTTCGTGCCTCCGATAAAAAGGGAGGATACAGAATGCGTACGAGCACGCCTACGCGACGGCGTTTTCTCGCCGGGACGACTGCTTCCACAGCAATGATCGCAATGCCCTACGTTCGCGGCGCCCATGCGGCCGGCAAGCTGACGGTCGGCCTTTGGGACCATTGGGTGCCGGGTGCCAACGCTGTCAGCACGTCGCTGATCGACGAGTGGGCGGCCAAGGAGAAGGTTGAGGTCCAGATCGACTACATCACCACCCAAGGCAACAAGCTGCTGCTGACGGAGCAGGCCCAGGCCCAATCGAGGACCGGCCACGACGTCTTTACCTTCCGCTGCTGGGGTCCGGCCGATCACGCCAAGCTGCTCGAACCCGTTGACGACGTGATGGAGCCGCTCATCAAACAGAACGGCCCCGTGAACGCAACAACGACATATCTCGGCAAGTCCACAGGCCATTGGGCGGCGGTGCCGGCGACGAGAGGCAGCAACATCAAGGGTCCATGCTCGCGCATCGATTTGCTCAAGCAGCATGCCGGTATCGATCTGCAGGCCATGTATCCTGCCGGTGGTCCGCCGAAGGCGGATACCTGGACATTCGATGCCTTCCTCAAAGCCGCGCAGGATTGCCACAAGGCCGGATATCCGTTCGGGATCGGACTGGGCACGACGGTGGATTCTGTCGATAGCGTCGGTGCGATCTTCGATGGATTTGCCGCCGCGCTGGTCGATGCCAAAGGCAACGTTACGGTCAAGACCGACGCGGTGCGCCAGGCGCTCGACTATTACGCCCGCCTCGCACGCTTCTTCCCGGCCGATGCGCCCGCGTGGGACGACGCCTCGAACAACAAGTGGCTGATCGCGGGCAAGGGCGCCTTGATCTTGAACCCGCCAAGCGCCTGGGCGGTTGCCAAGCGCGATGCACCGAAGATTGCCGAGCAGTTGTGGACGCACGGCATGCCCGCCGGACCAAAAGGTCGATACACACCTTTCATCCCGTATTTCTGGGGCATCTGGTCGTTCGGTAAGAACAAGTCGGCGGCCAAGAGCCTCCTGTTGCACCTGTCACAACCCCCGGCCATCGAGAAGATGGTGACCGCCAGCCAAGGCTTCGACATCCCGGCGTTCGCCAACCTGACAGAGCTCAAAGTCTGGGCCGAGGAGGGGCCGCCGAAGGGCACGATCTACCATTATCCGAACCGGTACGACCACCAGAAGGTGTCGATCGCCGGAGCGCCGGCGCCCCCCAAGATCGCCGTGCAGATCTACGTGCAGGCCGTCATGACCAAGATGACCGTGCGCCACATGCAGGGCGAGCCGATGGAAAAGGTGCTGGCCTGGGCCGAAAGCGAGGTCGAAGGATTTTTGCGCACGTAAGGCCGACCGTTCCCAGGCCTTGCCGGCATCGCGGCCCTCTCTCCGTCGCATTCTTCGGCGTGAACGGGGGACTGCGGGACGCCGCGCCCTTCGGTTCGCACTGAAGCCACCGGATCGAAGGTAACCCCGTCAATTGGCGTCCTGTCGCGATAGAAACCGCGATCGGCGCGCAGGCATTTTTTTGACATTGCTCAGGGCACGTGTCAGTTTGCGCCTTGGGCCGGAAAGTTTCCGTCAAGTTGCTCCATCGAGCGACTCAAGAATCAAGCACCGCCCCTTTGTGCTGTCGTGCATGCCGTACGGGCCCCCACCGGTTCTATCAGCGTGGTTGGACGTTGCGGCAGCAATGGGAGGAAAACTTATGTCGGCAAGCCTGTTGAAATTCGGGGCTGGTGGCGCTGTCCGCCATGGGCCTCGCCACGCTAAATCTCACCATGATGTCCACTGACGCCGGTGCACAAACGAAGGTGCGCTGGAAGATGCAAAGTGCGTTCGGCGCCCAGCTGCCGCATATCGGCACTTCGGCCGTGCGCTTCTCCAAGAACATCGAACGGTTGTCGGGCGGCACGCTCGAGATCAAATTCTACGAACCCGGCGCGCTGATTCCGCCGCTCGAGTGCTTCGACGCGGTGTCGAAAGGCTCGATCGAGTCGTGCTGGACGACGCCCGGCTATCACACGGGCAAGTATCCGGCGCTCGCCTTCTTCACGACGGTGCCGTTCGGCCCGACGATCGGCGAGTTCCTGGGTTGGAAATGGTTCGGCGGCGGCAACAAGCTGC
>JBKKCB010000080.1:0-6111 GCA_046713545.1 Hyphomicrobiaceae bacterium | reverse complement strand
GTGCAACACTAAGCGGAACGCAGGAGGTGCAATGAACGCAGGAGATGCGCAAAGCAGCCGCGCGAGAACGCTGGATCAGACGAAGGGTTCCAGGAATTGGTGCAACCTTCTGTTTGCGAAAGAGTTTGTATACGCCGGGAACGCCGAAAAGCGGGTTTCCCGCCAGCACGGCTTTATCCAGGGCGGGGCTTATGGTTGCTCATACGCATCGGACTCCGAAGGACGCACGCCCGCCAGTAATGCTCGAAAACGTCGACGATGAGACGCTGCTCGCAGCGCGGTTCTGCGATCTTCCTCTGCGAGTCGAGGGCAGTCTCATCGAGCGGCGCCTGAAGCGCCTTCACCGTGAACTCCAGGCCCGCCACATCAGTGCGCTTCCCCATGCCTGGTTGTCGGAGGAGTTCTTTAACCCGGACGGTGTGCTTGGATTTGCCATCCCATTCTACCTGGCCCATCCGCGCCTGATGCGGCTCGAGCGAACTCAAATGCTGGAGGTTGAGGGAGCGGGAGAAGCCGAATCCCGCCGCATCTTCCGGCATGAGGCGGGACATGCCATCGACGAGGCATACAGGCTAAACGAGCGTCTGCGCTATCGCACCTTGTTCGGCGATCCCAGCGCGCCGTATCCCAATTCCTACAAGCCGAGGCCCGAAAGCCGAGACCACGTGATCAATCTGACAAACTGGTACGCTCAGGCGCATCCGGTCGAGGATTTCGCGGAGACGTTCGCCGTATGGCTCAACCCGCACATAGATTGGCGCAAGGATTACGCGGCTTGGCCGGTGATGGAGAAGCTCGAGTACGTCGACGAACTGATGCGCGAGCTCGCTGGTACGGCTCCGATCGTTGCCGACAAAACCGAAATTGAACCGCTCAGTGAACTTCGACGCACGCTGGCTGATCACTATGTGGAGAAAAGGAAGTACTTTGCCTGGGCTTGGCCGGCCAACTATGACCAAGACCTCCGCCGCATTTTTTCAGACGATCCCAATGTCGCCGATGCCCCGCGCGCCACCCGCTTTCTGCGCCGGATTCGAGCGCAGCTGCGGACGCGCATTGCGGATGGCACCGGAGTGCATGCGTATGCGGTAGACCAGCTCTTGCGACAGATGATTGCGCGCTCCGAAAGCCTTGGGCTTCGCGTCATCGATCCTCCTGCGCCGACGATCGAGAAACTCCTCGTCATGCTGACCATGCAGACAGCGGGCGTCCTCCACCAGGGCTATCCCAAGGTCGCGCTTTAGCGGCGCCGAGCCACCAACAAGACCGCTGCGAACGTCCCAAACGCCCGTTCGCGTGACGCACGGGCTGCACGCAATTCTCTCTACTACCCGACCAAAGGCAGACCTTTGTCGCGGCGGATGTCATTGATGATCTGCAGGACGCGTTCCCGGTACGGACGGTACTGCACGCCAAATTCAGAGACCAGGCGGGAATTGTCGATCATGTAGTTGCCGCTTGCTTCCTTACCGCCGCTCTCCTTCTCGAATTTGATTCTTGCCTCGGGCAGGTAGGAACGAACGATGTCCGCAATCTCGCCCAGGCTGATGGTCATGCCGCCGGAATTATAGATGCGCTGGGCCGGCCTTTCGGTCAGCAGCACTCGCGCAAAAACCTCGGCGATGTCGTCCACATGGACCGGGCAGCGCATCGCGTCCTTGAACGGGAAGCTGATGGCGTTGCCGCGTGCAGGCTCGGTGATGATGTTCACGTGATCGACCGAGCCGCGCACCTTGTCCGGCCCAGTGACGTTGGCGGGCCGAATGCCGGTGATCAGCATGCCATATTTTTCCGTGTAGTCCTGCGCCTGCCATTCATTGACGATCTTGTGCTTGGCGTATTGGTATTCGCCGTTCACCCGGTCTTCTTCCGTGACCGGGCGGTTGCCGTAATGCGTCTGCTTGCCGTTTACGGCCAGCGAGCTGGCATACATGGTGTGCTTGACACCCAGCAGGCGCGCGGCTTCGAAACAATTGTCCATGCCAAGGATGTTCAACTTCATCGCGACATGCGGGGCATGGTCGCTGCCGATGAAGTAGGAGAGGTTGACCACGCGCTCTGGCCTGGCCGCTGACATCGCGGCCATCACGTCGTCGAATTGCGTAACGTCCCCACGCACCGAGGTGACCTTCTGGCCAAGATCGGCAAAGGAATGCGCGCCGGGATTGATGTCCATGCAGGTGACGGTTTGTCCACCCGTGACGAGCAGGCGGACGAGGCGGTGGCCGATAAAGCCCGTGCCTCCGATGACAAAGACTGACATTGTCCCTCTGACCTTTCGATGCCGAAAAACGTTGACCCGCTGCGCCCCGCGCAAGCTTACTGCACAGCCGATCCATGCGCCCCAAGAATATGGTGCGCAATGGGCGCACGGCGACGGAAAAGAGCGCCACGTGCACGTAAGGTCCGCCGGCTCAGAGCGGTTGTGATGTCGTTTCCACGCTTCCTGTCTATTTACGTCCGCGCGGCAGTTCTTCACCGTCCTTGTCATAAGCTGGGGGACATGCCGAGCTTCCGCCCTATTTGCCGAACACACGCATCAGCCGAACACCCGCGCTCTGCCACCACGGCGCTGAATACCTGAAGCGTGGGCGATCGGATTCCGCGGCTTGAACGATCTTTCGCACGATGGGCGTGGTCGAGCGCAGCTCCAGAAGAGCAAACATGCGCTGCTCGCGTGCCTGGAGGGTGTCAATCTGATCTTGGAAATACGAGGCCTGCCGCATCCACTCGTATTTCTTGGCAATCATCCTTTGATTGAAACCGGTGTGGAACGCGCCCGGCTCGACCACGCTCACGTGGACGTTGCGGTCGAGCTGCCGAAGCTCCTGGTGCAAACCGTCGGCCGCAGCCGACAGGGAGAACTTGGTCATCGCATATGGCAGCAGGAAGGGCGCAGCCACCCGCCCCGCCAGGGAGCTGATGAAGATGACGCTGCCACGCCGGCGAGCGATCATGCCGCGCAGACAAAGCTGGGTCAGTGCCAGAGTGGCAAAGAGGTTGGTCTCGAAGGCGCTGCGCACCCGATCGAGCGGAACTTCAGCGAGAGAACCGGACTCGCCAATGGCTGCGTTGTTGATGAGGACATCGATGGACAGCTCTCCAGCCTTGGCCCGATCGGCGGCATCGGTGATGTCAAGCTTGAACACCTCTACGGGCATCCCATCAGCGGCAGCCCGTTCCCTCAACTTGGCTGCTTGCGCCTCTGTATGCGTGCTTGCCAGAACCTTGTGGCCGCGCCGAGCGAGAGCCGTCACGCAGTCGCGCCCGATACCCGATCCACACCCGGTGATGAGAATGGTGCGATGGCGCACGGCAGCCATGGACGACCCCAATAACGCGAGCAGCAGCAGCGCAGGCAGGCAGGCAGGAGCCATAGGAACTGTTGGCGCTTGCAGCGGTTGCAAGACACGGAAAATAATACTCGAATTTCCGACCATGTCCCGGCAGGCGCAGTACCCGCTTGAGGCTGTACGTACGGCCAGATCTGGGGCCTCGCGTCGATAGTCCTGGGACAGAGCCGCATGATGCTCAATCTTTGGATGCTGCGGCGGCCGTTTGCTCAATGTAGTTTCTTGAAGGCGCAACGAAAATCTTCGGCGGACGCTGATCGCGCAAAATCGACAAGCATCGGCAATAAACAAACACGCGAAGCAGGAGAAACAAATGGCAGGACTTCTCGAGGGGCATATCGCAGCCGTGACTGATGGGGGATCGGGCATCGGCCAGGGCATATGCCAAGCCTACGCCAGGGAAGGCGCGCGCGTCATGGTCCTCGACGCCAATCTCGATGGTGCCAACGAGACCGTCAGCCTCATCACGGCAGCCGGCGGCGAGGCGTCGGCGATCAGGCTTGACGTGACCAACCGGGAGGCCTGCAAGACGGCTGCTGCGGAGATCGCCAAGGGCGGCGGCATCTCGATCCTTGTCAACAATGCCGGCATCAACCGCCGCAATCCATTCACCGGTGATCGAGCAGCCGTGACAAAGGACTGGGACGACATTCTCTCGATCAATCTCGACGGCGTTTTCAATGTCACGCACGCCTTCATTGACCAGCTCCGCGCGACCAAGGGGCGGATTGTCAATATCGGCTCGATCCAGTCGTTCGTTCATGTGAGCTGGCCGAACTCGGCCGCCTACACGACGTCGAAGCACGGGGTCCTTGGATTCACGCGCGCTGGCGGCAGAACTCGGCAAGGACGGTGTGCGCGTCAACGCTATCGGGCCCGGCCTGATCGAAACGAGGATCAATGCCGAGGCACGGGCCAAAAACCCTGAGATGGTTGCCACCGTCATGCGGCACACGCCGCTAAACCGACCCGGAAAGCCGGAGGACATCGCAGGCCCGGCGGTGTTTCTTGCCTCGGATATGTCGGCCTACGTCACTTGGTTGCATGATCATGGCCGATGGTGGCTTCCGAACGGTCTAAGAAGAGATAGGCTGTTACCGCGAGCATCCTATCCGTGGAGGAAGACATGATTGCACGAAGGAAAACTTTGGCAGCTCTCTCATTCGGCTTTGCAGTGGCCGTCAGCCTATCGGTTGCCATCGCGCAAGCGCCACCTCCAGTCACTCAGGGCACGCAGGGCGTCAAGCGCACTATATTGCAAAAGATGGACGTGCCCGGCACCAACATGGAGACGATTGTTGCCGTGGTGGAGATCGTGGCCAACTTCAAAGCTGGCCGCCACACACATCCAGGCGATGTCACGGGCTACGTGTCGGACGGTGAGTTCCTGATGGCGTTCGACGGCCAACCGGAGAAGGTGCTCAAATCCGGCGAATCGATCCTTGTGCCGAATGGCACGGTCCATGACGAGGGGACTGGGGACAAGCCCGCGAAACTGATCGCCGTGTACCTGGTGGAGAAGGGCAAGCCGCTCGCGTCACCCGTGAAGTGACAAACGTGACGTGGACGAGATGCGCGTGACGGGCGCGCAAACTCCTACGAGCGAGGCTTGGGCGATGCTTTATCACTCAGTTCGACAAAGGAGAGTAACCCATGTTCTCGCACGTCTTAGTCGGCGCCAACGATGTGGCCGCGTCCAAGAAGTTCTACGACGCCACGCTCGGCGCCATCGGTGTCCCCGAGGGCAAAGCCGATCCGAAGGGCCGCGTCTTCTATCGCACCAAGACTGGCACGTTCGGCCTCACCAAGCCGATCGACGGCAATGCTTCGACACACGCCAACGGCGGCACCATCGGCTTCACCTGCGACAGCCCCGAGAAGGTCAAGGCCTTCCACGATGCCGGCGTCGCCAACGGTGGCAAGAGCATCGAGGATCCGCCCGGCTGGCGCGAGGGGGCCGCAGGCAAGCTTTATCTCGCCTACCTGCGCGATCCTTTCGGCAACAAGATCTGCGCGCTGCATCGCGGCTGAACCCGCGCTACGATCGAGCACGCACGAATATGAACGCCTTATTCTGCAAACTGAAATCAGTGGCGGAGGGGTGTCCTACCAGCTTCATTGAAAACACAGAGGTTTTCCCGCTTGGAAAGCGCTTGCCCATGTTTCTGCCCACGTTCGCGAAGCGCTTCCGGAGCTGGTGGGTCGCCCTTCGCCTCGATCCGTCTCTTCGCGCTTTACACCCGCTGACCGCTCGCGGTTCGTCGGCGCATTAAGTGTGGCCCGCACGACGCAATTCATCGGCACGGCGTCGATTGCCGTCGGCATCTACAAGACCCACGTATGACGGTCCATCAGGCGCTATCTTGAATCACGCACATTCGTCAGAGTCGGTCCATCCTGGTGCAAGCGTCAGAACCGGCGGATATGACCCACCATGGTTCAGATCAGCGCGAACCGGACATTCATCTCCGGCGTCACCTTGAAGATGGCGTGTTACGGCGCGGCAGCCGCACTGTGCGGCGTCACCATGGCGGCCAATTTCACCTTCGGCCTGACGCTTGGCAGCACGCCTGAAGAGAAGATCATCTATGCCATCGCCAGCGTGGCGGCCGACGTTGTCAAATGCACGGCGGTCATGGTGGTGATCCGGCTCTGGCTGAAGCGTCAGCGTGTGTTGGCGGGCGTCGGCACGGTTCTGGGCCTGATCTGCTTGGCTTGGTCCTTGGCGTCGGCAGCGGGTTTCGCGCTTTCCACTCGG
>JBKKCB010000079.1:0-5695 GCA_046713545.1 Hyphomicrobiaceae bacterium | reverse complement strand
TCCAATGCGCGCTCGACGTGAAAGCAGCACGCCTGGAGGTCGCGCATGTTCAGTATTACGGCTGGGCTCTGCGCAACAGGGCTAGCCTGATGCCGACCCGCGATCAGGTGATGCAATCGATCGAGATCGTCGAACGCGAGCGCGATCGGCTGAAGGGCATTCTCGAGATCGATTTCGTCGCGCCGGACTATTATGCGGACCGGCCAAAACCCTGCATGGGCGGATGGGGGCGCAGTTTCTTGACCGTGACCCCCGGCGGCGCGGTGCTTCCATGCCATGCGGCCCAGACCATTCCAGGTCTGATCTTCGACAATGTGAAGGACAGGCCGCTTCGGGATATCTGGTTTGAATCTCCCGCGTTCGAGAAATTCCGAGGGACGGACTGGATGCGGGAGCCTTGCCGTTCGTGCAGCCTGCGTGAGATCGATTTTGGGGGCTGCCGATGTCAAGCCTTGGCTTTGACGGGCGATGCCGCGGAGGCTGATCCAGCTTGCGCCAAATCTTCCCTACATGCGAGCCTGGTGTCGCTAACGAAGACCGACCCGCACGAGCGAAATAATCCGTTCGTGTTCCGGCGCTTCAAGAAATGAGAAGGCACGGCCATCGATGCCGTCGCGTGAAATCAGTGCATGGACCTAAGTGGCCTTTTCTCGCATCAGCCTAAAGTAATGTTCGGCGTGCTGATAAAAATTCTCGGTCGCGACGGCATCATCGGTCAACGCCGCGTTGCGGGCGAGCGTCATGTACCGCTCATAGCTGGTCTTCGAGTTGGCTGGAATAGGTTTGCCTTCCCGACCTCGTTCTCTGAAACGGTTGGGAGCTCTGCCCGCGCTCTGAGGTCGACGAACTACCATGCTTCCTCTTTCTGCAATGAGTCGCACATTACTTGAGTGCGCCGCTGCGCCATGCGGTTGTGGATTTGCAGCGGTGGCAGATGCGTTCTCCAGCCCAGGCACTGGGAAACGGCGACTGACAGACCAGACATTTTCTGGTCTGAGAATCGTTGACGTTTTCCGCCTCCGGCTTCCGGTTATCTTTCAACATTGTACTCCTTTGATCCTTTACGGCTCTGACGACCACGACGCATGCGTGTGAACGCGCAGGCTATGTTTGCCTCGTGTCGAGTGATGTGTTGGGTAAGCCGACTGCCGCCGATGCAGTCACGTCAGCATGTGACGTATATGGGGGTGCGGATGACAGATATCAAGCCCGTAAGCTGGGAGACACTCTTCGCCCTGCCGGGGCGGCGAATGTCACGGCAGACATCCGGGCGAGCCGGCTGCTATTGGCGGGCTTGATCGGCCATCGTTGATGTTAGTCTGCCAACAGCTTTAGGCTGTAGGAGCGATGCCATGAGCGACACCGAGTACACGCTGATATTCGGGCTTGGCGCCAAGAACGATGGCTCACCAAACACAGACGTTGAACTTGCCATTGCCCTCGCCGCAATTGAAGACGCCTCCTTGAAGAAATGTGGCGGCTTCACCATCCATCGTGGCAAGGGCGGCTGGATTGATCCGGCGGGAAAGACGATCAAGGAGGAAGTCGCCATTCTCATGGTATCCGGCAGTTACGTGAGCATTGAGGAAATTGCTGCCATCGGTAAGCGCATGCTGAGCCGGACCGCCATCTATGTGAAGAAGCCGGACGGAAGTACGACTCTTCTGTAGGCCCTGCGATCGGATGGACCCAGGCGCTCACCTTCCACGCCATAACCATATTGTAATCGCCGCACCGGCTAGGGCGGCAAGATACAGCATCAAGGGTGTCGGTAGCAGGCCGAGAATGACAGCGATATGGAAGCCGATGAATGAGCCAGCGATCCCAACGAGGGCATATGTGATGTCGCCGACGCCGGTCGCGCCAGCCGTCTGCCTGCCGAGCCAACTACGCCCGTAGCGGTTGAACGCGAGCCCAACGATAATCCCGATAGCAAGGATGATGATCAAGTTCATCAGTGCCGTGGTGAGGATGGCCATCTACGTCTCCCAGTTCATCGAATCGGTCTCACGGGCCATCTTACCCGACTTCCCGTTCATCCGGTTAAGCATAGCGCCCGCGGGACGTGCTTACACGGGCATAGCGGAGCGACCGGCTTCAACGGGGTAGGGGACAGTCGATTTAGGACAGGCGAACCTCAAGGATCTTGATCAGCTTCTCGGCGACAGGGCTTGATTGATACGATGGACTAATGTCGCTCCGGCCGGCGTCGATGGACACCGCGATCTAAAATGATCCGCTGTTTCTGCTGAGTCCCTCAATAATCAGCAGCAGCAGGACGGCACCCCCTGTGGCAACTGCAATGGTCGATGGATTGAGCCCCTCGGTATAGCGCAGATCCAAGACGCGGGTGGCCAGGAAGCCGCCCATGAACGCACCCGCAATTCCAACAACCAAATTCAGGGCAAGACCATGGTCTCGGCCGGAGAGCTGTTCGGCCAGCCACCCTGCAACGAGCCCGACGACAATAAGTGAGAGCTTGTTCATAGACCGTGTATCCGCCGCGGACGCCAGTGCGTCGCGAGAAACAACTGCTCCCATCGTCGCTAGTTCCGGAATGAGGTTGGGTACGTTTGAAATGTGTTGCGCAGCGCTGTTTCGCCTCGTTGTGACGGTTCTCCACCTCAGCTTGCGTGAACGTCGCGATTGGCTCGAGCCGTTTGCAAGCGACAACCCGTTATCGCCAGGCGCGTGGCGGGGCCACCGATCCTTTATTCTTGGCGATCAGGGTGTCCGTATAGAGACGGGTGGGAAGGTACGCCCTGGGAGTTTGCCAGATGTCCGCTAACCTGAAGCTCTTGCTAGGCCCGCGTATGCGTGGCGCATCATGCGACGCAGCTGATCACGCAGTTCGTCAGGATCGGTCACGCCCTTGCGTGCAATGTGAAGCAGGAGTTTTGCAAGAATGGTGCGCACCGAGTCGACAGACGTTTGCTGCTGTCCCTCAAACGCCGGCCCAATAACTTTCCACTCATCGTCGAATAGTCGTGAGAGCGCTTGCACGACCTCAGGTTCGAAAATGAACCCTTCTTCAATATGCGCCGTTCCGGACATGGCTCCTCCTCCAGCAGCCTACGACAACGACGCTTAGAAGCCAGGCCATCTGCCGGAGAGAGACAACCGCCAGTGAGCGGGCGTGCGCAAATTGATCGAGATCCGGTAATGATGCACTGCGGTGGGAGTTCTGGCCAATCCCCTAGTTTGTGCTGATTTCTTCCATGTGCCAGATTGGCGATAAGGCCTGCAATAGTCCTTATGCTTGTGAATTTCTGAAAATTGCAGGTTCTCAAAAACGCAGCAACCGCGGTCGGGGCACTAGGCAGCCGATGACCTAGGTTGAGCGCGAAAAACAAGACGTGAAACCGGGAGGAATTGCGATGCGCTCTGGACACATCAAGGTGCGAGGTGGACTGACGCGGTTGGCCTCGCTTCTGCTCCTCTCCATTTTGGCGATCATGCCTCAGCAAGCAAAAGGCGAGACCGGCCAGGTACGCTTTGTGCTCGGACCTAGTCTCACATTTCTTGTCTTTGCCGTGATGGAACACGAGAAGCTGGTTGAGAAGCATGCTCAGGCGGCCGGACTGCCGGCGCCGAAGGTGACCTTTACGCGCCTGTCGAATAACGACGCCATTCGCGACGCGGTGCTCTCCGGCGCCTCCGATGTCGCCAGCACCGGCGTGCCAAGCTTCCTGCCCATGTGGGCCCTGACGAAGGGCACAACCAATGTCATGGGTGTTGCAGCCTTTAATGCGTTGCCTTTGGTCCTTGTCAGCAGCAATCCGGCAGTGAAGTCGATAGCAGACTTCACCGAGAAGGATCGGATAGCGTTGCCTGGCGTGCTCAATTCGACACAAGCCATAGTGCTGCAAATGGCGTCGGAGAAGCTGTGGGGGCCTGGAAATCACAAGCGACTCGACGCCCTGACAATCTCGCGTGGCCATCCCGACGCGTTTGCAGCCCTCATCAGCGGGAGCGAGATCACTGCGCATTTCGCCGCGCCGCCGTATGACAGGATGGCGCTCGCAAAACCTGGTATCCAACGCATTTTAGGTTCACATGACGTCTATGGCGGCCCCGGGACTAACGGGGTGTCTCTGGCGACGCGGGCGTTTCGCGACGCCAACCCAAAGACATTGCGTGCCGTTGTCGAGGCGATGAAGGAGGCAGCAGCCTTGATCAACGCCGACCGGCGCAAGGCAGCGCAGAGTTACGTTGAGGTAACCGGAGACAAAATCGGTGCAGACGGCTTGTTCAGGATCCTCGACGCACCCGACATGGTGTTCAGTGCCACGCCCAATGCCACCCTTGCCGTCGCAAAGTTCATGTATCGGACGGGCCTCATCAAGGTGGAGCCGACCCATTGGAAAGACCTGTATTTTCCGGAGATCCATGACCTGGACGGGAGCTGAGGGCGCAGAGGATGGCTAACGGTGTCGAGTCTCGCCTCTAGGAAACCGGCGCGCCAACAGATATTCTACGGCTTTCATCTGTATACCCAGCATCGGAGCACGCGATGCACGCCTTACGTTCCTTCCTGCTGGTCGTGGCTGGCACTCTTGCCTGGGCGCATGTGGCAGTGGCACAGACGTGCAACACGGCCAATCGATCGGTTCTCCTGATTCTCGACGCCTCCGGCAGCATGAACGCCAAACTGCCAAACGGCGAGACCCGCATCGTGGTCGCGAAACGCGCGATCAAGGGTGTGGCCGGCTTTATGCCCGCGCATGCGCAGATCTCACTTCGCATGTATGGCGCGCAGTCGCCGGCGAGCCAGAAGGATTGCCAAGACACTAACCTCGCCGTCCCCTTTGGCCCGGCGAGCGCCAGCGGCGGCGCCATCACCACGACGGTCGACGGAGCCAAGGCGCAAGGCTACACGCCGATCGCCTATTCGCTCGGACAAGCAGCAACCGATTTTCCGGCTGACGCCAAGGAACGCGTGATCGTTCTCGTCAGCGATGGCAAGGAAACCTGCCAGGGCGATCCAGTGGTGGCTGCGAAGGCCCTGGCCGCCAAGGGTATCACCGTGCACACCGTGGGCTTCATCGTTGATACAGCCGCCCGGGGACAGCTCCAGGCGATCGCGCGAGCGACTGGCGGGACTTACTTTGATGCGCCGGTCGGGCCGGAATTGCCCGATACGCTGAAGTCGGCGCTCAATGCTTGCAAGACGCGCGTTGTCACCCTGCCGCCGAAGCCCCAGCCCGGCAAGCTGCGCACCACGTCCGCGACCTGGCTCGCCTCGCACGCCGTGCTCAACGCCGAGACCGGGCAGAAGGCAGGGGAGTTCAACAGCTCACACAGGGAGATCACACTTCCAGCAGGCATCTATGAGGTGAAGTTCGGGCCCGCGAGTTGGAAGGGGATCGAGGTGCGTTCAGGCGAGACCACCACGATCGACCCGGGAATTCTAAAGATCGAGGTCGCCAATCCCAGCGTGCACGTCAACGCGAGCGTGGTCGATTCCGAGACCGGCGAAAAGCACGGAGGTTTCACCCCCATGTCGTCGTCGGTGACCGTGATGCCCGGCGTCTATGATGTGCGCTTCGCCAAGACCGAGTGGCGCTTCATCAAGGTCGACGGCGGCAAGACCACCACGCTGCGGCCGGTCGCGGTCATCCTGGCGAAGGGCCTGCAATGGAAGAAGGCGCGGGTAACGACGCAGGACGGCAAGGAGGTCGCCGACTTCCACGCG
>JBKKCB010000078.1:0-16107 GCA_046713545.1 Hyphomicrobiaceae bacterium | reverse complement strand
CCCAATAATAGATCGGCTGCTCCAGCCCGGCCTTGGCCGTTCCCTCGCCGATCTTTGCCCCGGAATAATCCCGCCCATACGTGATGATGGGCCACCCGTAGTTCTTGCCTTTGGCCGGGACGTTGACCTCATCCCCGCCGCGCGCCGCATGCTCGACCGTCCACAGCTTGCCCGTTACGGGGTGCAACGCTGCAGCTTGCCCGTTGCGATGCCCGATCGACCAGATCTCCGGCCGCCAGCCCGGCAGCTTCGGATTGTCGGCCGGCACGCCGCCATCGGCCGCGATGCGGATCACCTTGCCGAGATGATTGGCCGGATTCTGCGCCTCGTTGCGCGCCGAATAGCGATCGCCGGTCGTCACGAACAGATTGCCGCTGCGATCAAACACGAGGCGCGACCCGAAATGCATGGTCGAAGCGAACGGCGGGTCCTGTTGAAATACGATCTTCACGTCCTCCAGACGTCCCCCGTTGCCACTCAGAACCAGGCGCCCGCGGCCGACACCGGTCCCGTTTCTCGACGCCCCGCGCGGTTCCGAGAACGAAAAGAACAGCAGCCCAGAGGTCGCGAAATCGGGTGCCAACGCCACGTCCAGCATGCCGCCTTGGCCGCGCACATCGGCCGCGGGCACCCCGGCGATCGGCTGGGAAATAGCGCCGTCGCGCGCCACGATCCGGATCGGCCCAGCACGCTCAGAAACGACCATCCGGCCGTCGGGCAGGAATTGCAGGCCCCACGGGTGGTTCAGCCCCTTGGCGATGCTCTGCACGGTGATGGCCGACTTCGGAGCGGCAGGCGCCTTCGTCTGCACGGCCAGCGCCGGCAGGCTGTTAGCCACGAGGATCGCGCCGCACATCAAGGCCTTGATCATGTCTGGCTATCCCTCAAAGTCCGAAATCCACCACGGTTCCGCGCCGGTTCCGCAAACCGATTGTCTCGCCTTACCTGCTGGCCATATAAGAATGCATGACTGAACCTGCCACCATCCGCTTCCGCAAGATGAACGGCCTCGGCAACGAGATCGTGGTCGTCGACCTGCGGCGATCGGCGAAGGTCTTCACCGAGACCGAGGCACGCGCCATCGCGGATAACAAGCGCTCGCACTTCGATCAGCTGATGGTGCTGCACGCGCCGCGCATGCCGGGCACCGAAGCTCTCGTGCGCATCCACAATTCCGACGGGTCGCCGGCCGAGGCCTGCGGCAACGGCATGCGCTGCATCGGCTGGGTGGTGTCGCAGGAGACGGGCGCCAAAAATCTGGCGTTCGAAACCGCTGCAGGACGCCTCGCCGTCGTCGTCAATTCCCTTGCCGACATCTCTGTCGACATGGGCGAGCCGAGGTTCGGCTGGCAGGACATTCCCCTCGCCGAGGCGTTCCACGACACGCGCAAGATCGAGCTGCAGATCGGCCCCATCGAGAAGCCGATCCTGCATTCGCCCTCCGTCGTGAACGTCGGCAATCCGCACGCCGTCTTCTGGGTGGACGACGTGGAGGCGTACGATCTGCCGCGTTTCGGTCCCCTGCTCGAGAACCATCCCATGTTCCCGGAGCGCGCCAACATTTCTCTGGCGCACGTCGTCTCGCCGTCGGCCGTTACGGTCAAAACCTGGGAACGCGGTGCCGGCCTGACGCGGGCCTGCGGGTCCGCTGCCTGCGCCGTGCTGGCCGCCGCCGCCCGCAACGGCATGACCGGCCGCTCCGCCACCGTAACGCTGCCCGGCGGTCCCCTGAAGGTCGAATGGCGCGCCGACAATCACATCTGGATGACAGGCCCGGCGGAGCTCGAATACGAGGAAACCCTGGACCCTGCCGTTCTCGGCAAGGTCCCGGTCTAGCGAAAGCACCGCTTCCGCGCTACATACCGCTTGACCGAACCTACTTTGAACCGCCCCGGGGATGGCGAGCGCCAAAGCGCCGAGCCGGGGCTTTGATTTTACGGCACAGCCATCGCATGCGCGACGACAAGACCCGCGTCATCACTCTGGGCTGCAGGCTCAACGCCTACGAGTCCGAGGTGATTGCCGATCTGGCCACCGCCGCCGGGGTCGGCCCTGCCGTGGTCGTCAACACGTGTGCGGTCACGTCGGAAGCCGTGCGCCAGGCGGTCCAGACCATCCGCAAGGTCCGCCGCGACGATCCCGCCGCCCGCATCATCGTCACCGGCTGTGCCGCGCAGGTGGAGACCCAGCGCTTTGCCGCCATGCCCGAGGTCGACCATGTCATCGGCAACGGCGAGAAGACCAAGGCCGAGACCTGGGCCGGCCTGTCCCTCGGCGACAGCGAACGCGTCCAGGTCAACGACATCATGTCGGTGACGGAAACCGCCGGCCATCTCATCGCGGGTTTCGGCGGCCGCGCCCGCGCCTACGTGCAGATCCAGAACGGCTGCGACCATCGCTGCACGTTCTGCATCATCCCCTACGGCCGCGGCCCTTCGCGTTCGGTTCCGGCCGGCGAAGTCGTTCGCCAGGTGCGCAAGCTGGCCGAGGCTGGCTATGCCGAGATCGTCCTCACCGGCGTCGACATCACCAGCTATGGCGCCGACCTTCCCGGTGCCATGTCGCTGGGGCGGCTCGTGCGCCACGTTCTCGATCACGTGCCGGAGCTGCCGCGTCTCCGGCTGTCGTCCATCGACCAGGTCGAGGTGGACGCCGACCTGATGCATACCATCGCCTCCGAGCCCCGGCTGATGCCGCATCTGCATCTGTCGCTGCAGGCGGGCGATGATCTCATCCTCAAGCGCATGAAGCGCCGCCATCTGCGCGACGACGCCATCACCTTCTGCCGCGAGGTGCGCCGCCTGCGGCCGGATGTCGCCTTCGGCGCCGATCTCATCGCCGGCTTCCCGACCGAGACCGAGGCCATGTTCGCCAACACCCTCGATCTCGTCGAAGCCTGCGACCTGGCCTACCTGCACGTCTTTCCCTTCTCGCCACGCGCGGGCACGCCGGCCGCGCGCATGCCGCAGGTGGCGCGCACGGAGGTCAAGGAGCGCGCCGCCCGGCTCCGCGCTACGGGCACCGTCGCTCTGGAACGGCATCTTGATCGGCAGAAAGGCCGCACGGTCGAAGTCCTGACCGAGCGCAACGGTGTCGGACGCGCCCAGGATTTTGCCGAGGTCACACTGCCGCCAACCCTGCCGCCCGGCACGCTGGCCAAGGCTTACGTCACCGGCCACGATGGCCGGCGGCTTGCAGGCGAGGTCTGCGCGTGAGCGGCGAGGGCGAGAAAAGCGGCGGCCTGCTCAGCCGTTTTTTTCGGGGTCAGCCGGCCGGGAAAAAAGCCGATCCTGACCCCATTACACCGCCGGTCGAAGATGCAGCCTCCGGCGAACGTGCGCGGACCACACCGACCCCGGTCGCGGTCGACCCTCCCGGCACGCCGGCCGAAACGGCACCATCAGCAAAACAAGGCTGGTTTGCACGCCTGAAGGACGGGCTCACCAAGACCTCGTCGAAGCTGTCGGATGGCATCACCGGCCTCTTTACCAAGCGCAAGCTTGATGCAACCACGCTGGAAGACCTCGAGGATCTGCTGATCGAAGCGGACCTCGGCGTCGCTACCGCCGCGCGCATCACCGACTCCCTGGCGAAGGGCCGCTACGACAAGGGCCTTTCACCCGAAGATGTGAAGGCTGTCCTCGCCGCCGAGGTCGAACGCGTCCTCAAGCCGGTCGCCATCCCCCTCGCCGTGTCGCCCGCCCATCGGCCGCACGTCATCCTGGTTGTCGGCGTCAACGGAACCGGCAAGACCACCACCATCGGCAAGCTCGCGCAGCAGTTCACGCGCAGCGGCAAGAAGGTCATGCTGGCGGCCGGCGACACGTTCCGTGCCGCCGCCATCGACCAGCTGAGGATCTGGTCGGAGCGCACCGGAACGGCCCTCATCACCCGCCAGGCCGGCGCCGATCCGGCCGGGCTGGTCTTCGATGCCCTGAAAGAGGCCCAGGCCGGCGGGCACGACATCCTCATGATCGACACCGCCGGCCGGCTGCAGAACAAGCAGGCGCTGATGGACGAACTCGAGAAAGTCGTCCGCGTCATGCGCAAGGTCGATCCCTCTGCCCCCCACGATGTCCTGCTCGTCCTGGACGCCACGACGGGCCAGAACGCGTTGTCGCAGGTCGAGATCTTCCGCGAGCGCGCGGGTGTTACCGGCCTTATCATGACCAAGCTGGACGGCACCGCACGCGGTGGCATTCTTGTTGCCATCGCAGAGAAATATGGGTTGCCTGTGCATGCGATAGGCATCGGCGAGGGTGTGGACGACCTGCAGCCCTTCGACCCCGAGGGGTTTGCACGCGCGATAGCACTCGGATAAAGGATTTGCGATAAAAAGGGAGGCCGGTCCATCGCAGACCGGCTGCAAAGGGAACAGGCGACTTCGTCAATGCAGTGGATCAGACGTCACTATCCGTTCGATACCCACCAGACCGTCAACATCTTCTGTGAAATCGGGCCCCTGGTCGCGATGTTCCTGGTCAACGGCATTCACAGTATCGCCGCCGGGACGTGGGCGCTCATCCTCACGACGATCGTGGCGCTCATCACGAGCTGCCTCGTACTGGGCCGGCCGCCGATCGTGCCCTTCATCGCCGGTGCCGTGAGCATCGTGTTCGGCTCCCTGACCCTCGTCACCGGCGACGCCATGTGGGTCCAGATTAAAGTCACCCTGTTCAACGCGCTGATCGCCGCGCTGTTGGCCCTCGGTTTGCGCACGGGCCGCAATTTCTTCCGTTTCGTCTTCGGCGAGACGTTCCATTACTCCCCTGAAGGCTGGGACAAGCTGACCCGCAACATGGCGTGGTTCTTCCTCGGCACGGCCATCATCAACGAGGCGGTGCGGCTCGGCTTCGAGCACGCGCACTTCTACGCGCTCAATCGCCTGTTCACGGGGATCGACATCTGGATCCTGTTCAAGCTCTTCATCGTGATGCCGATGACGACATTGTTCATGTGGTGGCAGATGCGCCTCCTCCAGCGTTACCGGCTGCCCGAGAAGCCGCAGCCGGCCCGGATCACGACGTCCGTCTAGTGTCCCGATTCCGAAATTCGCAGGATCTCTCGGCTGGTCGGAGAGCGAACTTCGGAATCAAAAGGGACGCTAGAATCATAAACTTGCTAGAGCAGGATCGCTTCGGATTGAACCACTTCACCTCAACCAAGGGGCCTCTGCCGAAGCGTGAATCCTGCTCTATCCTATAAGTTTAGAGTGCGATTCACGCTTCGCATGGAAGCCGCAAGTGCTTCCATGCGAAACGATCGCGCTCTAGTGTGATTCAGATCGATAAATTCGCTCAGAGACGGCCGGTAGATACGGCGAATTTCTCGATCATCACACTAGCCCACAGCACGCGTTGTCCCCGGAACACGCTTGCCCATTGACGGTTCAAAAGGAATAGCGCCGCCCATGCAGCAGGACGCTCCCACGCCCGACCGCAAGCAGCTTCTCAAGATGGCAATCGATCTCGGACCGCTGTTGGTATTTTTCGCCGCCTACATGACGCTCGGCATCTACTGGGCAACGGGCATGCTGATGGCCGCCACGATGGTGTCTATGGCCGCATCGTGGGCCTTGCTCGGGCACATCTCCGCAACCCTGATCGTGACGACGGCTCTGGTGGTCGGCTTCGGTGCCCTCACGCTCTTCTTCAACGATGCCCGCTTCATCAAGATGAAGCCGACGATCGTCAATCTGCTCTTCGCCGCGTTCCTGTTCGGCGGTCTGCTCCTGAAGCGCCCCGTGCTGCAATACATCCTCGGCGAGGCAATGCGTCTCACCGATGTCGGCTGGCGCAAGCTCTCGCTGCGTTGGGCGTTCTTTTTCCTCGGGATGGCCGTGCTCAACGAGATTGTCTGGCGGAACTTTTCCGAAGGGACCTGGGCAAGCTTCAAGGTGTTCGGCATTCTGCCGCTGACACTCGGCTTTGCCGTTCTGCAAATTGGCCTGATGCGCCGCTACGAGGACGCGCCTGCGAGCCACCCCGGTAGTTCCCCGCACGTGTGAAACGTTTCCGCCTGCTTCACTCTGGCACAAGCCATGACGATCGGGCACAGGTGATTGGAAAATCAAGCGGGTAGACGCTCTGAGACCACCCCCCTAATATTGCGCCCGCGGATCACGTTGAACTGAGGTGGGGCTAGTCCCGCGTTGCCCTTGCGAAGACCAAAACCCAAGAAAAAATCGGATTACATGAAACGCGAGTCAAGCTCGGCGCGCCTTGAGCGATCCCCCATCCACTTGCTCCATCGGGTCAGTCAATGCGCCAGCGACATCTTCGCGCTGGAGATCGGCGACGCTGATCTGACGCCCCGGCAATATGCCATCCTGCTCACCGTTTCCCAGAACGAAGGGCTGAGCCAGACCGACCTCGTGGAACGCACCGGCGTCGACCGCTCCACACTCGCCGATATCGTCCGCCGCATGCTCAAGAAAGGCCTTTTGCAGCGCCGCCGCACCAAGGACGACGCACGCGCCTATGCCGTCAAGCTGACCGAAGAGGGCTGGCGCATCCTGCGTACGACCGAACCGATGGTCAAACGCGTAGACGACAAGATCCTGGCCATGCTGAGCGGCAAGCAGCGCGACCAGTTTGTTGCGGATCTGCAGACCATTGTCGAAGCGCTCAGCACGCCGCCGGCCCTGTCCGCGGGCCGCCGCCGCTAAAACGCCTTCGACGACGGCCGTCAGGCCGCCGCTTTCAGCAGTTTCCGGTTGATGAGCGTCTCGGCGATCTGCACGGCATTGAGGGCCGCGCCCTTGAGCAGATTGTCCGCCACGATCCACAGCGCCAAGCCGTTTGGAACCGTGGTATCCTCGCGAATGCGCGACACATAGGTCGCAAACTCGCCGGCGGCCTCGACGGGCGTCACGTAGCCGCCCGGCTCGCGCTTGTCGACCACGACGATGCCCGGCGCCTCGCGCAGAATCGCCCGCGCCTCCTCCACCGTGATCGACTTCTCGAACTCGATGTTAACGGCCTCGGCGTGCCCCACGAACACCGGAACGCGCACACAGGTTGCCGATACCCTGATCTTCGGATCGAGGATCTTCTTGGTCTCGGCGAGCATCTTCCACTCTTCCTTCGTGTAGCCGTCCTCCATGAACACATCGATGTGAGGAATGCAGTTGAAGGCGATCTGCTTGGAAAACTTCTTCGGCGCGACCTCCTGCCCGGGCACGTACTTGCCCTTGGTCTGCGACCAGAGTTCGTCCATGGCGTCCTTGCCCGCACCCGAGACGGACTGGTAGGTCGCCACCACCACACGCTTGATCGTCGCCGCGTCATGCAGCGGCTTCAGCACCACCACCATCTGCGCCGTCGAGCAATTGGGATTGGCGATGATGTTCTTCTTAGCGAATCCGCGCACGGCGTCGGCATTCACCTCCGGCACGATCAGCGGCACGTCCTGGTCATAGCGCCAGCAGGACGAGTTATCGATGACGACACAGCCCTTGGCGGCGATGCGCGGACTCCATTCTTTCGACACGGCAGACCCGGCCGACATCAGGCAGAAATCGGCCTTGGCGAAATCGAACGTCTCGAGGTCCTGGCATTTCAAGGTCCGCTCGCCGTAGCTCACCTCGACGCCGACGGACCGGCGCGAAGCAATGGCATACACCTCGTCGGCCGGAAACAGCCGCTCGGCGAGCACGTTCAGGATTTCCCGGCCCACGTTTCCGGTGGCGCCGACAATCGCGACCTTGTAGCCCATGTCTGACCTCTCGAAGGCCTGTTGCGGGACAAACGTGACGGCGCCCATCGCCGCGCGAAGCGGTTTGTCCGCAGCCGATGCATTAAGCGCGATCGAATCGCAGTTCAAGTCAAAGCTGCCGCAAAGGTCTCTATTCCCTGCCTGTTTCCTGAATAAGGTGCGGCGGCCGGAGGAATTGCCACTCCAGCCGCCGCCTCAGGCTTTTGGTCAGAGCAGGACTGCTTCGGGCCAAATCCTCGGCCGAAGCGTCCCGCTCTATCTTTAGTTATAGGAACTCACGTCCGAAGCGCGCAACCCTCGGGACCTCGGAGCGATTGACGCCGATGTCCCTCAGCATGCGATCGTCGAGCCCGTAAAGCTCCTTCATCGCACTCCTGTGCTTCCATTCCGCCTGTGCCAGGCGAAAGAGACGCACAGGGCCAGTCAGAAGCTCGGCAACCAGCGATGTGCTCGAAGCCGGTATCGGCAGCCGTGCGGCTGCGTCGAACGCGATGTTGGCATCGCTCTCAAAGTTCAGTGTCTTGGCCATAACAGTTCCTTTCGGGCGCCCTCGCGACGCCTTCCCTTGATGATGGCGCAGATGGGCTACCGCTCCGGCAGCTCGGATCTGCACACTCGATTGTCAGATAAACTGGCCTGCCCAATGCGAAGGCAGGACAACGATGTCCCTAGCCTCGGACGCCCTGAAACGTGCCCGTGCGAACGGCACGGATATCCTCAGCGCTCAATCCGAGATGCATCAGGCGCTCTTTCGAGCACGTAGCCAGATAGCCGGCCACATAGCTGGTGGCCTTGGCCTCGCGCGCCGCCATGACGCGCTTGACGAAGTCCGCAATCGGACGTGCTGAGAACTCGGTAGCGGCGTCGGCTTCCCCGCGCCGCATGGTCGCGGTAGACATGATCATCTCCAGTGATTGTTCATGAAAATTTGCAATGCCGATTTCCTCGGCCTTGCGAGGATTGAAATATGTTAAATAAGGGAACCATTCAAATTTATTGTTCTGATGCACATCATTAGAAAAAACAATGTCGTCATGTATCCAAACTGTATCGCGGGGAACAGCAGCAGCGCCAACTTTTGCTCTCCGCCACCCTACGGCTGCCACGGTTGCCGCTTACGTTGACGTTATGCTCGCGGCTGTCCTATTCAACCCCGACCGGCCGCCTTGCAGTGCAGGTGAGAGAGCGTGACTCGATCAAGTCGCAAGTGCAGACGATCCGCGCGGCGCATCACCGCCGCCGTGATGACGCTGGCGCTGCTGCAGAGTGCCGTTCCCGCGCCCGTCCACGCGCAGGCCGCATCCAGGGCCGACTACGAGGCCTGTCAGGCGCGCGATGAGACGAGTTTTCGCGCCGCCATCGAAGCCCTTACCATCAAGGCCCTGCAGAAGGGCCTTGCGGACATGGACTACAAGCCGGTCGTGGCCGAAGCCTGGACGCGCGGTGACGTCGACCTCGTGATGGCGCGCCGCATCGACGAAGCCATTGACGAGCTGCGTCAGGAGACCAGCTGGCTGGCGCTCATCGAATCCCTGGCCTCCAAGGACGCCGCCGAGAAGCTTGCCACATCGACGGCAGAGCGGGTCTTCCAGCGATCCGAGAAGATGCGCGCCGCCATTGAAGGCATCGCCACGTTTGTCGGCCGCGACGTCGGCAAACGCATCGAGCTCGCCACCGCAGATGCGGCTGAGCCGGCAACCCAATGCCTCCAGGCCTTTCTGGGACCGCGCTACGGCTCGACCGTGGCCGGCGTCGTCAGCCGGGATGCCACCCGGCAGTTCATCATCGACCCGTCGAAAGCGGCGGCCCAGATTTCCACCGGGCAGGTGCTGGTCGAGGGGAGCGAGGGTCTGACGGGCGCCGTCATCCTGCTGGTGCGCCGGCAGCTGTCCAACATGGCGGCCCGCGTCGGTCAGCGGCTGGTCGGAGCGGTTCTCGGCCGCATCGTCTCCGTCGTCGCCGGCGGCGTCGGCGTCGTCCTGATCGCCAAGGACATCTGGGAACTGCGCAACGGCGTATTGCCGATCATTGCCACGGAAATGAAGTCACCCGCCACGCGCGACAAGGTCCAGGAGGAGCTTGCCCGCGCCATGAGCGAGCAGATGACCGAGCACGTTCGCGACATCGGGGCCAAGGCTGCCGATCGCGTCGTGGAAATCTGGCTCGACTTCCGCCGCGCCCATGCGCAGGTCCTGAGTCTCGCGGAAAAGAACGAAAACTTCCGCACGTTCCTCGATACGGTCAAGCCCGCCAGCCTGGGTCGCCTCGACGAGACCGTCGCGCTCGTCCTGGCGAGCGAGGGCGAGGCCGGCGTCCTGAAGCGGCTTGGCGACGGCACCCTGCGCGAAGCCGTCGAGAGGTTGCCCGCCGCCGCGTTCGACATTGCGCGCGATGCACGATCACTCGAGACCGCTTTTCAATGGCAGAACGTTGCGGGTGACTCGCTCCCGAAGGTGATCGAGAACGAGATCCACCGGCGCAACCCGCCCTCCGAGTTCACCAAGGCCGGCCTCGCCCGTATCCTGACGTTGCAGGATCGCGTGGCCATCAGCCGGCTGGCTGGCCTGAAGGCCACGGTGCGCACGCCCCTTCTGGAGCTCGATGACGACAACCTGCGGCGTCTGGCGCGCGCTCTTCCCGAGACCGAGCTTGAATCCCTTTCGGGCTACATGACGGGGCTCGAACGCTCCGCCGGAAACCGCCTGCTGTCTGCTGTTGGCCAGTCGCCGGCGAAAATGCAGATCCTGGCCAGCTCCGGCGTACGCACTGCCATCCTGCAGAGCCAGGACCAGGCAGCCGCGATCGGCATGATGCTGCGCTCCGACGGCATCTTCGAGCCCGGCGACTTCGCCACCGACCTGTCGCTCGTGCGCGGCGGCAAGGTCAGCCCATGGCTTCTCTGGTCGCGCTATCCCGGTGCGCTGAGCGTCATGGGGTTCCTCGGTTTCTTCATCTTGCTGTTGCTGATGCGCCTGATGTTCGGCCGTCGCCGTGTGGCACGCTAGTGTCCGAAGTTCACAGGAGCTTTCGGCTGGGTCGGAGAGCGAACTTCGGAATCCAAAGGGACACAAGAATCATAAACTTGCTAGTGTGATTCAGATCGAGAAATTCGCACTGAGGCGGCCGGTAGATGCGGCGAATTTCTCGATCATCACACTAGCGGCAGCCACCCCGTTGTCGTGAAGGATCTGTATGCGGCTTGTATCCACCGAAACGGTCGATGACGCCAAGATCGTGCGCGGCGACATCGTCTACGCCTGCGCGGTCAGCGGCGCCAACATCATCCGCGACATGCGCGAAGCCATTACCAACACCATCGGCGGGCGCATGACCCGCTACGAATGGCTGCTGGACAAGACCATTGCTGTCGCCCTCGAAAACCTGAAGGAGCGCGCCAGGTCGCAGAGCTATGACGGCGTCTTGGGCATCCGCGTCTCACATCCCATGATCACCAGCGGCGCGATCGAGGTCGTGGTCACCGGTACCGGCTTCCGTTACGCCGAGCCGCGTCCGTAGTTCGCGCTGTCCTGGATGCGCAGAATGTCCCAGTTGCCAACAAGCAACAGGCCTGCGCGTGCCACAGCGAGGGCCGAACTGCTATACGTCCCTCGGGACACGCGAATCGGCATACCCGTTCGCAGGGGTATTCGGGCCAACGGCCAACTCGGGGGATCTCTTCATGGCGCTCAAGGCACCAGGCATTCTGACGTTCATGCTGTCGGTCATTCTCGCCGTGGCTGTGCTCATCGTGAAGTTTTTCGGCGCATCCATTCCCTTCGTCAACGGCAACGAGTTCTGGTTCCTCCTGCTGGCCCATATCATCCTGGTCTTCGGCTGCGTCATGCGCGGTCTTTGACCGCCGCCGTCTCATCTTGCGCACCGACGCTTTGGTGCGCTGCACGCGATGAGTTGTTCTGTCGCGCGGCCAATGGTGCTCTGGCCCACGCGCGCTGATTTCGGTGTTATCAGCGCATGGAGAATCGCCGGAACATCAGCGGCTACCGCTATCGTGCGCGCCAGCAGCGGCGCGACATCCTTGTCGCGTCGGCCTTGACGTTCGCTGCACTGACGCTTCTGGGCCTGACGCTGGTCGGCGATCGCTCACCCCGGCCCCATCCGGTCGCGTCGACGGAAGCCATCACCCACAAATAGCCCCGTCAATCGCTGCGTCTGGAGTTCTTCAAACTCGACGGCCTATTGCGCGGTCCACCCGCCGTCGATGGAGTAGTTGGCGCCCGTGATCGACTTGGCGTCCTCGCTCGCGAGGAACGCGGCCAGGGCGCCGATCTCCTCCACAGCGACGAAGCGATGCGTCGGCTGGCCAGCCAGCAATTGCTGCTTGGCCTCTTCGATCGTCACGCCTTTGCTCCGCGCCAGGTCGGGCAGTTGTTTTTCCGCCAAGGGCGTCCACACGAACCCCGGCGAAATGGCATTCGACGTGATGCCCGCCTCCGCGAGTTCCAACGCCACCACCTTGGTGAAGCCGGCTAGGCCGTGCTTGGCCGCCACGTAAGCCGTCTTGAACGGCGACGCGACCAGCGAATGCGCGGAACAGATGTTGATGATGCGTCCCCATTGGCGCTGCTTCATGCCCGGCACCACGGCCCGCACCGTGTGAAACGCCGAGGAGAGGTTGATGGCGATGATCGCGTCCCATTTTTCGATCGGGAACTCCTCGACCGGCGCCACATGCTGAATTCCGGCGTTGTTGACGAGAATGTCCACCGACCCGAAGTCGCGTTCCGTGCGTTCGACCATGGCGGCGATCTGGTTGTGGCGCAGCATATCGGCGGGATCGAAAGCCACCCGCGTTCCCGCCGCCGACACCTGACGGATCGCCGTCGCGTTGTCCGCTTCGCTGCCCAGGCCGTTGACGACGACGTTGGCGCCCGCCTGGGCGAGCGCCGTGGCAATGGCCAAACCGATGCCGGACGTCGAACCCGTGACGATCGCTGTGCGCCCAGTCAGTTGCATGGCCTGCTTCCTTTCGTTGTTCACTTGCGCTTCAAGCCCGAGAGCGCGAACAGCCGCACTTTGCGAGTTTCCGTCATCCCTGCGGGGATCGCGCGCTCACCCAGGGGCTCGACCCTGTCGAACCGCGCCGTGACCGGCGACGCGTCATGCCGGACGTTGATCAGCAGCACCGGTTCTGTCGCGGCGCCGCTGAATGGCCGCGTCAGCTCGAAATGATCGTGCGGGCGGCCGCCGTCCCGCCAGGCCAGGACGGGGGTCGGGTCGTGGCGCATGTAATACAGCAGTTCCGCGGTCACGGCGCGATCGTCGGTGATAACCGTGCCGAACGGGCGGCCATTCCGCCGCGCGGCGCTGAGCGTCTCGTGCGCCTCCCCTGCCAGCGCCTTCCACCCGAGCGTGCGGGCGAAGGGATCGCCGCCGAACGGCAGCCGGAACTGACCCGCCTGCCACGCCGCCAGGCCAATCACCGCCACCAGCGCGATATGCACGACGAATGAGCCCGTCAACCAGCCACGGCGTTGCGTCCGCAGCAGCACCGCGACCACCAGCACCGTCCCGGCCACATAGGCCGTCGCCGCCCAGTTGGCATGCGCGCGCGACACGAAGGCCTGCGCCGTCACCGCCAGCAGGACGGGCAGCGTGAAGGCGAGCAGCAGGCGGTCCGGCTCCGGCAATCGCTGCCGCCACGCCGTCCATGTCGTCGCGATCAGCGCCGCAAACAGCACCGGGCCGAAAACGCCGAACTGCGCGCCCAGGAACTCGAAGCCCTTGCCGATATTGAACAGCGCCCCGCCCCATTTGGCGTTGTCGGCGGTATGCGAGAACGTGGCAAAACTGTTGGACAGGTTCCAGACGAGGTTGGGCGCGATCAGCGCGGCTCCGAGGCCCAGCGCCACATACAGCCGCGCATCGCGCAGAAGGGTCCGTGCAGCCGGCGTCATCGCCACATAGACCAGCATGGAGAGCGCAAAAAAGGCCATCGCGTACTTGGCGTTCAGGCCGAGCCCGAACCCAATGCCCAGCAGCACGGCCGGCCACCACGCAGGCGTCTCTCTCAAGCCGATGAACCCGAGCAGCGCCAGCGCCCAGCAGAACAGCAGCGGCACGTCGGTAGAGATGATGCCCGCCGACACCGAAACACCGGGCAGCGTGGCGAAGGCCAGCGCCGACCACACGCCCGTGCTTTGTCCATACAGGCGGCGCCCAATGCCGTAGATCACGAGCGCGGTGGCCGTATGGAACAGCGGGGCCGGCAGCCGGATGCAGAACTCGCTGGTGCCGCACACCGCCGTCGCGGCACCGATGATCCAGGCGATCAGCGGCGGCTTGGAATAATACCCGAAGGCCGGCTCGAGGCTCCACGACCAGTACTGCGCCTCATCAAAGAACAGGTCCGTCGCATTGTATCTGAGCGCCACCAGCCGCACGGCCAGCAGCAAGGCGAGCCCGCCCCACAGAACAACCGGTGCTCCCGTGCGCGCTTCGGGTCTGCGCTCATCCACCACGGCCGTGCTCATGTGCCGCTGCCTGCGTCTCGCATGAAGGTCGCTATCGCACTGTCCCCAATGGGCCCTACTCTGGGCCCATTTACTAGGTTGAGTGCACCGGAGAAAGCTTGATATGAGTGGTGCGACGGGTTGGCCGATGGATGGGCTCGGGGCGGAGCGGCCATCTTACGGCATCCAGGGGCATGATGGTGCCTCGGCTGCCGTTCCGTAAGGAGCTGATCGATATGCGGGTGTCCGTGGTGATTCCGGCGCTCAACGAGGCCGGCAACATCGGCCGGCTCATCGAAGAGACCTACGCGGCGATGCCGGAAGACATCCTTGCCGAAGTGATCGTCGTGGACGATTGCAGCACCGATGCGACTGCGGCGGAGATCAAGACCCTGCTGGCACGCGAAACGCTTCCGGGTCTGCGCTATCTGCGGCATGGCGAGCGCAGCGGGCAAAGTGCCGCCATCCGCACCGGCGTGTTTGCGGCCACCAGCCCCGTCATCGCCACCATGGACGGCGACGGCCAGAACAACCCCCGCGATCTGCCGCGGCTGATCGACCGCCTCTCGCCTCCGGGCGGCAGCGGCCCGGCCCTCGTCGGCGGCATTCGCACGGACCGGCAGGCCGACAGCTCCAAACGCCTCGCCTCGCGCGCGGCGAACTGGATCCGCGATCGCGTCTTGCGCGACGACTGCCCCGACACCGGCTGCGGCATCAAGGTGTTCTGGCGCGAGGCGTTCCTGCGCTTGCCTTATTTCAGCGGCATGCACCGCTATCTGCCGGCCCTGTTCCAGACGTACGGACATGGCACCGCCTACGTGCCGGTCAGCGACCGGCCGCGCATGGCGGGCACGTCCAAATACAGCAATCTCGGCCGCGCGCTGATCGGCATTTACGACCTGATCGGCGTAAGCTGGATCCGAAAACGCACCAGGGTACCGATGATTGTCGAGGATCTGCCCGAAGGCCGCCAGGTCTCGGATCTGGCCAGCCGCATGGGCCGCCGCGGCGATGCAGGCCGGCGCGCCGGCGATCGCACGTGACATCGGTGGCCTGACAATGCGATCACGCGAACAACCGCCAGCCCGGCCCGGCGCCGGCACGGCCGCAGCACGGTGCGCCTGATGGATGTGTCCAAGCTTGCAACTTGGTGGGCCACCACCCCCACCACCGAACTCGTCTGGTTAGCCATTGGTCTGTCGGCGCAGATGATGTTTTCGATGCGCTTCATCCTGCAATGGCTGGCGAGCGAGCGCGCGCGGCGCTCCATCGTGCCGGAGGCGTTCTGGTACTTCAGCTTCGCCGGCGGACTGATGCTGCTCGCCTACGCCATCTACCGGATGGACCCCGTCTTCATTCTGGGCCAGGGCGGCGGCTTGCTGATCTATGCGCGCAACATTCATTTCATCTGGCGGGGAAGGTCGGAAGAACAGCCCCTCACCGCCGCGCAGCCGGCACCGCCCGCACGCCGGCAGACCTGAGCCGCAGGGACCGAAAACGCGCCGCACCCAGCAGAAGGCCCCGCAGGTGTGCCGTGCCGTTGACCTGACCCAATCCATCCGGTCGCAGCTTGCATCGGGTCGGCTTCAACCGGCGTGCCTCGGCCGCGTGTGCCGGACGAAGCACCCAAGTGTCCGAGCAACCCGCCGCCCGCGGTCACATGCGGCAAAATCGGAACGCCCAACAATGCAGTTCACAGTCCGCCAAAAGCTGCTATAACGGCGCCGCTGAGGCTTGCCGCCAAGACGATGCTGGCGGCCACGATGGTGACGCGGGGTGGAGCAGCCCGGTAGCTCGTCAGGCTCATAACCTGAAGGTCACAGGTTCAAATCCTGTCCCCGCATCCAATATTTTCAAGACGTTAGGCAATTGCCCGTGCCTCACTCGTCGCCGGGTGCGCGGTGGGGGCTCTGATAAAACG
>JBKKCB010000077.1:0-4675 GCA_046713545.1 Hyphomicrobiaceae bacterium | reverse complement strand
CTTCCCCTTCGCGCCGCACTTGTAAGCTGATTCGCGCGTTCCCGAGCCTGCTCAAGTGTGACATCTGCAAATCCGCCAAGCGATAGTCTTCGGACGCGCCCAGTACCCCTAATGCGATAGGCGAGGTCCCAGGTCTTATGGCCGCTCGGCGCCACGCGGATCGCTAAGCCGAAGCAGCGTTCATATCGCACACGGAACGGCTTCGTCGTCGGCCTTAGTGACCCAATCGCACGATGCGTCAATGCAAGTACGCCTCGGGTAAGCCCTGATCCACCAGTCATTCTCACACTCCACGTCGCAACACTGTCGCAACAAATCTAGCTGCACCTCGCGAACTGCCGTGAACCAACGCAAACAATAAACTCAAGTCCACCCAACACAAAACGCACGGCCGAGGACTTCTGCGCATCTCTACGAACAGAGATATAAGGGCTGGATGCAGACGTATCTCGTCCACAACCGCGAGCCCCGCCGCATTCTGCGCGAGCTCGGCTGGAAGCGATGGCTCGGACTGCACGTGCTGATGGGCAGCATTCTGCTCTCCGTTCTTGTGCATCCCTGGTGCTACGTGCTGCTGGTCCTCGAGAGCGCCAACGGCCGGCTGTTTGCCGAGGCGGCCAGTCCCGTGCAGAGATGGCTGTGGTGGATTGCGGTGCTGAACCTGGGTCTCGGCTATGCCAGCGCGATGATGCTCGGTGCCTTGGCGGCGGTCCACAGGGGCAGGCCCGAACTCGCGAAACAGGCACTTCTGACGCCGGTCTACTGGCTGTTGATCTCTGGCGCGGGATATCGGGCACTTGTCCAGCTCGTGCGGTCGCCACACCTGTGGGAAAAGACCAAACACGGCACGAGCATAGTCGCACGGGGCCAGCCGGCTGCCCTGGCTACGGGCGCTGCCAGCCGCCCTCGTGGCCGGACGGCCACCTAGAGCGCGATCGTTTCACATGGAAGCACTTCGGCTTCCATGTGTCCGCGCGTAGCGCGGCTCCGCCGCGACGCGTGAATCGCACTCTAAACATACAGCATAGAGCAGGATTCACGTTTCGGCCCAGGCGCCTACCGTAAGGCAAGGTGATTCAATCCGAAACGATCCTGCTCTAGCCGCTCCGTGCGGCAGACAAGGGGCTTTCCATCCCGATGGGATTGTGGGAAACGGTCAGGGCTCGAATCCTGAAGCTAGCGAAGGGCCATGGCGAATGTCGGTCGATCTCTCTGGAAGCCACCCGTCCATCGACGTCAATGACAAGCTGAAGACGTACAATCTCTTCCACAAGCTGATGCGCGCCACGATCGTGCTTGTGATCGCCATTCTGGCTTTCATGGCCTGGTATCTTGTGTAGCCCGGGCCTTCGAACGTCATGCCGGTAAGCCGAAGCGCTCTGCGAAAAGCCGGCAGGGCCGTACGCGAGCAGCTTGGTCAATCTTCGCCCGCGCCTGCGCGGAGCGTCCCAGGCTTTGGCGACTGGACCGATGAGGTCATTTACGGTGGCGTCTGGGGCCGGCCAGGGCTGACCGTGCCCGACCGCATGATCTGTACGCTGGCGGCGCTCGGACTGCTGCAACGCCTCGATGCCCTGCGCGGCATGGTGGGCTCCGCCCTCGACGTTGGCCTGCAGCCGCGTGCCATCCTCGAGGTCTTCATGCAGGCGGGGCTGTACGGCGGGTTTCCGACAACCGAGACTGCGGCTGCCTGCGCCAGCGAAGTGTTTACGGCGCGCGGCGTCAGCGTGCCGGACGAGCCCGAGCGCAACGACAGCAACGAGACACTGGATGCCCGCGGCCGCGAGCTGATGGCCGCGATGCATGGCGCCCGTGGGCAGCAGGGTTATGCCGCGCCCGGAAACGCCATCACCGGCGCGCTCTATCCAAGTGCGGTGCGCTACGGATACGGCGAGCTGTGGTTCCGGCCAGGGCTCGCCAACCGCGAGCGCATGCTGGTGGCGGTTGCGTCCTTCACGGTGCTGAGCCTCGAAGGCCAGCTGCGCAAGTTCGCCCAATCCGCGCTCAATATGGGCTTGTCGCGCGACGAGATCGTCGAAGCGGTGATCCAGACCGCGCCCTATGGCGGCTTTCCGCGCGCCCTCAATGGCCTGGCCATTCTGTCCGAAGCGCTGCCGAAGGACGCGTAGTCACGTCATCCCTCGCCCGCTCGAGGATGACGGGATATCGCCTAAGCCTTGGCTTTGCCCGGGATATCGACCCTGACTGCAATGGCCGCGCTGGCGATGGCCGTCACGTCGTCGTTCTCCTCGTCGACCACGTCGAGCCCGCCCTTGACGACCTTCACTGTGATCTGACCGTGGGGAAAGGCGGCCTTCACCGCTTCGACGTCGACCTTCCCCGGCTGCTGCACGCCGATCGTGACCTCGACCTGCATGGATTTGGGATCGATCTTCAATGCCTTCAGGAACGAGAGCGAGCTGTGATGCAGCGCATCCTGCGCCGCGCGTACGGCCGCCTTGGTGTATTGCCCGCCGTGCAAAGCCGTTCCGGCGCCGAGCTCGAGGATCACACGTTTCATGGTTCTCCTCCCCGTCACGCCACGTCGAGCCGGACGACCGCTGCGGCATGCGCGATCATCGTCGAATCCGTACCCGCATCGTTGGGAATCTCGAGGCCCCCTTCGACCACGCGGACAGTACCTTCGCCGTAGGGCAGCACGGCCAGCACGGCGGATTTGTCCACGGTCTGCGGCCGCGGCACGCCGATGATGACCTCGATGCGCATGGCCTCGCGCGGCAAGCCCAGGGCATCGGCGATGCTGAGCGAGTTGCGCCAGAGCGCGTCGCGCAGCGCCCGCACGGCGGCCTTGGTGCTGTCGGCACCGCGGATGTCAGTGCCCATGCCGATCTCGAGAACCATGCGCTTCAGTGCCATCGCTCGACCTGTTGCATGAGGAAAACCCGATGAGGCTTAGACCAAGCCTTTGCCTTATGGATACCTGGCCGGCCGGAAACGCGCTCTCCGGCTGCCCCGCGCGCCCAAGGTGTACTATATCTTGGCCGCAGCGACTGAGCGCAATGAAAAGCAAGGCTCACTATGGCAGATGCCGGGACGACCGCGGACGCGGTGACGCTTGCCGATATCGAGAAAGCCGCGGCGACGATTGCGGGCTCCGTGCTCGTGTCGGACTGCGATCCGAGCCGCACGCTGGGCGAGATCCTGGGCTGCACGGTCTGGCTCAAATTCGAGAACCTGCAATTCACGGCCAGCTTCAAGGAGCGCGGCGCGCTCAACCGGCTGACGGCCCTCGACGAGACGCAGCGCAAACGTGGTGTGATCGCCATGTCGGCGGGCAATCATGCCCAAGGCGTGGCGTATCATGCGAGCCGTCTCGGCATCCCTTCGACCATCGTCATGCCCATCGGCACGCCGATGGTGAAGATCGAGAACACGCGCCGCCACGGGGCCGAGGTCATCGTCACCGGCGACACGCTGGAGGATGCGGCGGCGTTCGCGCGCAAGCATGGCGAAGAGAAGGGACAGACTTTCATCCACCCCTACGACGATCCGCTGGTCATCGCGGGTCAAGGCACGGTTGCGCTGGAGATGCTGGCGGCGGTGCCTGATCTCGACACGCTGGTGGTGCCGATCGGCGGAGGCGGATTGATTTCAGGGATGGCGGTGGCCGCCAAAGCCTTGAAGCCGTCGATCCGGGTCATCGGCGTGCAGGCCGCCCTCTATCCGTCCATGTACAACGCGACCCGCGGCGAGGCGCTGCCGATGCGCGGCGATACGCTGGCGGAAGGCATCGCCGTCAAGTCACCGGGCCGCATCACCACCGAGCTCGTGCGACGCTATGTGGATGACATCGTGCTCGTGACCGAGCAGGACATCGAGCGCGCCGTGAGCCTGCTCATCACCATTGAAAAAACTGTGGTTGAAGGTGCCGGTGCCGCAGGGCTGGCCGCCGTGCTGGCGCATCGTGGGAAGTTCGCGGGGCGCACGGTGGGCTTGGTGCTGTGCGGCGGCAATATCGATACGCGGCTGCTAGCGGGCGTGCTGACCCGCGAACTCGCGCGCGACGGGCGCCTGTCGCAGCTCCAGATCGATCTGGTGGATCGGCCGGGCCAGTTGGCGCGCGTGGCCCAGCTTCTGGGCGATGCCGAGGCGAATATCGTGGAGGTGTCGCACCAGCGCATCTTCTCGGACCTGCCGGCCAAAGGCACCCTGCTCGAGGTGGTCATCGAAACCCGCGACCGCGCCCATCTCGATGCCACGGTCACGTGCCTGCGGTCCGCCGGCTTCGAAGTCGAAGTGGTCACCAACCCCGGCGGGTCGCATCCGAACGCGTAGCGTGTGGTTCACCCCCACCCCGGCCCTCCCCCCTCAAGGGGGAGGGGGAGAAAGAGAACAGAAATCCCTATGTGTGGGGCACGGCTCAATTTGCCTTGAGTCCGTACCTCGCGTTGAAAGTACGTCTGAGGCGCGCGCTTTGGCGAGTCTGGAAGCCTAGACTCGGCCCCTCCATTTTCGTCCCCTCCCCCCTTGTGGGGGAGGGACAGGGTGGGGGGCGCCTAAAGCGGGGCCGCTAAGCCACCACCCACAGCGGCGGCTCGCCGCGCTCCATGCGCTGCACGTTGTCGAAGGCGTTGCGGAAACGCGCGACGTGATTGTCGGACGTGGGGCCGGCGAAATGCGCCGTCAGGATGACGTTGTCGAGCTTCAGCAGCGG
>JBKKCB010000076.1:0-4696 GCA_046713545.1 Hyphomicrobiaceae bacterium | reverse complement strand
ACTGGGGTCTTTGATCCCCGATTGTGCGTCGCCGCTCTGTGAGATGGGCAGTCCATCTCGCGGGCGGCGCGCGTCTGCAGTGTTGTTTTGGTCGGTGTGTATTCCTTCACCCTATTGATTGCGCCCTGGCGATCGCGTGTCGCACAGCGTTTGGATCTGCCGGTCGCTGGTCGAGCACGAATCGTGGAATACTTGGCATATGCATCCCGGGTTGCTGGCATTTGCTTCAGGCGGATTTCTCTACATTGCCAGTGCGGCGGTGGGATCGCTTCATGGACCAAGTGAGATCAAGGGCTTGGCCTGGCTGGGCGTTGCAGCCGTTGCGCTGTGCCACGCCGGGCTGGGGTTTTTTGCCATCGGTGATCTGAGACCGGCCGCACCTCTTCCCTCAACGGGCATACTGGTCGGCCGGGCCGTTGCCAGCCTCCTCATGACGGCACTGGCGCTCGCCGTTGCGACAGCGGCAGTTTCGCTGTTTCCTCTTGCAATGACACCGGGCATGGCCTTGACCCTTGTCGCTGTTTCCGTACTTGCATCGGCTGTCGCTTTGACGCTGACGGTTGGCCGCTCGCGGCGAGAGCAGGATAGCTAGATCAAGCCACGCCGCCGCGTGCACGGCAGGCAAGAAAGTCACAGATGCTTTCCCAAATCCCTGTGAAACGGCTCCCGGGCGGCCCGCTGCAACGCGATTAATTGCTTTATAGAGCGAATCACAGCCTTCTCGCGCAGGGAGTTTGCGGCGTGGAAATTGGCCAAGATGCGATGGGATGGGCAAATGCAATTTCTGTCTAGGATGGGCCGCGGCTTTGCCGGAGCGCTCTTGGCTTCGGCAGTGTCGGTCGGCGCCGCGTCAGCGGGCGGCAGCGTCAAGGATGATTTCGGGCCATCGCCTGGCACCAAGGCGTGGGTCCTGTTCTCCGGATTCGATATGGTGACCGACGCCAGCTATTCCTTCCAGGGATTGGTCGTGGCGCTCAATCGCGACATCGGCAGGGACGGCTTCGTGCTGCGCCTCTACGGCAGCCATGTCGACTACGAGTATGATACGGTCGCCGTCCCCAACGGCAAAGTTGATGGCGATGGTTGGCAGGGTGATGCCATGATCGGCTACAAGATCAGCCGAGGGCACATCTGGGCGGCCGCCTACATCGGCGTCGATTACCAGTCATACGATTTGACGCCCGACGATTTGTCCAGCCCAGTGCGCGGCTCAGAGGTCGGTTTCAAGGTCGCCGCAGACGTGGCCACATTGAGGACAGGGTCTCCGCTCTATTTCTCCTTGAGCGGCCTCTACTCCACGGCATTTGACAGCTACTGGGCACGTGCGCGCGTTGGTCTCAACCAGGGGCACATGACATTTGGCCCGGAAGCCATTGCGATGGGCAATGACGGCTTCGATGCGCAGAGGCTTGGCGCATTCGTCATGTTTGATGTCAGCCTGGTACCGAACATGCCGATCGAGGTGACCCTTTCCGGCGGCTATCAGTTCCTGGATGACAACAATGGCGGCAACTTTGGCGGCGGCGGCGAAGGCGCCTATGGCGGGATCGTCTTTACGACCGTCTTCTAGTCGCTGAATCTAGGGCATCAAACTTCGGAAATGTTGCGGCATCTGCCCGGTCAAGCGGGTGGATGCCGTTTTGCGTTGGTGAACGCGCAATTCATTCTGCCATGGCGCGCTGATGATTGGGATAGTGGATAATATTCATTTTGGGACGGAAAAGACCCGAGTTGAAGCAGATAAACCGCCGAATAATCGCAGCATCTCGATTTGATCCATTAAAAGTTTTTCAATGATCAAGTGTACCAAACCGGGACGCCCGTTAGTTTACTAAAGGTCCATGTTTAAATATCGCAATTCTATTTCAAGTGATAATCGTTCGTTGACTTTGGGCGTTATCCACCCGTTTCAACTCAGAGGCTGCCGGCGTTCCGGGCAGTTAGGCGCGTGTTTAGTAAAGTACCCGCTCGTCCGATTTTCTTCGATCCTAACGGGCATCGCCGCTACATCGTTTCCACCATCTATTGGGGAGCATTGTCGCTGGCTGGCGTGTTGGTCACATGCCTTGTGCTGACAAGCTTGGTCGGGCCTGTGCTGCCGACAATCAAGCTCACGGGGACCCAGCGGCTACTCTCCGCGTCTTTGACGGCGCCCCCAGCCAGCGCAGATGAGCCGCGCATCGATCGGGAGCATGTGCGTAACCCTATTTCCTCTGCGGCGTTTGCGGCGACCCGTTATGCGCATCTTGTGACGTGGGATGAAAACAGCATCGCGTCGCTCAAGCGCAATGCCCGCTCTCTCGATGCCTTGATTGTGGAATGGCTGAGCCTTGGCGGCCCGGAGGGCGCTATTCGCAGCAACGCTCCCGACAAGGAGTTGCTGGTTCGCCGATGGGTCGGCGCAAATGCTCCCGATCTGCCACTGTATCCGTTGGTCAACAACTACGACAACGAAGCCAAGCGGTGGGACGGCGCGGCTGCCGCTGAGATGATGGCCTCGCACCGGGCTCGGACGAAATTTATCGATGACCTGCACCGCTATGTGGTTGCCGGCTCATTCCACGGCGCAGTGCTCGATTTCGAGCAAATCCCGCCAACGGGGCAGTCTGATTTCAAAACGCTCGTTCAAGAGCTCTCCGCGCGATTTCGTGCCGATCGGCTCCAGATTTTTGTTCAAGTTCCCGCGGACGACGACGATTACGATTATCAGAGTCTGGCTGCCTCAGCCGACCGCCTGATCCTCATGACTTACGACGAGCATATCGCCGCCGGCGTTCCGGGACCGATCGCCGGGCAGGGCTGGTTTGAGGCACAGCTCGATGCGCGCTTCAAGAATATTGACGCCAGCAAGTTGATCGTCAGCATTGGCTCGTACGGATACAACTGGGCCGGTTCAGGCAAAGGCGCGGAGATCTCCGTCCAGGAAGCCTGGGAGTTGCTGGCCGAGTCCGGCGCCAAGCTGCGCTTTGATCCCACCTCGCTCAACCCGACGTTCACTTACGTTGACGAGGCTCAAGGCATTCAGCAGCAAGTCTGGTATCTCGATGGCGTGACGGGCTACAACCAGGTCGCGGCGGCACTGGCCATGCGCCCGGCCGGCCTGGCACTCTGGCGGCTGGGAACCGAAGATCCGGGCATCTGGGAGGTTTTCGGACGTGGACGCCTGTCCGACGATGCAGCGTTGGACGCCGTCAAGGTTATGCATTCGGGCTACGACCTTCTCTACAAGGGGAAGGGCGAAGTGTTGGATGTCAGCGGGAATCATGAGCGTGGCAGTCGCACGCTGGCGTTCGACGCGGCCCACAACCTGATCACGGATCAGCAGATCACCGCGTTCCCGAAATCGATGACGGTGACCCGCTGGGGCGCCCGAGACGACAAGGTCATCGCGCTGACGTTCGATGATGGTCCCGATCGCGTTTACACGCCCCGCGTGCTGGACATTCTGTCCGAGAAGGGCGTGAAGGCGACGTTCTTCATTGTCGGCTCCGCGGGTGTCGTCAACACTGATCTCATCCAGCGCATGTACCGCGAAGGCCACGATATCGGCAATCACACCTTCACGCACGTCAACTCGGCGGAAGTATCAACCGAGCATCTGAAATTCGAGATCAACGCCACGCAACGCCTGTTGGAGGCGACCGTCGGCGCTCGCACCCGGCTGTTTCGTCCGCCATACGCGGCCGATCTCGAGCCGCAGACGATCGACGGAGCCGAGGCCCTGCGCGTGTCAGGCTCGCTCGGATACCTGACGATCGGCATGAACATCGATCCCAAGGACTGGCATCGTCCGTTCGCCCGGCAGATCGTCTCGAGCACAGTCGAAGCGGCAAAGCGCGGTGACGGCAACGTCGTCCTGCTGCATGACGCCGGCGGGATTCGCGCACCGACCATCGCGGCGCTGCCGGAGATCATCGACACGCTGAGGGCCGAGGGATACCGCTTCGTTACGATCCACGAATTGCTGGGCCTGAAGCGCGACGAAGTCATGCCCCGGGTCAATTCGGACGAGGCCCTGGTCGTTTCCTTGAACCTGGCGGGCTTTGCCCTGTTCAGCGGCATCAATTCGATTGCCTACGTGCTGTTCTATCTCGGCATTGCGCTGGGCACGATCCGGCTGCTTTGGGTTCTGGTGTTTGCAAGCGTGCACGCCCGCCGCGCCAAGAAGCGGGCCGACTCCGCGTGGATGCCGAAATCCGTGGCCGTCATCATTCCGGCCTACAACGAGGAAAAAGTCATCTGCAATTCTGTCCGGGCCATGCTGGCCGCTGACATGCAGGACTTCCAGATCCTCGTTGTGGACGATGGCTCGACGGACGGCACGGCCGACGTCGTCCGCCGCACGTTCAAGACCGAACCGCGCGTGCGCGTGATCCGGAAGAGCAATGGCGGCAAATGGTCTGCCCTCAATCTGGCGCTCGAAAGCACGAATGCGGACATCGTGGTCACGCTCGATGCCGACACACTCTTTGCGCCGGATGCGCTGCGTCTGCTCGTGCGGCACTTCAGCGATGAGGCCGTGGCGGCCGTGGCCGGTCACGCCGTCGTCGGCAACCGCGTCAATCTCATCACGCGGCTCCAGGCGCTCGAATACGTCACGAATCAGAATCTCGATCGCCGCGCGCTCGAGGTCGTGAACGGGATCACCGTTGTGCCGGGCGCCATCGGCGCATGGCGGCGCGAGGCCTTGCTGGCG